>JAOHJV010000021.1 GCA_028100865.1 Candidatus Pelagibacter sp. | reverse complement strand
TAAAAACATATTTACTCCAGCACCCATACAAAGAGAAAATCCTATTAAAGGTAATATATATTTTTTTTTAGGAATAATTATTTTACAAAATGGTAATAAACATAAAAAAACAAAGCCCATTCTTAATGCGCCAAAGAAAATAGGATTCATTGATGAATTTAATCCAAATTTACCAAGGGGATAAGCGCTACCAAGAAAAAACATTACCAAAACAATTAATGCCGTATGTTTTGGAGACAAAATATTACCTAATTGAAAAAGGGTCTAGTGATGGTTCATCAGAAGTATAGAACCAAGTTGTTTTAACTCTTGTATAGTCTTTAATTGAATCGATTCCTGCTTCTTTACCATAACCACTATCCTTAATACCTCCAAAAGGAGCTGATGGAGAAATCAATCTATAAGTGTTTACAAAAGTTATTCCTGCTCTTATTGCTTTGGAAACTCTCATTCCCCTTGAAAGATTACTAGTATAAACTCCAGAGGATAATCCATATTGATTATCGTTCATTTTATTAATCACTTCTTCCTCTGTATTAAATTTCATAACTGATAAAACAGGTCCAAATAACTCATTTTCAGCAACAGGTAAATTGTGATTATCACATTCAATAATTGTTGGAGGGAAGTAATATCCTTTGTTAGAAAAAGAGTCTCTTTTTCCACCACATTTAACTTTTCCACCTTGGTCAATTGTATCTTTTATATTTTTCTCAATAGTTTCTAATTGTTTAAAACTACTTAATGGTCCCATTTCAGTTTCTGGATCCATGGGTGTTCCAATTTTAATTTTAGATGCACGATTAGATAGTTTGTCGAGAAATTCATCGTAAATACCTTCTTGAATATAAAGACGAGATCCAGCTATACAGCTTTGACCACTTGCACCAAATATTCCAGCAACAATTCCATTAATTGCATTTTCTTGCTCAGCATCATCAAATACTGCTACTGGACTTTTTCCACCTAGTTCCAGACTAACTTCAGATAAGTTATCTGCTGAATTTCTAATGATATGTCTTGCAGTTTCGGGACCACCAGTGAAAGCAATTTTTTCAACCAAATTATGTGTTGTTAGTGTTTTTCCGCACGGATCACCAAATCCAGTGATAACATTTACAACTCCTTTAGGAATACCAGTTTTTTCAATAAGCTTTGCAAACTCAAACATAACTGCAGGAGCAAGCTCTGAAGATTTAATAACTACAGTATTACCCATTGCTAGAGCTGGAGCCAGTTTTGTTGCTGTTAAAAACATTTGTGAATTCCAAGGAATAATTGCTGCAATTACACCAATTGGAATTCTTGTAGTTATTGCTTGAATGTTTGGTTTATCAATTGGCAGCACTGTTCCTTCAACTTTATCGGCAAGGCCGGCATAATAATCATAATAGTCAGCGATATAAATTGCTTGTTTTTTAGTTTCTCTGATAATTTTACCTGTATCAATAGTTTCTATCTCACCTAGCATTTCGGCATTGTCTCTTAATTGTTGCCCAATCATTCTTAAAAATTTTGCTCTTTCTTTAGGAAGTAATTTTGGCCAATCTCCCTCAAATGCTTTTTGCGCAGCATTAACCGCTTTGTTTACATCTTTAGCACTGGCTTCAGGAACAATTGCCCAAGGTTCATTATTTTCTGGGTTTAAAGTTTCAAAAGTTTTCTTACTTTCCGAGTCAATCCACTCTCCATTAATGAACATCTTATATTGTTTTAGTTTAGTCATTTTTGTCTACGAAATTTTTAATTGCTAAATTTACATCATCTGCACATTCAATACCACAAAGATGTTTACCATCTTTGATTATCTTTAATTCACTACTTTTAATTATATTGTTTAACTGTTGTGACATTTCAATTGTAGAACCAATATCATTTTCTCCAGTCATTACTAAGGTTTTGCAATAGATCTTTTCAAAATCTTCATCATTTTTATGTGTAACAAATAGTTCATAAACCTTTAAAAAATTAGCCATATTGTTTCCAGATAAAATTGATCTAATTTTTTCATATGTACCAGGGTTGTTCTCTAAATACTTATCAGTAAACCATCTTTTCAATGCTTGTCTTGAAAGTTTTAATTCTTTTTTTGCTTGATTAAATCTCTCATTAACTATTTTTTGTTGTTGCTCAGATCTTATATATATTGAACCTAGAAGAATTAATGATTGTAATCGGTCGCCATATCTAGTTGCAAAATTTCTAGCAATTAAAGAACCAATTGAAAAACCAACTAAATGAATTTTTTTAATTTTAAGTTAATTAATTCTATTAATTGATCTGAAAAATCATCAAAACTTATATTTTGTTTTGTTAAAGGTGATTTTCCATGACCAAGAATATCGTATGAAAGATTAGAATAATCTTTAAAAAAATCTAATTGAGGTTGCCAAATTTCATAAGTTAAGCCAACCCCATGAATAAAAACTACTGGGATTGATTGCTCTTTTTTATTAAAAACATAGAATGTTCCTGACGCAGTATTTCCGGTTACCATCAAATACTACTTGGGTTCGATACCCATTTCTTTCATATCCTGATATCTGTCACCAGTTCTTGCGTGAGCTCTGCCACTTGAAGCGCCACCAATGGCTATAACAATTTCATCATCGAATGGAGCATCATGTATCGTGAATTCATGAGTTAAATAATAAGGCCGCAATCCCGAATCTGTTTTGTGCATCATTGGTATAGAAATTTTTGATCCAGCAGATCCTCTAGTATTTGTAAAACTTAAATAAGAAGTTCCACCAACAGCATCTCTAAACTTATTACCAAATCTTAATGTATGTATAAAAGCCGAGGCATGTTCTATTTCTCCATTTAAACCAACTACACCAGCTTTACCGTACGCTAATATTTTTTCTGGAGATCCAATTTCTTTAATTAGTTCTGGGACTAATAATTCACCAAGCTTTGGTGCTAAATCTAGAATTGTAGGTCTTAAGTCTTCAACAAAACCTTGTCCATGCCATGGATTTTTAAAAACTGCAGCAACCGAGACTAATAAAACTGGTTCCTTAGCTTTTTTACCACCTTCAATAAAAGTTTTATCAACAAATTTTGTAAATTTTCTTAAATTAATATCCATATTTTTTTATTTAGTTACTTGAGCTAATACTAACCAAGCATTTACTCCTTTGCTTGCAATATAATTTGATTTAAAGAATTCAATTATTTTCCAAGAATTCTTATCTTCTAATTCTTTGATCTTTTTGTCAAATCCATATTCTTCATAAATTCCAATATTAATTGTAAAACAAATTAATGATCCAGTTTTACAAATTCTTACCATTTCATCTAATGCAGGGGGGTTCACATGGCCAAAAGTAAAAGTTCCAACGCAGGTTATTCCATCATAAACATCATCGTTTATATCAACTTTTTTATTAAGATCGATTTTGAATAAATTTTGATAAATATTTTCTGGTACCAAATCTAGCATTTTTTGTGAAAAATCTGCTCCATCAAAATTATTAAATCCATTATTCTTGAGCTCAACACCTACTAGACCAGTCCCACAACCAGCATCTAAAATCTTTATATTTTTGTTAGGAATATGTTTTTTAAAAAGATCTATAGTTTCTTGAGGACCAGAATATTTCCAATCAACCATATCTTTGTCATATTTATTTGCAACGGTCCATTCGTCGTAATATTCTTCAACTTCCTTACCTGCTTTTAATTTGTAAATTGGAATTTTATTACCAATATCTTTTTGTGACATTTATTTTTGCCTATGTTTAAAACTATCTCTTCTAAAACTATATAGTGCACTAGGGTCCACATCAACATCAACTACTGCAGGTTTATTACATTTAATTGCTGCTCTAACAGCTTCATTTATTTCAGATATTTTTTTAACCTTAAAACCTTTGGCACCATATAATTCTGCAACTTTATCAAATGAAGGGCTAGTAATATCCGCACCTAAATATCTTTTCCCAAAAAAATCTTTTTGGTAAGCTTTTTCTGCTCCCCAGCTTTGATTATTCATTACAATAGTTGTTGTGTTTATTCCATATTCAACTGCAGTACTTAATTCAGATATAGTCATGCCAAAACCACCATCACCCATAAGGCTCACAACAGTTTTTTTGGGTTTTGCAATTTTTACTCCAAGACCACATGCAAAAGAAAAACCAACTAAACCAAAATCTAGTGGTGTAAATAAAGATGGTGGATTATAATATTCTAGAGCATCTGTTGCTTGTAGGCATAAGGTTCCTGCATCTAAAGTAATAGCTGTATCTTTTGGTAAAACTTTTCGTAGTTGTTTGAATAAGCCTTTTGGTTGAATAGGAAAGTTTTTTCCAAGATTATCTTTGTCTCTATTCTTTTAAATATAAATTAGTCCAATTTTTAATATCTAGTTTTAATTTTTGTTTTTTTATTTCATTATATATTTGATTAGTGGCTGTTGCTGCATCAGAATTAATTCCAACTACTATTGGAAAATATTTTCCAAGCATTTTTTTTTCAATTTCAATTTGAATAATTTTTGCTTTTTTATTTATATTATCATATGAGTAAAAAGTAGAGTTAAAGCCCAATCGAGTTCCAATTGCTAAAATAACATCTGCTTCTTTAACAAGTCTTGATGCAACAGGGTTTCCACGAGGTCCCATTTGCCCTGCATGAAGTTTGTGGTTAAAAGGAATAGCATCCCCATGACCTGCAGCCGTAACAATTGGTACATTTAATAATTCAGCAAGTTTGATCACTTCCTTATATTTAGCGGTATATTTAATCCCACCACCAGCAATTATTACAAATTGACTGGCTTGATTTATAACTTTTGCAGCTTTTTTTATTTTTTCATTGCCCCCTTTAAGACTGCTCTCGCTTTCAAAAGAGGACTTATTAGTATTGATTTTGTAAGTATTTGTTGCTGCCAAAATATTTCTTGGGAAATTAACGCAAACTGGACCTCTTCTAGGTTTCATTGCAAGGCTAAAAGCATCACTCATAACATTAGGTATTATTTTTGAATTTTTAACAGTCCAGGTTTTTTTTGTAATTGGAGTGAATAAAGATTGTTGATCAAGCCCCTGAAATGCATCTTCCATTTTATCTTTTGTGGAATAAGACCCAGCAATTGCAACTACTGGGGAAAAAGCAGCTTTTGCTTGAGCTACTCCTGTTACTAAGTTTGTAGCTCCAGGTCCATTTTGTCCAGCTATTATAACACCTGGTTTATTTAAAGCTCTTGCATACCCATCTGCCATATGAGTTCCAGTTCGCTCATCTCTTACACCAATAAATTTTATTTTTTTTTCATAGTAAAGAGCATCAAACATCTCCATTGTAGCTGAGCCAATAAGACCAAAGACATACTCAACTTTTTCTTTCTTTAATGATTTAATGGCAGCTTCACCACCAGTCATTTTTCTATGGGGTTTGATCACGAAACTTTTTTGACTTCAGTATCAGCATCATCTTTAAAGTGGGGCATTACTTTTTCAGTAAAAAGTTTTATGCTTTTCATGCAATCTACATGTTTTATACCAGGAAAATTTGACCAAACTTGTAAATTTTGTAAGTTTAATTCAGATTTTAGTTCATGAATTTTATCAATTACATACTCTGGAGTTCCAAAAAGCATATTTCGTTTATGTAAAAAATCATAGCTAAGTAAATCTAGCTTTCCTTTAGTAATTGGTAATTCTTCACCTGGATCCATATGATTTCCTAGTCCTCTCCAGTGACAAACCCATCTCATGTAGTTTACCATATGTTCACCAGCTTTTTCTTTTGCTTCTTCCATTGTATCAGCAACAAACATATCTCTTACAAGTGAAATTCCTTCACCCATAGGAACGTTTCTTTTTTCAGCTTCAGATTTTGCATTTTTGAAAGCTTCAAATTTAATTTTTAATGCCTTAACTGTTGGTATCCACATAATGATATTTAAACCTTGTTGTGCAGCCCATTCGATAGATCGAATACCATCCACAACTTGATGAATAGGGGGACAAGGTTTTTGATAAGGTTTTGGAAGAACACTTATGTTTTCCATAACATTAGTTTCAAGGTTTACTAAATCTTTGTTTGGAGGACTCATGTCGTGTTGCCATACATAATCTGGAGCTGGATATGTATAAAATTCACCTTTATGATTAAAAAATTTTTCTTTCCAAGCTTTTTTTAAAATAGTTAATGTTTCCTCAAAAAGTCTAAAGTTTTTCGCCTGGTCTTTCATGTCAGCTTCTTTATTCAAATTTATAGCTTCTCTTCCATAAATTCCTCTACCAATTCCAATTTCAACTCTACCTTTTGATAATTGATCTAATAAAGCAATATCCTCTGCCATTCTTATTGGGTTATGAAAAGTGATTACATTACAAGCCTGTCCTATTCTAATGTCTTTTGTTCTAGCTGCCGCATCAACACCCATCATTAGTGGATTAGTTAACGACTCCATTCCTTCATGGTTAAAATGATGTTCTGTGTACCAAATAGAATCCCATTTGTTCTGATCACAATATTCTGTGATTTCTCTAGTTTCATCTAATAGTTCGTGATATGGCTTGTGTGTCCAGTTGGTAGTATTACAAAAATATCCAAATTTCATTCTTCCTCCTTTAAACTTTCTAATTTAAAAAAAGACGATCGATCCCACTTTCGTAATAGCACTATGTTCACAAAACGATGAGTTATGTATCGCTCTTCAATATGTAAATCCTAGCATATTTTTAGTTGTCAGGAAATAAAGAAAAATAGTTTAA
>JAOHJV010000020.1 GCA_028100865.1 Candidatus Pelagibacter sp. | reverse complement strand
GGCGAAAGAGATTTATTAGGATCTATAAAACAATTAAAAAATGTTAAAGTTTTATATCTCCATGCAAGAGAGATAGTTGAAAGACTAGGAGATGGTTCATTAGATCTTGGTTTTTCAGGATTTGATCTATTAAAAGAGAGTGAAGTAAACATTCAAAATAAAATTAATCTAACTAAAAAATATGATTTTGGAAAAGCAACTTTGGTTGTTGCAATTCCTGATCCATGGATTGATGTTCAAACGGTTGCAGATTTAGAGGAAATCGCATTTGAATTTAAAGATAAAAAGAAGAAAAGATTAAGAGTTGCAACCAAATATCCAAATTTGACTAGAGAATTTTTATTTTCAAAAGGGGTTACTCAATTTAAATTGGTTGGAAGTTTAGGGGCAACGGAGGCTTATCCTTTTACTGGATCAAGTGAAATTATCACTGATATAACTTCAACTGGTGAGACTTTAAAAGCTAATAATCTTCGTATTTTAAAGGATGGAGAAATATTAAAATCCGAAGCATGTATGATGACATCAAAATCATCTGTAAAAAAACCAGAAGTTAAGAAACTAGTTAAATTACTTTCTAAGAATTAGGTCTTTCCAGTAAATTAAAATAATCTTAATAATATCAAGGTTTCTAGCGACAGCATAGAGCGTAATAACTACTCCTATAATAAATATAATTTTTAAGATTAAGTACAATTCCATTAAATAAGTTTTAAATAATTAAATATATTAATCATATTTTTACTATAAAATAAATTATTAGAATCATGGATATAATCTTAATTGTTTTATTAGTTTTATTAATTGGAATTGCCTTATCAATACTTTATTTAAATTTAAGATCTAAGCCTAAAGATGAAAATGAAAATAAAGAATTTGAAGAAATAGCTAATTTAAAGACTGAGATACAGAATTTAAAAGATACTCTTAATAATACCATTAATACGTCACTGGGATCAATGTCGACCTCGTTTAATAACCTGTCTACGGGGGTCACTAAAGATATGACCGAGGCCTTAACTAAAGTAGATGAAAAGGTTGGAAACTTTAACCAACAAGTTCAATTATTAAATCAAAGCCAAGAGGGGATCACCAAAATTTTAGCTGGAGTTAAAAAATATGGAACCCTTGCAGAATTTAGCTTAGATGCATTGATTAAAGATTTATTACCTGCCTCTCAATTCATGACCAATGTTAAGATGAAAGAAGACACAAGTGAGAATGTCGAGTTTGCAATTAGGCTTCAGGGAGATGTTTTAGTTCCGGTTGATAGTCATTTTCCAGTTGAAAAATTTAAAGCAATTACCGATGGTTATGACGCGGATGACAAAAGAGCTGTTGCTGATGCTAGAGCAAAATTAGCGACTGCTTTTAAAGCTAAGGCTAAAAGCGTTAATGAGAAATATATTGTTCCACCAAAAACTACAGATTTTGCAATTGTTTATGCACCAACTGAAAGTTTATATAAAGAATTAACTGAATACCAAGACCCAAGCACTAAAGAATTATTAACCCAAGAATTAATGAAAAAACATAAAGTTGTAATCTGTGGTCCAAATACACTTTCTGCTTACTTACAGTCTTTGCATATGGGCTTTCAATCATTAAAAGTTCAAAAAGGAGCAACAGAAATTTATAATCATTTAAAAACAATTAGTTCAAGATTTGGAAAGCATTTTGAAAACATAGTTTCTCTTAGAAAAAAATTAGAAGAAGCGATGTCCGTAGTTGATAAATTTGGAACAGATGCAAGATCAATTACTAGAACTCTTGAAAGTATTAAAGACCCTGAACAACTTGAAAAAGCTGTTCAAACTGAAAATGTAGAAAAATTTGTTGATCACTCAAAACAAGCAAAAAATTAATTTCTATTTTTCTCCAATAAAGAATATAAGAAATCACATGCAGTGGAATAATAAATATATCTATCCAAAATCTACAAGATCAATAGTTGATGGCTCAAGACATTATTCTGTAAATGAAGAACGATTACCTTCAGTGACAACAATTTTAAAAGCAACTGAGTCTGAGGAAAAAAAAGCTTCTCTTCAAGCTTGGAAACAAAGAGTAGGCCACAAACAAGCTGAAATTATCACACGTGAAGCAAGCAGCAGAGGAAGCTCTATGCATGAATATTTAGAAAAGTTTTTACTTGGTAAATTAAATTTAGATTTATTAGGAGACAATACTAAAGAGCGGATGATGGCAGACCAGATTATTGATAATGGACTAAGAAATAAACTAGATGAGATTTGGGGATGTGAGGCAACTTTATATTATCCAGGAAAATATGCAGGCGCTGCTGACTGTGTTGGTGTTTATGAGAATAAAGAAACCATTATTGATTTTAAACAGAGTAATAAGCCTAAAAAAGATGAATGGATTGATGATTATTATTTGCAATGTGCAGCTTATGCATTAGCACATAACACTGTGCATGGATCTAATATTACTCAAGCAGTCATATTGCTTTGTACAAAAGACAATATGTTTCAAAGGTTTTTAATTGAGGGTGACAGATTAAAAGATTATCAAAAACAATTTTTAGAAAAAGTTGAACAATTTTATGCACAAAGGAGAGCAAATTGAATTACGTAGTTTGGGATATTGAAACAGATTCAGCACAAACAGATTGGGCAACTATTATTGAAATAGGTGGTATTTTACTTGATGAAAACTTCAAAGAAAAAGAACGTTTTCAAGCAAGATGTAGGTTACCTCAAGACAGGGTTCCAAGTGCCACTGCTCTTTGTATCAATAAATCAAATGTAGATTTATTAACTAAAGGTAATTTAAGTCATTATGAAATGTTATCTCAAGTTGAGCAAAAATTTAGAGAATGGTCGCCAGCAACCTTTTTAGGTTATTCAAGTATAAATTTTGATGATGAAGTAATTAGAAAAGAATTTTTTAAATCTTTAAGAAAGCCTTATTTGACAAACACAGAGGGAAATGTTCGACATGATGCTTTAAATATAGTTAGGGCAGCATTTGCAATCGATGATGATGTTTTAAAAACTGAATTAAATCCTAAAGGAAATAAATCAATGAAACTAGAGTCTTTAGCAAGATTAAATGGATTTGAATCTGCTGGGGCTCACTCAGCATTATTTGATACTGAACTGACTGTTAAGGTTTTAGATTTAATTAAACAAAAACAACCTACACTTTGGCAAGAATATTTTAAAACAAGTAGTAAAGTTATTGTCGAGAACATGGTTAAGCAAGAAAAAATATTTACTCTAAATGAATATTTTTATGGAACAAGTCGATTATACTTATGTGCTCCATTACACCCTAATGCTTGCATGCACCCAGTTTATAAATGGGGTCAAGCGGTAGATCTTAGAATTGATGTTGAGGCTGTTCAAAAATTAAATTATGAAGATTTAAAAAAAGAGATGAAAAAATCTCCTAAGTTTTTAAGAACTATTAGATCAAACAAAGCTCCAATAATTTTAGATCAAAGTTTTGGTATGAAAGTTGAACCATATAGTAAACTTGATCCTAACTTGATTAAAAAAAGAGCTGAATTAGTTAAATCAAATGAAAAGTTTTCACAAAATGTTTTTAATATTTTAAGAGAAGCTGCTGAAGAAAAAATGGAAACTGCTTCACAAGAGGATATTGAGCCAGAAGAATCTATTTATTCTGGAGGATTTACCTCTGCTAAAGATCAAGCTTTATTTCCTAAATTTCATACAGGTGATTGGAAAGAAAAGTTTGCTTTATTAGATAAATTTGAAGATGAAAGGCTAGTTACATTTGGCCATGGTCTAATATTTAATGAAGCTCCTGAAATTTTACCAAAAGAAGTTCACAAAAAAATTAAACGTCGAATAGCTTCAAGAATTTTGAGTACTAATAAGGAGAAATGGTGGACTGTTTCTGCTTTTTATTCAGAGTGTGATGAGATTAGAGAAAATGAAGATAAGATGTTCTCCTTTAAAACTGTCGATGAAAAGCTTAAATTTCTAGATGGAATTAATGATTATGTGATGAATTTAGAGCAAAAGTATTCAGACGCATAATTTAATAAACCAAAAAAAGTCTGTTTTTGCCCATTGAATAATAAATTGAATCAATTATATCAGATATATGCTTAATGATTTTAAAGACGAAGATTTTGATAGTAAAATAAAAAACGAAGATATTTCAGTTATTCAGTTCTCAGCTGCTTGGTGTGGACCTTGTAAAGCTCTTGTACCTGTAATGACTAAGCTTTCAGACGAATATAAAGATAAAGCTGGTTTTTATTATGCAGACATCGAAGATGGTGGAATTAATACTGGAAGTGCTGCAGGAATTAGAGGTGTACCAACAGTTATCATCTACAAAAAAGGTGTTGAAGTAGATAGAAAAGTTGGTGGAGTTCCTGAAAGCCACATGAAAGAATTTTTAGATAAAAATATCTAATTCAAGTTCAATACTTCTCCAGCAAGATAAAGTGATCCAGTGATTAGGATAATGTCATTTTCCTTGACCGGAATTGACTTGATAGCATCCTCTACACTTTCTTTATAATTGATGTTTTGGAAGCTATTTAGCTTATCTTTAAGCTCTTTTCCTTTAATAGAATTAGGTTGATTAGGGATATCAATAGTGGTCAAGGTTTTAACATCCTTAAAGTAACTCATGTATTCGTTATGATCTTTATTAGCCATCATTCCAAGAATGATATGTTTATTACAATTTAAACTTTCTAAATATTCATTTAATACTTTTGCCCCCAAAGGATTGTGAGAGCCATCAACAAAAAGTTGATGATTTTTTGCAAGCTCTTTTAGTTTACCAGATTTAATTTCTTGTAGTCTCGCAATACTATTTATTTTTGTAATCCCTTGTTGGATATGTTCTTCTTTAATATTAAAATCTTTTATAGTTCTTAAAGTTGCAATAGCTGTTGAGATATTCTCTAATTGAAATTGACCTTTAACGTTTGGTAAAGGTAATCTTATTCCTCCAAATTGGTCTTCATAATAAAAGAAATCATTCTCTTTCATTGTAAAACTATAATTTTCATTATGAAATACTTTGTTAGAGTTATTGTTTGAGATGGTTTTTCTTATGCTTTCTGTTATTTCTTTAGAACTTTGTTTTGCAACTATAATGTTTGAGTTTAAAAGAGTTGAAGTTTTCTCATAAATAATTTTTTCAACAGTTTGCTCATTTTCAGGTAGCCAATCTAAATGATCAAGTCCAATAGAGGTTACAACACTAGCTAGATTATTTTTTAAGATATTTGTGGCGTCAAACCTATGAAATAAGCCAGTTTCTATTAAATTAATATTATTTGGATATTGAGAAGCTTTTAAAAAATAAGCTGCAGTTAGTATCTCAAAAAAAGTAATGGGTTCATTGTTGTTAGCACTTTCAATTTCTTCAAATAAATTTGCTAATTCTTCATCGTTAAGTTCTTGGTTATTAAAAACAAACCGCTCATTAATACTTTTTATGTGTGGGCTAGTATAAATATTACATTTAATATTTGCTTCTTTTAAAATTGCAAACATTGCTTGGATTGTTGAATATTTTGCATTGGTACCAACAATTGAAATTGCTTTAAGTTTATCTTGAGGGTTTCCTAATCTTTGACAGAGATTTTGAATACGATCTAAACTTAGATCTATTTCTTTAGGATGCAGCTCTTGTAAGCGACTGACTATCTTCTGAAGTTTCATTTTGCTCAGAACTTATAACAGAATTTTGCTTTAACAATATTGATAATAAAGTTCCTATTTTTGATGCAAGATCCTGACGCTCTACAATTAAATCAACGAAACCTGTTTTTTCAACGTATTCACTTCTTTGAAATCCTTCGGGCAATTCCTCTTTTACTGTTCCTTGAATAACTCTTGCACCTGCAAAAGCTATTAATGCCCCAGGCTCTGCAATATGAATATCACCTAACATTGCATATGAGGCTGTAATACCACCTGCTGTAGGATCAGTAATGCAAACTAAATAGGGTAAACCATTTTTCTTTAATTCATTAATTGCAAGGGTTGTTCTAGTCATTTGAGATAATGAAATTAAACTTTCCATCATTCTCATACCACCACCAGCACTAATGCATAAAAATGGAGTTCTGTTTTCTATCGCATGTTGAATTCCATATAAAAAAGCCTCTCCTTCAGCTGCAGCCATTGAAGCTCCTAGAAAATCAAAGTCTGATGCAACAGCTGTAACTTTAATATTATTGATAGTTCCACAAACAACCATCATTGCACATTCCATTCCTGTTTTTTTACGAGCTGCTTTTAATCTATCTTTATATGATTTTGAGTCAGTCCAGTTTAATGGATCATCTTTTGGAATTGGAGTTTTAAATACTTCATAATTATTTTTACCAAATAAAATATCAAATCTTTGGCTCGGTTTAATTCTATGATGTTTGTTACAATCTGGGCAAACCCATAAGTTTTGTTCTAAATCTTTTTTAAGAATTGGACCTCTACAACAACTTGTCCAGTCACTTTTAGCAATATCTTCTTTTGAAGCTCTTTCGTGGAAAGCAGTTTTAATCTTTTCACCTGCTTTTATAATTTTGGTAATCCAGTTCATATAATCTTATTTTTTAATCTCTTCACGATATTAGTAACATTTGTGACAGGATTTTGTCTCTTTTTAATAGAGTTTGAAATTTCTTTGCAAATTGCACTTCCAACTACTAATCCGTCTGCCTTTTTAAGAGATTTTATTGTTTTTTCAGTAATTCCAAATCCAATGACAACATTTTTGGATTTATTTTGATTTTTAATTCTACCGTATCTTTCTAGTATTTTTCTTGGAGAAACTTTTAGTTTCCCTCCGGTAGTTGAGAGCATACTAATATAGTAAACCATATCATGAGAATCTTTGATAATTTTTTTTAGTCTTACAGATGAAGTTGTCGGAGAAACAAGTTGAATAAAATTAATTCCTCTTTTTTTACATTTAGCTGCAAATTTCTTATTTTCAGGATAAGGAAAATCAACAACTATTAAACCATCAACTTTTACATTTTTACATTTATCTAAAAATTTATTTTCGTTGTATTGAAAGATCATATTGTAATAACCCATCAAAATAATTGGTTTAGTTTTTTTAGATTTTTTAAAATCTTTTGCTATAGAGAAAACATCATTAATTTTAATTCCGTTTTTAATAGCACGGTATGCACTAGTTTGAATTTGACCACCATCTGCAATAGGGGTGTTATGTGGAAAACCTAATTCACAAATATCTGCATAATTAGATATCGACTTAAGTATTTCTAACGACTTCTTTTTAGTATTATCGCCTGCAACAGTATAAGTTAGTAGAGCAGGTCTATTTTCTTTTTTTGCATTTTGAAATGCTTGATTAATTAGTGAGGCCATTATCTTTTGCCCAATCTTTCTTTTAAAATATCTCTGTCTTTTTTTGCATCACCACATGAGTTAACAATAATGATAGTATCTTTGCTTAATTTTGGAGCAATTTTGATAGCTTCAGCAAATGCATGACTAGGCTCTAGACTTGGATTTAAATTCTCATATTTAGTGACCATTACATGTGCATCAAGTGCCGCTTCATCAGTTGCATAAGTATATCTTGCTCTTTTAGTATCTTTTAAAAAACAATGAATAGGGCTAACACCTGGATAATCTAATCCAGCGCTAATCGACTCTGTGTCATTGATTTGTCCTTCACTATTTTGACAAAGATAAGATGCTGCTCCATGTAAAATCCCAATTTTTGCATTTCGACTTAATGGTGCCGCATGAAGTTTTGATTTTTGAGGCCCACCAGCTTCA
>JAOHJV010000002.1 GCA_028100865.1 Candidatus Pelagibacter sp. | reverse complement strand
CAATGCACCTGGAAAGTATGGACCAAAAATTGCAAATAAAATAAAGAAAAAACAAATTAAAGGTAAGGTAAAACCTATAGATCTTCTGGCAGCCTCTAAGGTTAAAACTATTAGTATAGAGCCCATAAATATCTCCATGCTAGTTGGATTTCCTACTCTAGAAGCTAGAATTTCTGGAGGTAGTAAAGGTAAATATAAAGCTGTTATGATAGTGAGAATAAAAAAAATTATATCTAGATAGGGTATATTAAAATCTTTTGTATTTTTGTCTATTTTTTTCCAATTATAAAAAATAAAAACTAAACTTACGACAAAAGAGATATGAATTCCTCTATGTAAAATATCTCTAATTGTTCCAAAGCCTGATGCATAAAAATGATAAACTGACATTAAAACTAATGCATAGAATGCAAAAGTTTTTAAAAAATGTTTAAGTTTTCTCTCATTAGTTTTGACTTCGTACTTTTCTACTAATTCAGAAACTTTTTTTGATGAAATATTAAATTCAGACATGATAGTGCCCTAGATCTTTATAATCTAGGGCAATATAATTATAGTTTTATTTTATAAGACCAGCTTCTTTATAAAATTTTTCTGCACCAGGATGTAAAGGTACACCTACTCCAGAGAGAGCAGATTCAGGCGTGATAGTTTTGCCTTTTGCATGACCAACATCCATTAGCTTTCTAGACTCTTTATTCCATAAAGCTTTTGTAATTTGGTAAATAAGCTCATTATCTTCTTTTGCAGAGGTAAACCATTGCGCTCCTACTGCAACAGTATTTACTTCATCAACTCCTTCATATGTTCCTGAAGGAATAGGACTTTGAGAAAAAAATCCATATTTTGAAGTAAGTGCTTTAGCTCCAGCGCCATCAATTGGTACTAATTTAATATCTACAGAAGAAGCCAGTTCAACAACTGCCCCCGTAGGAAAACCAGCTACAACAAAAATTGCATCTACTTTACCATTTCTTAGTGCGTCAGTAGCTGCTTTACCTTTTAATGCTTCAGCTTTTACGTCAGCTGTACTTAAACCATTAGACTCTAAAATTAACTTAGCATCTACATAAGTACCTGAACCAGGCTCATCTAATGAAACCCTTTTTCCTTTTAAATCTTTAACAGAATTAATTTTGCTATCCTTAAGTGCTATTAAATGAATATGTTCTTGAAAAAGTGCTGCTATAGTTCTTAGATCTTTAGCAGGAGCTTTTCCTTCCATTGTTCCAGTCCCTGTATATGCCCAATAAGCAACATCAGATTGCGCAAAACCTGAATTTCTAAGTCCTGAAATTATAGCGTTAACATTATCGACAGATCCCCTAGATGAAACGGCAGATGCAATTAAATTTGGCACCCCACAACTTCCACCTTTTCCACACTCTCTTGATCCTGGCGGTTTTGATATTGCATTTGCTATCATTCCTCCAACTGGATAATAAGTATAAGCAGTACCACCCGTTCCTATAGTAAAGAAATTAACTTCTGCAGAAAATGCTTTGCCGCCAATACTGGTAGTAAAAAGCAAAATTATCAAAAAGTTTTTAAATAATTTTTTAATCATTATCTCCTCATTTATTTGGTTAGTAATTAAAGATATTAAATATTAATGAACTTTCGTTGTCCATCTAATCTTAATTATGATAATCTAAGTAAAGTTAATAGCAAAATGAGAACTTTTTACCCTCCGATTCGGTCATGTTTTAGTCTATTTTTGTTCTTTAACAGCAACAATATCTGGTAGGTATAAAAAAAAGTACACCAAAGGTAGAAATGACTAAACACAAAATTACTGCTGTTCTAGGTCCTACAAATACAGGAAAAACCCATCTTGCTATCGAGACTATGCTTTCATTCGAGTCTGGAATGATAGGTTTTCCATTAAGATTATTAGCAAGAGAAGTTTACGACAAAGTAATAAAAAAAATTAGCGTAGATAAAGTTGCCTTAATCACAGGTGAAGAAAAAATTATTCCAACCAATGCTAAGTACTTTTTGTGCACAGTTGAGTCTATGCCAATTGATAAACATTTAGATTTTGTTGGTGTTGATGAAATTCAGATGTGTGCAGATCATGAAAGAGGTCATATTTTTACAGATAGACTTTTAAATATGAGAGGTGAAAAACTTACTATGCTGATGGGCTCAAATACTATTAAAAATATAATTTCAAAATTAGACGGCGATATTGAGTTTATAAATAGAGAGAGATTATCAAAATTAACATTTGCGGGTCATAAAAAAATTTCTAGGATAAATAGAAAAACAGCAATAATAGCTTTTTCAGCAGAAGAAGTTTATGCAATAGCTGAATTAATTAGAAGACAAAAGGGCGGAGCTGCAATTGTAATGGGTTCATTAAGTCCAAAGACTAGAAACTCTCAAGTAGAACTTTATCAGTCAGGGGATGTAGATTTTTTAGTAGCAACTGATGCTATAGGAATGGGCATAAATATGGACTTAGATTATGTTTTTTTTTCTAACCTTAAAAAATTCGATGGAAAAAAATTAAGAAAATTAAATTTATCTGAAATAGGACAAATCGCTGGTAGAGCTGGAAGATATTTAAATGATGGAAGTTTTGGCATTACAGGTGATTGTAAAGAAATTACTGCCGAAGATGTAGAATTATTAGAAAACCATAAATTTGAGGAAATTAGAACATTATTTTGGAGAAACTCAAATTTGAATTTTAATAATCCTCTTAGTTTAATTAAGTCTTTAGAGGAAAAACCCCAGATGGGATGGTTACGTAAAATTCATGAATGTGAAGATGAAAAAGCTCTTAAATATTTTTTAAAAGATAAAAGTCTAGTAAATTTAGATTTTGATAAAAAGTTACTAAGTCTTTTATGGGAGTGTTGCCAAATACCTGATTTTGTTAAAAAAACATATGGAAACCACTATGAAGTCATTGGAAATGTTTTTAAATATTTAAGTAGTGGAAAACAGCAAATTACGGATGAATTTATGAGATTACAGCTAATAAAGCTTGATAAATTAGAGGGAAATGTAGATTCTTTATCAAATAGAATTGCAAATGTTAGAACTTGGTCTTATGTTTCAAATAAAAATAATTGGACAGAAAATCAAGAATATTGGATTGAAAAAACAAAACATCTAGAAGATAGACTTTCAGACAGACTTCATGAAGAACTTACCAAAACATTTATTGACAAAAGAGCAAGTGTTCTAGCAAGAGGCCTCAAACAAGACATGGAATTCAAAACAAAAATACTTGAAAATAACGACGTGCTAATAGATGAACAATTTATTGGCAAAATAAATGGACTTAAATTAGCACTAGATCTAAAAAAAGGAGCCTTGGAGACTGACATCAAATCATTAAAAAAAGCTGCAAGACAAACCATTGGGCCTGAGTTAGAAAAAAGAATTCAAACTATTGTTGATACAGGTTTAATTGAATTAAATAACGATTTTAAAATTTATTGGAATAAATTTCCTATTGCTAAATTATCTTCAGGTAATGATTATTTAAATCCACATTTTGATCTAATAGTTGATGATATTATCGAACCTATTCAAAAACAAAAACTTAATGAATATATTAATAAATGGATACAAGATAAAATTAACTTAGTTCTGAAAAGTTTAGTTGATCTAAAAAATCTTAAAGATAAAAACTCATCAATCAAAGCTTTGGCATATCAACTTTATGAAAATAATGGTGTGTTAAAAAGAGAGCAGGTGTCTGAATATCTAAAATCTCTTGGTCAAAATGAGAGAAAAATTTTAAGAGACTTAGGTGTAAAGTTTGGAAGATATCATGTGTTTTTATATCAATTAATCAAACCTGAAGCTGTATCATTAAGAACATTATTATGGAAAAATTTTCATCAAAAATATTATAACGTTCAGCCTCCTACTTTTGGTTTAAATTTTTTAGATGATAAAGAACATAAAAATAAAAATTTTATGCTTTTGTGTGGCTTTGAAAAATTTGATTCTTTATTTGTTAGAATTGATATTTTGGAGAGGTTATTTATGCTTATTATAAATTCACCAAACTCAAAAGAAAATAAAGAGATCAAAATTATTCCTGAAATGCTAAATTTATTAGGCTGTAGTAAAGATAATTTTAAAAAGCTTTTACAAAAAATGAATTATAAAATATTTGATAAAGATAATGAAACTTATTTTAAATATAATCCCATTAAAAAATTTAAAAAAGATCCAATAAAAAAAGTTTCAAATGAAAATCCATTTAAAATTTTAAAAAATTTAAATCTTGGTTAAATTTGATGTTTTTTAAAAAAAATTCTACTGAAACTGATAAAAACTTTTTAGTTAAAACATGTTCACTTTTAATTTATGCAGCTAAAATTGATGAAAACTATACTGAAAAGGAAGAAGAAATTATTAAAAAAACTCTCTTAGAGTTGGGTGCTAAAAAAGAAAACTTAACTCAAATAATTATAAATGCTAAATCTATTGAAGAAAATTCAAATCAAATTTTAGATTTTACAAAAGAGGTAAAAAACCTACCTGAAACTGATAAAATTAAAATTATTGAATCATTATGGACTATTATTTACTCAAATAATGAAGCTGATATTTATGAAACAAATTTGATGAGACGTTTAGCGGGGTTACTTTACATTGACAGCTCAACCATGGGCGATATTAAAGATAAAATTAAAAAAAAAAAATTATAATGACTTATATAGTTAACGATAAATGTATTAAATGTAAATTGACAGACTGTGTTGATGTTTGTCCAGTAGATTGTTTTTATGAAGGTAAAAATATGCTTGTAATTAAACCGGATGAGTGTATAGATTGTGGCGTTTGTGAGCCTGAATGTCCAGTAGATGCCATTAAAGCTGATACTGAACCTGGAAGTGAACAATGGTTAGAAGTCAACAAAAAATACTCTGAGATCTGGCCTAATATAAGTGAAAAAAAAGATCCTCCAACGGATCACGAAAAATTTAAGAATGAGCAAAATAAGTACGAAAAATATTTTAAAGAAAATCTTTAAATCTAAACCTGAAAAAAAAGTGAAAAAAAAAGTTACTGCCACAAAAGTAGTTAAAGCAAAAAAAGTAGCTAAAGATAAACCCAAAAAAGTTAAAAAAGTTGTTGCTAAAAAAACAAAAAAAGTATCAAAAAAAATTACACCAAAACCAGTTAAAGCAAAAAAAACAAAAAAAGTAATAAAAGTTGCTGAGGTAAAAGAAGAAGCAAAAGTTGATAATCTTAGAATTTCAAAGAGCAATGAAGTTAAACCTGAAATTAAGAAAGTTAAAAAACAAGAAACTGAAAAAAGAGAATATAAAATAAAAGACCATGTGGTTTATCCAAAACATGGCGTTGGTCAGATTACTGAATTTAAAAAAATAAACATAGGTGGAATAGACGTAGAAACATATGTTATTAAATTTGAAAAAGATAAAGCAAGTGGGATGGTTCCAGTAAACAAACAATCACATTTGAGACCTTTGGCAACAATCAATCAAGTGAATAAATGTATTTCTATTCTAAAAAGTAAACCAAAAATAAAAAGATCTATGTGGAGTAGAAGAGCACAAGAATATGAAGCTAAAATCTCTTCTGGTAAGATTTATGAATTAGCAGAAGTAGTAAGGGATTTAAACAAAGGTGATGATCTTATGGTTGATCAATCATATAGTGAAAGACAGTTATTTGAAAAAGCTTATGAAAGAATTTTATCTGAATTTCAAATTGTTTTAAATGTATCTTTAGAAGATACTCAAAAGAAACTTGATAAAGCTTTAAAAAGAAACTTAGGTGGCCAAGCTCAACCAATAGCCTCTGCACCAAAATCAGCTGCTACAGAATTACCTGTTGAAGAACCTATTGCTGATCCAGACGAAAATTTAGACGAATAAAAAAAACGCCTCTCATACAATTTGTAATGAGAAGCGTTTTTAGTAAAGATTAGTAAGTTACTATCTTTTTCTTTTTTTAGCTTTTTTAGCCTTTTTAGCTTTTTTCTTAGTTTTCTTTGCTGCTTTTTTCTTAGTTTTTTTAGCAGCTTTTTTTCTTTTCTTAGGCATCTTTAGCTCCCTAGTTAAGTTAAACGAATCAAATTGATTCGCTATTGTTATATTTTTATTTTTTTATGCAAGTTATGTCAATTCTTAAATTAAAAAGTAAATTTGTAAAAATTGTTTTTTTAATTTTATTTTTTATTAAATTTTTTTTTATTAATTTAGTTAATGTTTATGCGGATAATAATCAAATTTTTAAACACAACTTAATAAAGTTCTTCTAATTGGTTTTTATATTTTTCTGTAACTTTTTTTCTTTTTACTTTCATTGTTGGAGTCATTAAACCATTTTCTATAGAAAAATTTTCATCTATTAATTGAATTTTTTTTATTTTTTCTAATAAAGTTAATTTTTTATTTATTTTTTCAATTACATTATTAATTTTTTCTTTTTCGTGTAAAAAATCTTTACTAGGAACTACTAAAGCAACCAAATAATTTTTTTTATCGCCATAAACCATACATTGATCAATTTCAGGTTCATTTGTAATCATATTTTCAATTCTGGCTGGTGAAATATTATCACCACCAGCACTAACGATGATATCTTTTTTTCTATCAGTAATTTTTAAATAACCATCCTCTGGGTCTATTTCTCCAATATCTCCTGTGTGAAGCCACCCATTAATAATTACTTTGTCAGTCTCTTCTTTTTTGTTCCAATATCCCAACATTACATTTTCACCTTTAACCAAAATTTCACCATCTTCAGCTATTTTAACCTGGTTTCCTTTAAAAGGTGGACCAACAGTTTCTACTTTTATCTTGTGTATGGGGTTACAACTTACAACCGGAGATGTTTCAGTTAAACCATATCCTTGTAAAGTAGGTAGCCCAACTGAATTCAAAAATTCCCCTATTTCTTGATCCAGCGCACCTCCACCAGAAACAAAAGCTTTTAAATTTCCTCCAAACTGTTTTTTTATTTTTTTTCGAACCAATGTTTCAGCTATCAAATTGAGTAATTTTTCAGAAAAAGTCATTTTTTGATTTAATAATTTTTTCTTACCCAGCCGTAGAGTTTCTTCTATTAGTTTTGCTTTAAAACCAGTTTGTTTTTTTAAATTTATATTTATTTTGTTGTAAAGATTTTGATAAAATCTTGGGACAGCTGTCATAATTGTTGGTTTTGCTTCAGATATATTTTCTAAAAGTTTTTCTATTTTTTCTGCATAAAATACTTTTGCCCCTACAGCTATCTGGGCAAATTGCACACAATGTTCATAGGAATGGGATAGAGGAAGCCATGTCAAAAATACAGGCCTAGAGCTAAATAATGGCTTCATGATTTCACATGCTCCTACAAGATTATTTAAAATTCCACCATGACTTAAGATTACTCCTTTAGGATTTCCTCCGGTTCCAGATGTATAAATTATACAAGCAGGAGAAGTTCTTTTTAATTTTTCATTTTGAATTTTATCTTCATCTAATAAACCATTTTTTAATATGAGATTAAAATCAAGATATTTATCTTTATTAGTTATATCTAAATCATGAGTTACGTTATTAACTTCATCTAATGTTATGACTTTTTTAATAAATCTTTTTTCATTAATTGTATTATTTAATTTTTTTAGCAGCTCATTGTTTGAGACTATAATTAAGCTAGGTTCACAATCTTCAATTAAATATTTATAATCATCCTCTGTATATGTGGTATAAGCAGGAACAGTAATTCCACCAGATAACATTATTGCCATATCTGACACGATCCATTCTGGTCTGTTTTCTGAAACTAAAAGACATCTGTCACCTTCTTTTATATTTTCTCTAATAATTTTTGATAATTTTAAAATATTTTTTTGTGTTTCCTCCCATGTATATGATTTTTTGTTATTTGGATTTAGCCATTGTAAAAAAATGCTTTCTTTATTTTGCTTTTCTACTTGATGAGAAAACAATTCTATTAAGTTGTTTAATTTATCTAAATTCATATTTTTATGGTGGGCGAAGAGAGAATCGAACTCTCACTTCTTGCGAAACACGATTTTGAGTCGTGCGCGTCTACCAGTTCCGCCATTCGCCCCTTATATTTAATTAATTATATTTAAATAGTATAAGAACTAAATTTATATTAAAACCAAAAAATGTTTCAAACACTTTACAAAAAATGTTTAAATCTAGCTGCACATAAAAGTTCAAATTTCTATTTAGGTCTTGTATCATTTATCGAAAGTTCATTTTTTCCAATACCCCCAGATGCAATGATCATTCCAATGGTAATTGCTAAAAAAAAAGAGTTTATTAAAATATTTTTAATAGCATCTATATTTTCAGTTTTAGGAGGTATTTTAGGATATTTAATTGGCTACCTATTTTCTGATTTTGCAATGTATGTTATCGAATTTTATAATTATGAAGATAAGGTTAAAAATTTAAAACTAAATATGTCAGAGGGAAGTGGCTTTATTGCTTGGTTAAGTATACTTTTTTTAGCAGGCTTCACACCTTTGCCCTATAAAGCCTTCACTATAGCAAGTGGCTTAATTACTTTCAATCTGCCAGTTTTTATAATTGTTAGTTTAATTTCAAGAAGCCTTAGATTTTTTATTGTTGCATTTTTATCCTATAAATTTGGAGAATTATTTACTGAATATATGAACAAACATGGATCAAAATGGTTTACTGCTATAGGAATTTTTATAGTTATAATATTCGTATTTGTATATTTAGTTTTAAAATTTAATGGTTAAAAACAATAAAAATTTATTAATAAAGCTTATTCTTTTAATCAGTATTATTGCTTTAATATCCGCATTCTTTATAGAATATATTCTTGGTCATCAACCTTGTAATCTTTGTATATTAGAAAGAATTCCATATTTTTTAGCAATAATAGTAATTTTACTAAATTATAAATTTATTGAATTTGAAAAATTTTTTATACTTTTTCTAATAATTATATTTTTATTTGGCACTGCATTATCGCTATATCACTTAGGTATTGAGCAAGGTTTGATTCAAGAGTCGTTGGTTTGTGACCTAAAAAGTGGATCAAATTTATTGTCAAAAGAAGAAATTTTAAAGCAATTACAAGAAAAAAGTGTTAGCTGCAAAGATGTAACATTTAAAATGTTTGGATTATCACTTACAAGCTATAATATTTTAATATCTATACTAATTACATTTAGTGCTGGAAAAATTTATTTTAATTATGACAAATATTAATAAAAAAAAAGTTGAAGAATTTATAAGAGTTGACCACGCTGGAGAGCGAGGAGCTATCAAGATTTATGAAGGACAACTATTAGCTTTAAATACTTTTGTAAAAGATGAAAATCTTAAAAAAACTATTGAAGATATGAAAGAGCATGAAAAGGAACATTGTGAATTTTTTGAAAATGAAATTAAAAAAAGAAATATTCAACCAACAAAATTTTTACCATTATGGGATTTATTAGGTGTTGGCTTAGGGTTCGGCTCTACATTATTGGGAAAAAAAGCTGCTATGCTGTGCACTGCTTCTGTCGAAGAGGTTATAGATAAACATTATTTAAATCAAATTAATCAACTTGATATTAGCGAAAAAGACTTAAAAAAGAAGATTACAAAATTTAGACAAGATGAGATAAATCATAAAGATATAGCTTACGATGAAGGTGCCACAAAAAAAGGTCCTTACTTTTTATTAGACAAAATTATTAAGACAGGTTCAAAAATTGCAATAAATATTTCTGAAAAAATCTAGGCTTCTAACTCAACATCCCAGTATAAATAATCCATCCAGCTTTTATGTAAATAATTAGGTGGAAAATTTTTACCATTTTTATGCAGGTCTTCAGTTGAGGGACGATAAGGATATTGATTCAGCTTCATATCTGAGTTTTTTAATAATTTACCACCTTTTTTAACATTGCACGAAGAGCATGCCGTCACAACATTATCCCAATTAGTTTCACCACCTTTTGATCTAGGCAACAAATGATCAAAAGTTAGTTCCTCACCACTTCCACAATATTGGCAAGAAAACTTGTCTCTCAAAAAAACATTAAATCTTGTAAAGCTAGGCCTTGTTTGTGGAATTATATAATCTTTCAATGCAATAACACTTGGTAATTGCATATCAAAAGAGGGACTTCTTATAACTCTGTCATAATTACTTACAATTATAACTCTATCTAAAAAAACTGATTTTACCGTATCCTGCCATGACCATAAAGATAAAGGATAATAGCTTAATGGTCTATAATCGGCATTAAGAACTAACGCTGGACACTTTTCTAATGAAACATTTTGTTCAATAAAATTATTCATAAAGTGTTTTTAACTTACTTAAACAATTTTATCAATAATAAGGAATGTTAATTTTTTTTTAAAATATAATTAAGAGCTGTACTTGAAGCTTCCACAGGAATATGATGGTCACAATTTTTTATCAAAAGTGTTTCAACATCAACATTGTTTCTAATTAAAAAATCTTTTGCTTCTAAAAGATATGTTGAAGGTACAACTTGATCTGCATCACCATGAATCAATAAAGTATCAGTAGAATTTTTAATTCTTTTTTTTAAATTATTTTGATTTATTATTTTTCCAGAAAATCCCACAATACATGAAAATTTTTCTTCAGATGTTAATCCGACATTTAATGACATCATACAACCTTGGCTAAAACCTGATAAACATATCTGATTATTTTTTAGATTAAATTCTTGTTTGATCTCATTAATAAATAATTTAATTTTTTCCTCAGCCTTAATTGATTGATCAAGTATATAATCAGTATCATCTTTGGTAAGATCAAACCATTGAAATCCTGATGGATTTATAGGGCAAGTCTCATGTCCATTAGGACAAATAAAAACTGTATTTGGCATATGCCTTTTCCAGTTTAAGGTTAACATACTTATATCTTTCCCATCACCACCATATCCATGAAGCAAAATAATAGCATGCTTTATTTCTTTTGCTTCTTCAGGCTTAATTATTATTGAATCTAGGCAAAATGTCATAGTTAATTAATTATGGTTTTTATTTTTCTAAAACAATCTACAGTATTTACATGATTTCAGGAATATTTGTTAAAATCCTTTCTATAGTTCTTTTGTTAGCAGTAGGAATTGTTTTAATTTTAGGCATTGGGACTCTTTTTAAAGGAGGAGAGGTTAGCAAAAAATATTCAAATAAATTAATGCAACTAAGAGTTCTCCTTCAATTTATAGCAATACTAGTTCTGATTGGATTTGCTTATTTTTTTAAGAACTAATTGTAAGTTTTTAACCAATTTATAAATATTTTATCATTAAAATCTATTGAGCCCATAATTCTTGCAAATTCTTTTCCATCTTTATCTATAAGAATTGAAGTCGGAACTCCACGTAAAGAAAATGTTTTTGCTAGAGTTGTTGGTGCATCAAAATATGGGTCAAAGTTTTCAATATTCAAATCTTCAAAAAAACTATCAACCTTTTTTTTACTTTCTTGTGATATATTGATCGCAAAAATTTTTAAATTACTCAAATTTTGATTTACTTGAAGTCTATCTAATGATGGCATCTCCTCTTTACATGGCGCGCACCAGGTTGCCCAGAAATTTAATAAAAGTAAATTTCCATTAAATTCTTTGATATTAATTTTTTTATCATTTTTATCCAAAAAGATTACATTATCGTAGACTTTTAGGTCTTTATGAATGACAATATTTTTTATTTCAGATACATCATTAGCAAAGACATTGGTTGTCAAAAAAATAAATAATATTAAAAATCTCATGTTAAATAGTTATAATTAAATATCATGGCAAAAAATAAAAACAACCAAGCAATATGGAACACCCGTATAAAAAAAAATGTATCATCTTTATTCCAAAAAGTTGGTAACTCAATTGATATTGATAAACGACTTTATAAAGAAGATATTCAGGGATCTATTGCTCATGTTGAGATGCTGTTTAAACAAAAAATAATATCTTTCAAAATTAAAAATAAAATTATCTATGGTCTTACAAAGATAGAAAAGGAAATTTCTAATAAAAAATTTGAGTTCAACAAAAAATATGAAGATATTCATATGAATATAGAAAAAAGACTTTTTCAAATAATTGGGGAAGAAGCGGGCTATGTTCACACAGCAAGATCTAGAAACGATCAGGTAATTACAGACTTTAAAATTTGGATAAGATCTTCAACCAAAGAGATTAACCTTAATTTAGATAAAGTTATTAAAAGCACATTAAAATTGGCAGAAAAAAATATAGATACCATTATGCCTGGTTTTACACATCTTAAAAATGCACAAGCTATTTCTTTTGCTCATTATTTAATGGCTTATGTTGAAATGTTTAATAGAGACAAAAAAAGATTCACAAACAATTTAGATATTTTAGATGAAAATCCTTTGGGAGTAGCTGCGCTCACTGGAACTTCTTTTAATATAGATAGAAATTATACTAGTAAAAAACTTGGATTTAAAAAACCAACAAACAATTCAATTGATACTGTCTCTGATAGAGATTTTGTTTTAGACTTTTTATATAGTGTCTCTGTTTGTTCAATGCATATATCAAGAATTGCAGAAGAACTTATTATCTGGAGTTCAGATGGTTTCAGCTTAATCAACCTCTCAGACAAAATTGTAACTGGGTCATCAATAATGCCTCAAAAGAAAAACCCTGATTTATTAGAATATTTGAGAGGAAAATCTGGAAGTAGTTATGGAAATTTATTTTCAATGCTTACGATTTTAAAAGGTCTTCCACTATCTTACTTCAAAGACCTTCAGGAAGACAAAGAAATTGTATTTAAATCTAATGATACTTTGATCAACTGTCTTAAAATTTTTGATGAAGTATTAAAAAATTCTAGCCCTAACAAAAAAAAAATGATTGAGCTTGCAAATTATGGATATATTACTGCAACAGATTTGGCAGACTATCTTGTCAAAAATCATTCTATGTCTTTTAGAAAAGCTTATCAAAAAACAGCTGCGGTTGTTAATTTAGCTGAAAAAAAGAAAAAGAAACTTGATGAATTAAGCTTAGAAGAATTAAAAAAAATTGAACCAAAATTAACTAACGAAGTTTTAAAAGTGTTTGATTTAAGGAATTCTGTAAATTCTAAAAAATCTTATGGAGGAACCGCTTTTGATAATATCAAAAAAATGATAATGAAATATAAGAAACAAAAATGATTAAAAAAATTAGCTTTATTTTTCTGATTTGTTGTTTGCTAGCTTCTTGTGGGAAAAAAGGAGACCCCACGTACGAAGACCCGGACAAAAAAGTTGAAAAGATAATAATCCTTACTAATAAAGCTTAATGAAATACATCAAAAAAAAATTAACAATTGATAAAGTAACAGTACAAAATATTGCTAAAAAATTTGATACCCCTGCTTATTGTTATTCTTATAATCAATTAAAAAAAAATATTGATAATTTCAAAAAAAATTTTAAATCGTTTTCACCTCTAATTTGTTTTGCAATTAAATCAAATACAAATGTAAATTTAATTAAAGAAATTGCAAAATTTGGTCTTGGCGCTGATGTTGTATCTTTAGGTGAGTTAATGAAAGCACTTAAAGCTGGCATTAAACCTAATAAAATTGTTTTTTCTGGTGTAGGTAAAACTTCTGAAGAAATTAATTTTGCTGTTAATAAAAAAATACTTTTAATTAATGCTGAGTCAAAAAGTGAAATTTTGGAAATAGAGAGAATTGCAAAAAAAAATAAAAAAAATGTTGATGTTGGTATTAGATTTAATCCAAATGTAGATGCTCAAACTTTGAGTCAAATTTCTACTGGTAAAAAAGAAAATAAATTTGGTATTGGTGAAAAAGATTTTTTAGAGCTAACTAAATATATTAAAAAATCTAAAAATTTAAATTTAAAATGTTTAAGTGTTCATATAGGCAGTCAAATACTCGATGTTAAACCTTATGAAAATATGCTTAAGGCATTAAATAAAATTATAAAAAAGGCTAATTACTCTTTTGAATATATCGATCTTGGTGGAGGAATGGGAATTGATTATAAAAATAACAAGAAAATGCTTAATTTAAAAAATTATTCTGAAAATATTAAAAGATTTTTGAAAAATCATAATTCTAAAATAATTTTTGAACCTGGTCGATCTATTGTCGGAAATATTGGGACGTTAATTTCTAGAGTTACTTATATTAAAGAAGGTCATAAAAAAAATTTTATAATACTAGATGTTGCAATGAACGACTTGATGAGACCCGCACTGTATAATTCAAAGCATAGAATAATGCCGGCCATAAAGATTGGAAAAAAAGTTAAGAAAACATATGAATTTGTTGGTCCAATCTGTGAAAGTACTGATAAATTCTTAACTATAAATAATTTTCAAAAATTATTTGAAAAAGACTTAATTGTGATTTGCGATGTTGGAGCATATGGGATGTCACTCAGTTCAAATTATAACGTGAGACCAAAACCAATAGAAATACTAATTAAAAACTCTAAAATTAAAGTAATCAATAAAAGACAGAAGCTTACTGATATAGTCTAACTTCTGATAAAAATGATTAAAAACACTATTTTTTCAATTTTTTTCTTTAGTGGAATAATAATTATTTCTTTAATTTTTCTTCCTGCATTTTTTTTACCTCAAAAAGTTGTTTTATTAGGGGGTAAATTAATGGGTTATTGGACAAGTTTTTGTCTAAAGTTTTTTTTATCAACAAAAATAATAATCAAAGGTAAAGAAAATATTATAAATAATGAGAAGTTTTTTATTGCTGCATCTCATCAATCGATGTTCGAAACTTTTTATCTTCAAACTATTTTTAATTCACCCGTTTTTATTTTAAAAAAGGAGTTACTTTTAATTCCAATTTTTGGTTGGTATTTAAAAAAAATTGGCTCAATATCAATTAAGAGAAACAAAGTGACCAAAGATAACTTGGGATTTTTTGAAGATATCTCAAAAATGATTAATGATTCAAATAGACCATTAATAATCTTCCCTCAAGGAACAAGAGTTTTACCAGATGAAAGACCTCCTTTTAAAAAAGGTGCGTCTAGAATATATGAAGAACTGAAGACTTCTTGTCAGCCAGTTGCCATTAATTCAGGTTATGTTTGGCCAAAAAAAGGCTTAAAAATTAGCAATAAAGTAATAACTATTTCAATATTAAAACCTATAAGAGCAGGACTCACAAAAGAAGAATTTATTAAAATTTTAGAAAATAGTGTTTATGAAGAACTTAATCAATTAAATTAGCCCTTCATAGGCATCACTACAAATATACTATCAAAATCACCTGGATCTTTAATTAAAGCTGGTGAACCTGTGTCATTAAAAAATATCTCAACTTTTTCTCCATCTAATTGTGAAGCAACATCAATCAAGTATCTTGAATTAAAGCTTATTTCTAAATCGTGGTCAAATTTCACATTTAATGTCTCTTTACCATCACCGCTATTAGTATTGTTAACTGATAGATCTAATGTGTCTTTTGATAAATTAAATTTTACCCCATCTTTTTTGTCTAAAGAAACTGAAGCTACTCTATCAACAGAATTTAAAAATAATTTTAAATCTATTTCTAATTTTTTTTGATTATTTTTTGGTATAACTTGGATGTAATTAGGAAATTTTCCATCAATAAGTTTTGAAATTAAAACACTATTCTTTAACTCAAATTTAATTTTTGATTTGATATTAGATACTTTAACGTCTCCATCATAATTTTCTAGAAGTGAACATAGTTGAAAAATAGTTTTTTTTGGTAATATAATTGGTTCAAAATCAATTTTTTCATCTAATCTTATTTTTGAAATAGACATTCGGTGGCTATCAGTTGCAACGGCAGTTAAATGATTTTTATCTTCAACTTCAGTTTGATGAAAATAAATTCCACTTAGATAATGTCTTGTTTCATCATTAGAAACTGAAAATTTACATTTATTTAATAATTTTAAAAGCTGCTTAGATTTAATTATAAATTCATTTTGATTAAAATTTTCATCTGTAAGAGGAAACTCTGATGCATTAATACAGTTTAAATTAAAAATAGATTTTTCAGATTCGACTTGTAATTTACTGATATTCGTCAAAGATAGATTTATTTTTTTACCTGAAGAAAATTTTCTTATGATGTCATACATAATTGAAGAGGTCGTTGTTGTTCTGCCTTCTTCCAAAACTTCAACATTGTTTAATTGGTGAATAAATATTAAGTCCAAATCTGTAGCTGTTATTGTTAATTTAGAATTACTTGCATCTAATAAAATATTGGACAATATCGGAAGTGTACTTCTTTTTTCAATGACACCTTGACAATAATTTAGTGCTTGTTGTAAGTCTTGTTGGTTTAGGTTAAATTTCATTATCCTTATTATTATATAATATCTGATTTTTAAGTTTATTAATATTATCTACCATTTCTGAGTCTTTTTCTTTAATTTTCTCAATAGTCTTAACGGAGTGAATTATAGTTGTGTGATCTCTATTTGAAAACTCTCTTCCAATTTCGGGTAAAGATTTAGAGGTTAAAATTTTAGTTAAATATATAGCAGTTTGTCTAGGTCGTACTAAATATCTAGATCTTCTTGAAGACAACATTTCATTTTTACTGATCTTAAAAAATTTACAAACTGTAGTTTGAATCAAATCTATTGTTACTTTATTTTCAGCTAAATTTAATAAGTCCTTTAAAACAACCTTTGTTTCAGACAAATTTGGAACTTTGTTGTAGATTCTAGAGAATGAAACTACTCTATTGATTGCCCCAACTAACTCTCTAATACTTGCTGTAATTTCTGTACTTATAAAATCTTGTATCTCTTTTGATACATGTAATTGATCTGCATACAGATTATTTAACTCTTCAGTTTTGTTTTCAACAATTTTTTTTCTAAGCTCAAGATCTGGTTTTTGAATATCGACTACTAAACCACCAGAAAATCTAGATTTAATTCTATCTTGAATTCTAGATAATTTATTTGGAGGTCTGTCAGCTGATACAATTATTTGAGAACCTTTATCTAATAATGCATTGAATGTATGGAAAAATTCTTCCTGCATTGCTTCTTTACCACTTATAAACTGAATGTCGTCTATTAGTAAAATATCTGTATTTCTAAAATACTCTTTAAACTTAACCATATCATTAGCTTTGATCGATTTTACAAATTGATACATAAATCGCTCTGCTGATATAAACATCACCTTGTTATTTTTTTTAAGTTCAATTCCAATTGAATTTAAAAGGTGAGTCTTACCCATTCCAACACCACCATAAATGTAAAGCGGATTATAATGAGATATGTTTTCAGAAACTTTTAATGACGCCTCATAAGCAAGCTTGTTACTGGTTCCAGTTATAAAATTATCAAACCGTTTATTTGGATCTATTCGATTATATTGAAGATAAGAGTCTTTAATGAAAGAAACATTTTCGTTTATGTCAGGTATTTTTTCAATAGCATTCGTATTTTCTAAATTTTGATTTGTATTTTTGTCATCAATTTTAAATTCAATTCTAATAATATCTTTTTTAAATAAACGTATAATTTGTAAAATTTGATCTAAATATCTTGAAGTAATCCAGTCTCTAATAAATCTTGTTGGAACAGATAATAATAAATAGTTGTTAAACTCATCTATAAAAGTAATTTTTTTAAGCCAACTTTCATAAACATCCTGTCCTAGCTTATTTTTCATTTCAGATTGAACTAATTTCCAATCAAAGTTTTCAGACTTAAAACTATTTAAATTGTTTATATTTGTAGAATTATTCATAACATTTGAGGAAATCTCAGTTAGAACTAATTAAAAAAATTTGCAACAACTTAATATTTTTTTTCGAAAAAAAATAAAATCTATGATTGTAGATTTAGTTTTAGATTTTAAATAAATTTAATTTAATTTTTTTTTACAAAAACTTTATTTTAAATCAAACACAGATTGAATCGTTTATAGATTGAATCAAAAAATAATTTTTATTTACCAAATCTAGATATGGTAAAATAAAAATAAAATTTTAATATATGATGTGAATACTCTAGGTTGTTTATTAATAATGGCTTAAGTCGTTGTAATTTAAATTGCAGAAATTTTTTTTGTTATTCTAGATACATTTCTTGAGGCATTTTGCTTCTTAATGATCCCAGTTTTTGCAATCTTCATCAATTCTGAATTGAATTTTGGCAAGAATTTTAAAGCTTCATCTTTTTTCTTATCATCAATTAAAAGGTTCATTTTTTTAAGAGCATTTCTAAATCTGCTTTTTCTTGCTTTATTAACTGCAGTTTGTTTAGAAATTCTTCTAATTCTCTTAATTGCTGATTTTGTGTTTGCCATATTCGCAGGGGTATAGCTTGAGAATTTATGGTGGTCAATAAAATAATTGACTATTTTTGACAAGAATCACAAAAAAAAGATGATCTATTAGAGATTATTTTTTTTTTTATGAAATCAGAACATCCTATATTTTTGCACCTCAATCCTTCCTGCTGATAAACTTTAAATTCATTCTGAAATCCGCCCTTAGATCCCGTTGTATCTTTAAAATCTCTTATACTTGACCCACCCTTGCTGATTGCTTTTAACAAAATTTTTCTACTATTGATTATTATCTTTTGACATTCTTTTTTACTTAACAACTTTACTTTTTTAAATGGATTAATTTTACTCAAAAATAAAATTTCACTAGCATAAATATTTCCAATTCCAGAAACAAATTTTTGATCAAGTAAAAAATTTTTTATATCCTTATTCTTATCTTTAAAAAAATCACATACATAGTTTAAATTAAAATTCTTATCAAAAGGCTCAGGTCCTAAGTGGCTAAATCTTTTAACTAGATCTGTATTATTTTTTATGAGTTGAAAAAAACCAAATCTTCTTGGGTCATTGTAAATAATTTTAAAATTTTCAAAAATTAATTCTACATGATTATGCTTTTTTGGTAAAAAAGGAGAATTATAAAAACTAGTATTTGTAAATTTATTGGCAGATTTATTTTTGACTATATGAATTGTGCCTGACATCCCAAGATGAATTAAGCAGTAATTATCTTTTGGTAAATAAATAATTAAATATTTTGAAAATCTACCTACTTTAATTATTTTTTTATTTAAAAAATGAGTATTAAAATTTGATGGAATTTTTAGTCTCAAATTTTTATTTCTTATTATTACTTTTTTAACCTTTTTTTGTTGAATCTTTTTGTTAAGAGATTGTCTTACAATTTCTACTTCTGGTAATTCTGGCATTTGACACTATATTGAATATATATTTTTTTTTATGCAACAATATCTTCAAAATAAAAAAGGCCTTGTAGAAGGTGTATTTAATCAAGTCTACAGCAAATATGACCTGATGAATGATTTTATGTCGCTTGGTGTTCATAGATTTTGGAAAAAAAGTCTTATAAATATGATGAACCCATCTTTGGATAAAAACTTAATTGATGTAGCTTGTGGAACAGGTGATATTGGTAAGTTGTATTTAGAAAGTACTAATAAAAATAGCAAAATTACATGTGTGGATCCCAACAAAGGAATGATAAGCCAAGGTAAACAAAAGCTCTCTAGTTACACAAATATTAATTGGGTTATTTCTCCTGCAGAAAAACTACCTTTTGAAGATAACAAATTTGATTTTTATACTATTAGTTTTGGACTAAGAAATACAAAAAATTTGAATAAAGCTCTTTCTGAAGCGTACAGAGTTTTAAAGCCAGGTGGAAGGTACTTATGCTTGGAATTTTCTAAAATACAAAGCTCAAATCTTGATTTTATATATAAAAATTATTCAAAATTAATTCCAATTATTGGTCAATTTGTTGTTGGCGAAAAAGAACCTTATGAATATTTAATTAAAAGCATAGAGCAATTTATTAACCAGGAAGAGTTAATTCAATTGATGAAAGATAATAAATTTCAAAATTGCTCTTATAGAAACTTTTCTGGAGGAATTGTTTCAATTCATAGTGGATGGAAATATTAATGATCAAAAAACTTATAACCTTATTTAAATTAGGGAGAAAAGTTGCAAAGTCAGACATTTTAAGTATTGCTTCAAAATTTAAAAAACCACCCATTACAATAATAATATTATTTCAATTACTCTCAATTTCGTTTTCTAAAAAAAATCTGCAAAAACTAAATACAAATGAAGGAGAAAGATTGTCTAATTCTTTAGAGTCTATGGGTACGACATTTATAAAGCTTGGACAATTTTTAGCAACTAGACCTGATATTATTGGAGAAGAACTATCAGCTAAACTCGAAAATTTACAAGATCGTCTTCCACCCTTTTCTATTAAACAAGCACATGAAATAATCAAAAAAGACCTTGGTGAAGAAACATATAATTCAATAATAGATTTAAGTGAACCTGTTGCAGCGGCCTCCATAGCTCAAGTTCACAAGGCTAAAATTAATGATAATGGAACTATTAAGGATGTGGCAATAAAAATTCTAAGACCAGATATCAAAAAAATATTTAATGAAGAAATTGATGCAATGATGTTGTTTGCTTTCTTTATTGAGTCATTTGTAAAAAAAACAAAAAGATTAAAACTTGTAGAAGTTGTATTTTTATTAAAAGAAATAACAAATCTTGAAATGGATTTAAGATTTGAAGCAGCAGCAGCTAATGAATATGCGGAAAATACCAAAAATGATGCTGGTTTTAAAGTTCCTCAAATTTATTGGAATTTTACTAGTGAAAATGTAATGACCCTTGATTGGATTGATGGAGTATCCATAAGAGAGACGGAAGAATTAAAGAATAGAAATTTAGATACAAATAAAATTGCTGAAGACATTATTCAACATTTTTTAAGACATGCTGTAAGAGATGGTTTTTTTCATGCAGATATGCATCAAGGAAATATCTTTATTGATAATAGTGGTCAAATAGCTCCTATCGATTTTGGTATAATGGGTAGATTAGATAAGGTTAGCAAGAGATTTTTAGCTGAAATTTTATATGGCTTTATTCAGAGAGATTATAGAAAAGTTGCGGAAGTACATTTGGTAGCTGGATTAGTTCCAAATAATGTTCCAATTGATGATTTAGCTCAAGCTTTAAGATCAATAGGAGAGCCTATATTTGGACAAGCAGTCAAAGATATATCTGGTGGTAAGTTACTAAAACAATTATTTGATGTAACTGAAAAATTTAATATGCAAACTCAGCCTCAATTATTGATGTTACAAAAAACTATGGTGGTGGTTGAAGGTGTTGCAAGAAAATTAAATCCTAACACAAATATATGGACAACATCTAAACCAGTGCTTGAGAATTGGTTAAGAGAAACAAAAGATCCAATAAATACTATAACAGATACTTTAAACAACACATCAGAAGTTTTAAAAAAATTACCAGAATTTCCCGAAATTATGGATAAAGCTAATCAAGCATTAACATTTTTAGCTAGTGGCCAAATTCCACAAAACTCAAATTCTTATACAGCCTTAAATAATAAAAAATCTGAAATGACAACTTTTAGAAATCAATCTATTATTGGTTTATTAGTTCTTGTAATTATAGGGTTATTGGTATTTTAATTCGACAAATGAAAAATCTGATAGACAAAAAAATTCTCTATATAATTTGTGGTGGAATATCTGCTTATAAAAGTCTTGAAACAATTAGACTTTTTAAAAAGAATGGAGCACAAATAAAAACTATTTTAACCAATAGTGCTAAAGAATTTATAACTCCTCTTTCAGTTGCATCTCTTTCACAGGGCAAAGTTTACAGCGATCTATTTAGTGTTGAAAACGAGACGGAAATGGATCATATCGCTTTATCAAGATGGGCAGATGTTATTTTAATTGCTCCTGCTACAGCAAATACTATTTCAAAATTAGCGCAAGGAACTACTGATGACTTGGCTTCAACTGTAGTACTGGCATCAAATAAAGAAATTTATTTAGCACCTGCAATGAATGTTAGAATGTGGGAGCATCAATCTACAAAACAAAATTTAAAAAAACTAGTAAGTTATGGTTATAAACTTATTGGCCCAGAAATTGGGGAAATGGCTTGTGGTGAATATGGTGAAGGAAAAATGTCTGAGCCTAATAAAATTTCTAATGAAATAAATAATTATTTCTTAAATCTTAAAAACAGTAAAAAATTAAAAGCATTAGTTACAGCTGGTCCAACAAATGAATATATTGATCCTGTAAGATTTATCACAAATAAATCTAGTGGTAAACAAGGGTATGAAATTGCTAAATCTTTATCTAAAAAAGGTTTTGATACCACTCTTATTTCTGGTCCAACTAATTTAACAATTGATGCCGATATAAAACTTATCGAAGTTGAAACTGCAGATGAAATGTTGTTAGCAACTCAAAAAAACTTGCCAGCAAATGTAGCAGTATTTTCTGCAGCTGTAGCTGATTTTAAAATTAATAAAAAATACGAATATAAAATAAAAAAACAAGATGTGCTTAATTTAAATCTAGAAAAAAATGTAGATATATTGAGTTATGTTTCAAACCATAATTCTATGAGACCAGATCTTGTTATAGGCTTTGCAGCAGAAACAGATAATGTTGAAAATAATGCTGAAAATAAATTAAGTAATAAAAATTGCGATTGGATCATTTCAAATGATGTATCCAATAAAAAAATTGGCTTTAGTTCTGATTTTAATGAAGTAACGGTTTACTACAGTGACAAAAAAAAAGAGAAACTTTCTTACAAAAAAAAATCTGAAATATCTGATGAAATAGTTGATAGAATAATAAATCAATTAAATTAATGATAAAAGTTCTTATAAAAAAATTAGACTCATCTGTTGAGTTACCTGCATATAAAACTAGCGGAGCATCAGGTATGGATTTAATGGCTTTTTTAAATGAAGCAATAACACTAAAACCAAAAAATTCTTGTTTAGTCCCAACAGGTATTTCTGTTGCGTTTCCTAGTGAATTTGAAATTCAAATCAGACCAAGATCTGGTTTAGCTGCTAAAAATAATATTAGTGTATTGAACACTCCAGGAACAGTAGACAGCGATTATAGAGGTGAGGTTAAAGTTATTCTTTACAATCATGGTGATACTGATTTTTTAATAAATAATAAAGATAGAATTGCTCAAATGATTTTAACTCCTGTTATTAAGATGAATTTAGAAGAAACAGATACTTTACCTGAAACAGTTAGAGGAGAAGGTGGATTTGGCTCAACTGGAAAATGAGTTCAAAATTAAGTAAAAATCAACTCGAAAAGTTTTCAAGACAAATTATTTTAAAAAATATTGGTATTTTAGGTCAAAAAAAAATTTTAAGCTCAAAAGTACTGATAATTGGTATGGGGGGATTAGGTTGCCCTGTTGCAGAATTTTTAACCAGATCAGGGGTTGGATCTCTAGGAATTGTAGATTACGATTTAGTTGGTCTTTCTAATATCCATCGACAAACTTTGTATGATGAGAAAGATTTAGGGAAATTAAAAGTTAAAGCTGCCAAAAAAAAATTAATTAGTATTAATTCTAAAACTAAAATTCATATTCATAATTTCAAATTAGATAAAAAAAAATTTATAAAGATTGTCAAAAAATATGATTATATTGTTGATGGTTCAGATAATTTTAAAACAAAATTTTTAATTAACGATATAAGTTTAAAATATAAAAAATTTTTAGTAACAGGAGCTATAAGTAAGTTTGATGGCCATATATTTACTTTTGATTTTAGTAATAAAAAAGATCCTTGTTTAAGATGCTTTTATCAAGAAGAAACAATCTCTGACGACATTCTAAACTGTGAATATGAGGGAATACTTGGCACTATTGCTGGCATTATTGGTACTATGCAGGCTAATGAAATTTTAAAGAAAATTTTAAATATCGGAAAAAATTTAAATAAATATATTTTAATTCTTGATTTGTTAAATTTAAATTTTAGAAAAGTGAAATTTGATAAAAGAAAAAAATGTATATGTAATTAATGTATAAAATTATTTTCATGCTTATTTGCCTAATAACTTTCTTATCATCTTCCATTGCTGAAGAAACTTTTGTTTCCTTAAAAAAAAACAAAGTAAATGTTCGTTATGGTCCTAATTTTGAATCAGATATTAAATTTGTTTATAAAAAAATCAACTTACCCCTGAGACAAATTGATAAAAAAGAAAATTTTAGAAGAATAATTGACTTAAAAAATAATAATGGCTGGATACATATTTCACAATTAAAGAAAAATAATTCTGTTATCACACTTCAAAATAAAGTTTTGTTTAAAAAACCATCTTCATTTGCAAAACCTATAGCCCAAATTGAAAAGGGAAGACTATTAATTGTCGATAAATGTCAGGAGAAATGGTGTAAAATTAAATCTGAAGATTATGAGGGATGGATTAAAACTAATGATATTTGGGGCTTAATTAACTAAAATCAGCTGCTAAAGAGCTTAAATTTGCTGAACTTAGCTTTGTAGTATGTGAATATTCTTTGTGATCAATTCCAATCTCAACTTCCACGCCATCTGATTTGAATTTTTCAATTTGTTCATCATTCAACTTAAAATGAATAAATTGAACTGAAGAAGCCTTACCTTCTGCAGAAGTTCTATCAACATCTTCTTCAGGGATAGCTTTTATTGATTGGCCATCAATTTTAATAAAAACTTTTTCTTCAATTCCTCCAGCTTTGCTTAAAAATGCAGCTCTTGAAACTGGGTTATCAATTTCAAACATTAACGTGGCTATAAGTTCTTTTCCATTCGGTATTAAAGGATTGTAAGCTACCAGTTCATCTTTTAATTGTTCATCACCACCTTTTTCGATGTAAAGCATCTCTTGGACTTGAGCCAACATTGTTTCATAACTTTCGAAATAAAAAGTAGCATATGGGCCAAGTGCAATTCTTCTATCTTTTTTAAAGTTTACAATATTTTTTCTAAGTTCTTTTCTGTTTTTTGTATAAACATCTAAAGGCATGATATCTTCTTTTAGAATTTCTCTTTTTTCTCTTGGCATGATCATAACCTATAACTTTTTGCCATTAATTCGATAGGATGTAACGCCTCATCATTAGAAATATTTGTATCCACTTCCAATTGCTTTAGATGTTTACCAGCTAATGGGCAATCTGAAGCCATGTACTTATTATTTTTATTCTTTATTTGTCTGGCTGTTGGTCTTCCAACTTTATTTGCTAAATCATGAGTGCCTCTCATCACACCAAACGTACCTCCATGACCAGCACATCTTTCAACAACATCTAGCTTAACGTTTGGAATAAGTTTTAACATATCTCTTGATTTGATACCCATGTTTTGAGCTCTTGCGTGACATGCATTGTGAACTGTAACTCCGCCGTCTATTTCTTGTAATCCCTCAGCCAATCCTTCATTGTTTGCTATATCAACAACATACTCATCAATATCCATTACATTCGAAGATAATCTTTTAATATTCTCATCTTTAGGTAACAGCAAAGGCCATTCGAATTTTAACATCAAACCACAACTGGCTGTTAACGTGATTACTTTATAACCTTTATCAACCCACTCTAATAAATCTTTAGATACTTTCTTTGCTTGTTCCACCACTTTAGGCAGATCTGCTTGTTCTAAAAAAGGCATACCGCAACATCCTGGATAAGCCTCTTGAACCTCAACTCCATTTTTTTTTAAAACTTTTAAAGCAGCAACTCCTGTATTTTTTTTATTAAAATTCACAAAGCAGGTAGTATAAATTACAACCTTTCTATCTTTATTTGGAGTTTCAAAATTTATCTGATTTTTATTTTTTTTAAAAAAATTCGAAAATGTTTCTGAATTATATTTTGGTAGTTGAACTCTTTTATCAATTCCAGCAACAATTTCTAAAATTTTTCTAAAAAATTTGTTTTTAATGCTAGAAGCCCAGTTAACTAATTTTGAAAACATAACACCAAATTTTGCGTTTCTATCAATTTGGGCTAATTGAGTTGGCACACTTGGCAATTTTCCTAATTTTTTTTGAGCCGTTCTATATCTCAACATTAAGTGAGGAAAATCTAGATCAAAATCATGAGGAGGTACATACGGACATTTAGTCATAAAACACATATCACATAAAGTACACGCATCAACAACAGGTTCAAATTGTTCACTTTTTAAACTTTCAACATCCTCATTTTCAGACTCATCAATCATATCGAATAATTTTGGAAACGAGTCACATAAATTAAAACATCTTCTACAACCATGGCAGATATCAAATGCTCTTCTCATTTCAGCATCTAATTTTTCAGGATTTAAAAAATCAGGATGCTCAAAGTCTATAGGATGTCGAATAGGGGCGTCTAAACTTCCTTCTTTACTCATAATTTTAATTGAAATTTGTTTTGAATATTTAGTGGGCATTAAAATGCCCACTAAAAAAATTTGTTAGCTAATAGATTCTAAAGTTTTTTGGAATTTACCAGCGTGAGATTTTTCAGCTTTTGCTAAAGTTTCAAACCAATCAGCAATTTCTTCAAATCCTTCTTCTCTAGCCGTCTTTGCCATACCAGGGTACATGTCTGTATATTCATGTGTTTCACCTTGTACTGCTGATGCTAGATTAGCTTTAGTTTCACCAATTGGTAAACCAGTAGCTGGGTCACCAACTTCCTCTAAATACTCTAAGTGACCATGCGCATGACCTGTTTCACCTTCTGCTGTTGATCTAAATACTGACGCAACATCATTGTATCCTTCGATGTCTGCTTTTTGAGCGAAGTAAAGATATCTTCTATTTGCCTGGCTTTCACCCGCAAATGCTGCTTCTAGATTTTCTTTTGTCTTTGTTCCTTTTAATGACATTTTTTTCTCCTTAATTTAATGATGACGAATATATAATGCTTCTAAACTGAAAGTCAATAGTTTAGAATAATTATAATGTATGATTTAAATTATTGATTTTATTAGATTAATTTTGATTTTGATTATCACTCGCAACTTTAATCAAAACTTCAACTGATTTTACTTTTTTTCCAGTAACATTATTTTTAATATTAATAGAATCAATATCGTTTTGATGACAATCAATTAATTCATGTGTGTCTTCATCATAAAAATGATGGTGGGCTGATATATTTGTATCAAAATAACTTTTATCGCTATTTATTGCTATCTCTTTTAAATAACCTTTTTTTTCAAAATGATGAACTGTATTATAAACCGTAGCTAAAGATATTTTTTGATTCAAATCCTCAGAAATTTTTTTAGCTAGATCATTAATTGTAAAATGAAATGTTTTCTCTCTATTAAATAGAACTTCGCAGATTTTAACCCGTTGTTTAGTTGGTCTTAATCCAGCTTCTCTTAATTTATCAATAAAATTGCAGTTTTTTGTCATATTTGTTTATAATTGTTCTAAACTGAGAACAAAATTTTACTGTTTTATTATATTATATTACCATTAAATCAAGTATTAAGGGAACTCAAATTTTATGAAAAAAAACTCTTTTAGCTATGATGATCTTATTACATGTGGAAATGGTGAGCTTTTTGGTCCAGGAAACGCCAAATTACCCCTTCCTCCAATGCTTATGTTTGATAGAATAACTGAGATTAACGAAAACAATGGTTCTTTTAATAAAGGCTCATTAAAAGCTGAATTAGACATTAAAGATGAACTTTGGTTTTTTGAATGTCACTTTAAGGGAGATCCAGTGATGCCAGGATGCCTAGGTCTTGATGCAATGTGGCAGTTAGTTGGGTTTTATTTGGGATGGCTTGGAAACCCGGGTAAAGGAAGAGCTCTTGGAGTTGGCACAGTAAAGTTTACTGGTGAAGTTATTAAGAGTGTCAAAAATGTAAGGTATGAAATTGATATGAAAAAAATTATGTCACCTGGAGGAACAACCGTTGGTTTGGCTAATGGTTTAGTTTTTGCAGATGATAAAAAAATATATTCAGCAGAGAGTTTAAAAGTGGGGTTATTTAAATAATGAGAAGAGTAGTAATAACAGGATTAGGAATTGTTTCTTGCTTAGGGAATAATCAAGAAGAAGTTCATCAATCATTGGTCAATTCAAAATCGGGAATTTCTTATGCTGAAGAATATAAAGAACATAATCTTAAAAGTCATGTTCATGGCAAACCAAATATAAAATTAGAAGATCATATTGATCGAAAGACAATTAGATTTATGGGCTCAGGTTCAGCTTACAATTACATTGCAATGAAAGAAGCAATTGAGGACTCTGGTTTAGAAGAAACAGAAGTAAGTAATTTTAAAACTGGAATAGTTATGGGTTCAGGAGGACCTTCAATTGAGAATGTTATTTTAGCTGCTGACAAAACTAGAGCTAAAACCCCAAAATTAATGGGACCATTCATTGTTCCAAGAACAATGGCAAGTACGGCATCTGCTACTCTTGCTGTTCCATTTAAGATTAAAGGAACCAATTACACAATGAGTTCAGCTTGTGCAACAAGTGGACACTGCATTGGAAATTCAATGGAATTAATTCAAATGGGTAAACAGGATGTTGTGTTTGCAGGTGGAAGTGAGGAAGTGCACTGGGCAATGACAGCAATGTTTGATGCTATGACTGCTTTATCATCAAAATATAATGATATTCCTGAAACAGCATCAAGAGCATATGATAAAACAAGAGATGGTTTCGTTATAGCTGGTGGTGCAGGAGTGCTTGTACTTGAAGAATACGAACATGCTAAAGCTAGAGGTGCTAAAATATACGCGGAATTAACTGGTTATGGAGCAACTTCAGATGGATACGATATGGTGGCACCATCAGGAGAAGGAGCTGTAAGATGTATGCAAATGGCTATGTCTACTGCTAAAAATAAAATTGATTATATCAATACTCATGGAACTTCTACTCCCGTTGGAGATATCACAGAGCTAAATGCTGTTAAAAATACTTTTGGAGATAATATTCCAAAGATTAGTTCAACAAAATCTTTATCAGGACATCCATTGGGTGCTGCATCTGTTCATGAAGCAATCTATTGTTTGATCATGATGAAAAATAATTTTATTGCTGGCTCAGCAAACATTAGTGAGATGGATGAAGAAGCTAAAAAGTTTCCAATAGTTGCAAAAACTGAAACTGGTGCAACTTTAAACACAGTAATGTCCAATAGTTTTGGTTTTGGTGGAACTAACGCTGCTTTAATTTTTGAAAAGGTTTAAATCATGAGTTTGATGAAAGGTAAAAAAGGATTAATCATGGGAGTTGCCAATGAAAGATCTATTGCTTGGGGTATTTCACAGAAACTTGCAGAAGCTGGAGCTGAACTTGCGTTCACTTATTTAGGTGATGCTTTAAAAAAAAGAGTAATTCCTTTAGCAGAAAAATTAAATTCAAAAACTACGTTTAGCTGTGATGTTGAAAAAAAAGAAGATGTTACAAAATTATTTGAAGATGTTAAGTCTCAATGGGGTGAAATTGATTTTGTAGTTCATGCAATTGCATTTTCGGACAAGTCAGAATTATCAGGAGAATATTTAAATACTACTAGAGAAAACTTTTTAAGAAGCATGTTAATTTCATGTTTTTCATTTACTGAGGTTGCTAAAGAAGCTTCTAAAGTAATGAAAGAAGGTGGAAGTTTAATTACCTTGAGCTATGAAGCAAACAAAGCTATTCCAAATTACAATGTAATGGGTGTATGTAAGGCAGCTTTAGAGTCTAGTGTTAAGTATCTAGCAAGAGATTTAGGCGCTAAAGGCATGAGAGTTAATGCAATTAGTGCAGGACCTATTAAAACATTAGCAGCTTCTGCCATTGGAGATGCTAAATTCTTATACAAGTGGAATGAAGACCATTCTTTCCTTAAAAGAAACGTAGATATCCATGATGTTGGAAATTCAGCATTATATCTACTAAGTGACCTTGCAAACGGTGTTACTGGTGAAATTCACTACGTAGATGCAGGATATAACAAAGTTGGGATGCCAGACCCTAAGAATATTAGTTAAAATATAGTTAAATTTAGTTAAAAATAAAAAGGGTTTATCAGAAAAATCGTATGAAAGGCTATAGATTTATCACAGACGACGATACATCAAAATTTTGTCATCGTGTAACGGAAGCCTTATCAAACGGATGGAAATTGTATGGTGAACCAAAAATGACTTTTGATAAAAAACGAGGCGTAATGCGTTGCGGTCAAGCAGTAATAAAAAGTACTCCTAAGAAAAAATATACAAAAAAGATAAGTTTATCCTCTATATAAAAAAACCCCCAGAACTTTCATTCCAGGGGTTAAGAATCTTAATTTAAGCAATTAATTATTCAGCGGCTTGTTTCATGGAAAGTTTAACTTTACCTCTATCGAAACCAATTACTTTAACTTTTACTTCATCGCCTTCTTTGACAACGTCAGTAACTTTAGCAACTCTTTTATCTGCTAGTTCTGAAATATGAACAAGTCCATCTTGTTTTCCTAAGAAATTAACAAATGCACCAAATTCCATAATCTTCATAACTTTACCTGAATAAATTTTATTCAGTTCAGCTTTTGCAGTGATGTCTTTAATAAACTGCATAGCAATGTTTCTAGACTCTTCGTCTGGAGCAGCAACTGTTACTACACCTTCGTCATTTACATCAACTTTTGCACCTGATTTTTCAACAATCTCCCTGATCGTTGCACCACCTTTACCAATCACAGCAGCGATATCTTTTTTATCAACTGTAATCTGTTCCATTTTTGGAGTGTGTTGTCCAACATCAGCTCTTGACTCACTTAAAGCTTTATTCATTTCACCTAAGATATGAACTCTTCCATCTTTAGCCTGTTTTAAAGCCTGCTCCATGATTTCAAAAGTAATACCAGTAATTTTGATATCCATTTGAAGTGAAGTAATTCCATCTTTAGTTCCAGCAACTTTAAAGTCCATGTCTCCTAAGTGATCTTCATCACCTAAAATATCTGATAGGACACTAAAATCATCGCCTTCTTTAATTAAACCCATTGCAATACCTGCAACCGGTTCTTTAATCGGTACACCAGCATCCATTAACGCAAGAGAAGCCCCACAAACAGTAGCCATTGAAGAAGAACCATTAGATTCTGTAATCTCTGATACTATTCTAAAAGTGTATGGAAACGCCTCTTTTGAAGGTAGTGAAGAGTTTATTGCTCTCCACGCTAATTTTCCATGACCAACTTCACGTCTTCCCGTTCCAATTCTTCCAGTTTCACCAACTGAAAAAGGAGGAAAGTTGTAATGAAGCATAAATCTTTCTCTGGACTGTCCATCTAAACTTTCTATTCTTTGTTCATCATCAGAAGTACCTAAAGTAGTGACTACAATCGCTTGTGTTTCCCCTCTAGTAAATAATGCTGAACCATGAGTTCTTGGTAAAACACCAACTTCACACTCAATAGCTCTTACATCAGCTAAACCTCTACCATCAATTCTTTTTTTGTTTTTAAGAATATCAGTTCTAACAATTTTCTTTTCAAGATTTTTTAACTCATCATTAACATTAAAATCAGAATAATTTTCATTATCAGCAAAAAGCTGCTTAGCTTTTTCAGATATTTCTGAAATTTGATTTGATCTATCTTGTTTATCTATTGTTCCAAAAGCTTTGGTTAGACCTTCGGTAAATTCACTCTCAAGTTTTTGCTTAACTTCAGATAAATCTTTCTTTTCAACAGTCCACTCAGGTTTTCTACATTCTTTTGCAAGTTCCTCAATCATTTCGATTACGGGAACAAATCCCTCATGACCAAATTTAACTGCATCTAACATTACTTCTTCTGTTAAACCTGATGTTTCAGATTCAACCATAAGCACAGCATCTTTAGTACCTGCTACAACTAAATCTAAAGTCGAGTTTACTAATTCAGTTTTTGATGGGTTAAGAATGAACTTACCATCAATATAACCTACTCTAGATGCTCCTACAGGGCCCATAAATGGCATTCCTGAGATAGCTAACGCTGCAGAAGATGCGGTTATTGCTAAAATATCTGGTTGATTTTCTTTATCATATGAAATTACTGTTGGTAATAACTGAACCTCATTTTTAAATTCACTAGGAAACAAAGGTCTGATAGGTCTATCAATTAATCTTGAAATTAATTGTTCACTTTCAGTTGGTCTTGCTTCTCTTTTAAAAAATCCACCTGGAATTTTTCCTCCGGCATAATATTTTTCTTGGTAGTTTACAGATAATGGAAAATAATCCATATCTAGATTTACTTTCTTTGCTCCTACCACTGTTGCTAAAATAACTGTTTCACCACATGAAGCGATGATTGCTCCATCTGCCTGTCTTGCTACTTTTCCTGTTTCTAAACTTATTTTCTTTCCTGCTACTTCTATTTCTTTCTTGTGTACTTTAAACATTTCATTTCCATTTCGTTTCGTTCGTTTCGTTCCATTCTATCTATCTATCTTGATCTTTATTTTCTTAATCCCAATTTCGACAGTACATTTTTGTAAGAATCCATTTTTGTATTTTTTAGGTATTCTAACAATTTCTTTCTTCTATTTACCGCTCTCAACAATCCAACAGATGAATGTTTGTCTTTTTTGAATTGTTTAATATGTGTAGAGAGAGTTTCAATTTTCTCTGTTAACAAAGCAATCTGAACCTCTGAAGATCCAGTATCTTTTTCATGCATTGCTAATTCTTGTGCCTTTTTATTCATGCCTCTTTTTTCCTATTTATTTGTTTGTTTTATTAAATTTTCTATTTTTTCCGCATACTCAAAAGACTCATCTTTTCTAAAGAGTAATTTTGGTAAAAATTTCATAACCACTTTTTGTGATAATATTTTTCTGATTAAAAATGAGTATTTTTTTAACATAGCAATAACTTCTTCAGCATTTTTTCCCCCAAGTGGAAGCACATATGCTTTAGCTATTTTCAAATCTTGACTCATTCTAACCTCAGTAACCGTTATAGTATTAGTTTCTAAATTCGGGACCTTAGCCTCATTTTTTATAAAAATCATGCTTAAAGACTGCTTAATCATTTCTCCAACTCTTAGCTGTCTTTGTGTTATCGGTTTTCCAATTCTGTCAGTCATTAAATCATTCTGTCAGTTGATGTTACACTAAACGCTTCTATTGTGTCGTTTTTTTGAAAATCCATATAATCTTTTACAGTAATTCCACATTCTTGACCGTTATTAACCTGTTTTACCTGATTTTTTTCTCTGAAAAGAGTTCCTACTTTTCCAGTATAAATAATTGCTCCATCTCTTATTATTCTAACATCTGAAGCAGTAGTAATTTCTCCTTCCATGACTTTTGATCCTGCCACTTTTCCAGCTCCTGAAACTTTAAATATTTCTAAGATTTGAGCTGTACCTGTAACTGTCTCTTGAATATCAGGAGATAATAATCCTGACATTTTTTGCTTAATATAATCTAAAACTTCATAGATAATATTATAAGATGAAATTTTTATTTTTTCATTTTCTGCTAGTTTTTTTGCTTCCTTACTTGGTTTAACATTAAACGCTATTAAAACTGCATTTGAAGCTTTTGCTAATGTAACATCTGTTTCAGTTACCATTCCAATATCAGCTAAAATTATTTTAGGTTTAACTTCATCATGTTTAATTTGACTTATTGCATTTTTGATTGCCTCAGATGATCCATGAACATCTGATTTAATTATTAAATTTAATTCCTCTGCTGAATTATCTGAAAAAGCCGAGTCTTGTGTTGCAAATGTTAATGGGTTTTTTACATCTTTGCTTTCTTGAGCTCTGTTTTCACTTAAAGTTTTTGCCTCTTTTTCATTATCAACAACAATAAAATCGTCTCCAGATTTTGCTGCACCATTAATTCCTAAAATTTCAACTGGTGCTGATGGAGGTGCTTCATTGATATTTTTTCCTTTATCATCAATTATTGCTCTAACTTTTCCCCATTTCAAACCACTCACAAAAAAGTCACCTTTTTTTAAAGTTCCTGTGGTTACTATAATTGTTGCAACAGGCCCTCTTCCAACATCAATTTTAGATTCCAGCACAATTCCTGTAGCCTTTGATTCAAAATCAGTTTTTAAATCTAATATTTCAGCTTGTAAAACGATTGCTTCAACTAATTTGTCTAAATTCTTTTTAGTAGTTGCTGAGATTTCAACCATTAAAGTGTCTCCAGATAAATCTTCAGCAATTAGTTCATGTTCTAATAACTGGTTTTTTATTTTTTGTGGATCTGCATCTGGTAAATCACATTTGTTAATTGCTACAACAATTGGAACATTTGCAGCTTTGGCATGTTTAATAGACTCTACTGTTTGTGGTTTAACACCATCATCAGCCGCAACAACTAGAACAACCACATCAGTTAATTTTGATCCTCTTGCTCTCATTTCAGTAAAGGCTGCGTGACCCGGTGTATCAATAAAAGTTAGTTTATTAGATTGGCTTTCTATTTGATAAGCTCCAATGTGTTGAGTAATTCCACCAAATTCTCCTGACACAACATTCGCGCTTCTTAAAACATCTAAGACTGAAGTTTTACCATGATCAACGTGGCCCATAACAGTTATAATTGGTGGTCTATTTTTTAAATTCTCTACTCTTGTAGCTTTAATCTTTTGAATTATTTCTTCAGCTTTTTCTTCTCTTACTGGGTTGTGTCCAAATTCTTTTACTAAGTATTCAGCAGTATCAGCAGCTAATGTTTGATTGATAGTTACAGTAACACCCATTCCAAATAAAAACTTTATAACGTTACTTGATTGTTCTGCCATTCTATTAGCCAGCTCTCTAACTGTAATAGCTTCTGGAATATTTACGTCTCGTTTAACAGGTTTTAAACTTTCTTGAGCTTCTTCTTTAGTTAAATTTTTATTTTCTTTTTGCCTTGCTCTCTTAACAGAAGCTTCACTTCTCGCTCTAGCCTCAATTTCATCACTTAGAGCTCTTGAGACTGTTAATTTTAATTCTCTCTTTTTGGTCCCTGCTTTTAATGTTTTCTTATCTTTATTGTCATCTCCCTTAAGTCTCTTCGTAGCTCTTTGCTCTGCTAGCTTTCTTCGCTCAAAATCATTTGTTATTGGAGGTGATTTGGGTGCAAAGGATGGTTTTGCTGAACCAGCTCTATTAAATGTTGAGGTAGTTTTAGGCTTAAAGCCTCCAGGTCTAGAGGATCCACCTCTACTTGGAAATTTACTTGGTTGTTTTTCAATTACTACAGAATTTTTTCCTTGAGTTTTTGCAAGCTCAATATTTTTAAAAGATTTTTTGGCTGTGCCAGATATTGTTAATTTTGTTTTCTTTTCCATAGCTCATCACTCAATCTTTGTAGATAATATTTCTCGCAGACATAATCAATTCGTCTGATTCTTCTTTTGATAAGGCAAAATCTTCAAGGTAACCTTGGATTTTTACTCTTTCACCTTTAACAATATCAAATCCACCTGTTAACTCATCTGATGCTAAATCAGCAAAATCTTCTAAAGTTAGAATTTTTTGATCGCCTAAAGTCATTAACATTCCAGGCGTTAGTCCTTTTAAATTTATCAAAGCATCTTGAAGACCTAATTCTTTTATTCTTTCTGAAATATCTTCTTGATCTTTTTGATGAAATTCTTTTGCTCTTTCTATTAACGCTTTTGCAGTATCTTCTTCAATACCTTCGATTTTCATTAAACTTTCTGCGGTAGTATCTTTAATATCATCTATTGATGAAAACCCTTCGGCAACAAGTAATTGACCCAACGTTTCATCTAACTCTAAGTTTTTAACGAAGTTTTCTGTTTTTTCTTTAAATTCAGATTGTCTTCTTTCTGAGTCTTCTGCATCAGTCATTATATTAATTTCATAATTTAATAACTTAGTTGCAAGTCTTACGTTTTGACCTCTTCTTCCAATCGCTTTACTTAAATTTTCTTCAGTTAAAATTACGTCTAATTTTTTTCTTTCTGAGTCTACATTTACTCTTTGGACTTCTGCTGGTGATAAAGCATTTGAAACCAAAATTGCTGGATCTTCAGACCAATTTACAATATCAATTTTTTCACCTTGTAATTCATTCACAACAGCTTGAACTCTAGATCCTCTCATACCTACGCAAGCTCCAACTGGATCAAGTGATGTGTCTACTGCCTTAACACAAATTTTTGCTCTGCTACCTGGATCCCTTGATGAAGATTTTATTTCAATCAATCCATCATAAATTTCTGGAACTTCTTGAACAAATAGCTTTTCCATAAACTTTGGGTGTGCTCTTGATAAGAAAATTTGTTGTCCTCTCGGCTCTCTTCTTATATCATAGCAATAAGCTTTAATTCTATCTCCAGCTTTAATATTTTCTCTTGGTATCATTTCATTTTTTTGGATAATTGCTTCTGTACGTCCAAGATCCGCAATAACATTTCCAAATTCTAGTCTTTTAACAATACCACTTAAAATTGTATCTTTTTTATCAATAAAGTCATTGTATTGTCTTTCTCTCTCAGCTTCTCTTACATTAAAACTGATTACTTGTTTCGCCGTTTGAGCTGCAATTCTTCCAAAGTCAAAAGATGGTAACGGTTGTAACACCTCATCTCCAACTGCTTTGTCTTTGTTAATTTCATTTAGATTAATTGCGTCTTCAAGTTTAATTTCTGTATTAGAGTTCTCTGGATTTTCAGCAACAATCAATTTTCTAAAGATTTCAATGTCACCATTATCTCTATTAATTGAAACTTTTATTTCATTTTCCTGACCAAATTTAGACTTTGCTGCTTTTGCAATTCCAGTTTCCATTGAACTAATGATTAGTTCTTTGTCGATAGACTTTTCTAAAGCTACAGCTTCAGCTATTCTTAATAATTCTAATTTATCTGCTCTTTTATTTAACATGTTTTTGTTTGCTCCAAAAAAAAATGGGCTAATGCCCATTTTGTAAATTCAATAATGTAAGGGCAATATAGTAAAGTTTTTTTTTAATTCAACAGAAACTATTTAGAAAAATAGCTAGTTTTATCAGTTTTTTCCCAAGAAAATGAACCATTATCATCTGGTGTTCTTCCAAAATGCCCGTAGGCAGCTGTTTTCTCGTATATTGGCTTATTTAAATTTAGCATCTCTCTAATACCTCGAGGGCTTAGATCAAAATTTTCATTTATCTTATCTACAACAAATTTATTTTTTTCTAAATCGTTATCAAATAAATCAACATAAATTGACAATGGTTTAGAAACACCAATTGCATAAGCTAATTGAATTAAGCACCTATCTGCAATTTTTGAAGCAACAACATTCTTGGCAATATATCTTGCTGCATAAGCTGCAGACCTGTCTACTTTTGTAGGATCTTTTCCAGAAAAAGCTCCACCACCATGAGGTGCAGCGCCACCATATGTATCTACAATAATTTTTCTTCCTGTTAACCCACAGTCTCCATCTGGACCTCCAATAACAAAATTGCCTGTTGGATTAACGTAAAACTCTTCTTCATTAAAACCTTCAAGAAAATTTGATGGAATAGATTGCAGCATGTAAGGTCTTAATAAATCTCTAACTTGTGCTTGATTAACATCTGCAGAATGCTGAGAAGATATCACCACAGATTTTACTTTTGTAGGTTTTCCATCAACGTATTCAAAAGTAACTTGGCTCTTACTATCTGGTTCTATATTTTTTAACTTTCCTGACTTTCTATCCTCTGCCATTAATCTTAAAATTTTATGAGAGTAATGAATAGGTGCTGGCATTAAAACATCAGTTTCATTACAAGCATATCCAAACATAATACCTTGGTCTCCAGCTCCTTCATCTTTATTTCCAGATGAGTCTACACCCATTGCAATGTCTGCAGATTGCGAATGAAGATGGCTTTCTATTTTTGTCGCTTCTCTCCATGTAAAACCTTCCTGATCATAGCCAATATCTTTTATACAGTTTCTAACTTTTTCAATTAATTCATCTTTTTTTATCTCAGGACCTCTGACTTCTCCCGCTAAAACTACTTTGTTAGTTGTTGTTAGTGTTTCACATGCAACTCTTGAGAATGGATCTCCAGATAGATAACTATCGACCACCATGTCTGAAATTCTATCTGAAACTTTATCCGGATGACCTTCAGATACTGACTCACTTGTAAAAAGGAAATTTTTTAAATTACTCATTTCTAAATCTATTAAATGAAAATATCAAAAAAATATATAGTAAAATTAATGTTATAAAGATTTTATTTCCATGTTTAGAAAATAATGTTGGTTGTATTTTTTTAGCTTTTTTAAAATCAATATAGCCTGACTGTCCATATTCAACTTTTTGCTCAACAATACCTAAAGGATTAACAATAGCTGCTATACCATTATTTGCTGAACGTAATAAATACTTGCCACTTTCTACTGCTCTAAAAATACTATGAGCAAAGTGTTGCTTGGGTCCTATCGAACTACCGAACCAACCATCTTCAGAGATGTTTACCATTAAATCAAAATTTGAGTTATTAAATATTTTACCTGAATAGATTATTTCATAACAAATTAATGGTAATATTTTCAAAGAAAAATGATCTCTTTTTATATCTATAATTTTTCTATCGTCACCACTTGAAAATGATTGATAATTATTTGTAATTGCGCTTAAACCAAATTTTTTTAAAATAATTTCAAAAGGTAAAAACTCACCAAATGGCACCAGATTAATCTTGTTGTAAAAATTTAATATTTCTAAATTATGATCATAAATTGATAGGGAATTGAAATAATCAATTTTTTCTTTGTTTGTTTTTTGACTGTTAATTCCAATAAATAATAAATGATTTGTACTGAAGACATCCTCAAATAACCACTTAAATTCAATTAATTCTTCTTGAGAAACATCAGGTAGAATTCCCTCAGGCCAAACAAATATTGTTTTATCCTCTTTAATAGGCTGACTTATATCTATCAATTCATTTATTACAGAGACTGAATCAATATTTGAATAAAATCTATCTAGACTTATATTTGAACCTATGGCTCTTACTTTATATTCATAATTTATAGCATCTGATGAGTTAAATCTTTCTTTATAAGATGATCCATATAGATAAAATAGAAATGGCATAACTAGAAAAATTACACACACAGCTATATCTTTTTTTGTTTCTCTTAGAATAAAGATTGCAGGACTAGCAAACAATGAAATACAAAGTAAATTAAATCCGTAGGTTCCTATTAATGAGGTAATGCTTAATATTTCTAAATGATTAACAAAACTATAGGCTATTAAATTCCAAGGAAAACCAGTTAAAATTGAACCTCTAATAAATTCAAAGACTCCAAAAAATAATGAAAAAACTAAAAAAGAACTTACTACTTTTTTAGAATTTGAAATGATAAAACAAAAAGTAGCTAATCCATAAAAAATTCCCAGAAATAAAGGTACTAAAATAAAAGCTATGGGAATTATAAATTTAAAATTTTGATCAAATGTTAATGAGATTGATATCCAATACAAGCTTGATAAAAAATAACCAAATCCAAATAGCCACCCATAAATAAAGAAATGTTTTTTACTTTGAGTAATTTTAGATTTTTTAAATAGGAATATAAAAAATGCACTAAAGGTAAAAAAATTTATTATTAAGTAATTATAGGGGGGTAAACTTAAAGATGAGACTGCACCTAAAATTATTAAAAAAACTATCTCAATGTATCTTTTTTTTATCAACCTAGTTAATCTTTGAAATTATAGATTTATATATTTTTTCTTCCTCACTAACCATTCTTCTATAATCTTTATCTTTTATATGGTCAAAACCTAATAAGTGAAGATATCCATGAATAAAAGTTTTAGCTACTTTTTTTTTAAAACTTTTAATATTTTGTGATTTAGGTTTGTTCATGAAATTATAACTAATTATAATATCTCCAATATAAGTACTTTTAGTTATTGATGTTTTTTTTGCTAAAGGAAATGAGAGAATATCTGTAGACTTATTTTTATTTCTAAAATTCTTATTTAATTTTTTGATACATTTATTATTAGAGAGAAGTAAAGAAAGGGTTATTTTCTTATTGGGAAATCGGTATTTTCTAGGGAAAAAATTACAAATTTCTTTGAAAAAAAGCTCTTTTTTTGTAAGTTTTTTTGCCCAAGCTTTCTCTTCTGAGAAAACTTCAACACTAATCATTTTTTGAGTATGCTTTAACTATTTTAGAAACTAGTGGATGCCTAACCACATCTGAGTGATCAAAATCAACAACTGATATTTCATTTAAATGACCTAATAATTCTTTTGATCTTACTAAACCTGACATATTTTTATTTGGTAAATCAATTTGTGTTGGATCTCCGTTAACAACTATTTTAGAATTTTCTCCTATTCTAGTTAAAAACATCTTAATTTGTGTGTCTGTTGCATTTTGAGACTCATCTAAGATTGCAAATGAATTTTTTAAAGTTCTTCCTCTCATAAAAGCAAGTGGCGCTATTTCAATATCACCAATTTCAATCATTCTTTGAATTTTTTCAAAATCAAAGAGATCATATAAAGAGTCATATAAGGGCCTTAAATAAGGATCAACTTTTTCTTTCATGTCACCAGGTAAGAATCCTAATCTTTCTCCTGCTTCAACCGCTGGTCTAGATAAGATAATTCTTTCAATTTTTTTTTCTAATAACATCGTAAGGCCTACAGCTACCGCTAAAAATGTTTTCCCAGTTCCCGCTGGACCTGCAGAAATTATTATATCGCTTTGTCTCAAGGCTCTTACGTAATCTTTTTGTTTTTCTGATCTTGGAATAATTGATTTTTTTGGAGTCTTGATTATATCAGTGACATTATTATTTTTAACTTTTTCATTGATCATAAAATTATCTACTGAAGAAACTATATCTTTATTTTCAATACTACCATTGTTAATAAATTGATTAGCTAAAAATTTTATTGCATTTTTGACTATTTCATTTTTTTCTGGATTAGATTTAATTAAAATTGAATTGCCCCTAGAATATAAACTTGTTTCTGTAATTTTTTCTAATTCTTTTAAATTTTTATTAAACTCACCTACTACACCAATCAAGAGTTCGTTATCATGAAATATAACACTTAAAGAATTATTATCAGAATAAACAAACTTTAAAGAAGTATCACTATTTTTTTTTGTTAAGCTACTCAATTGCTATGCTACCTTTTGATTAGAGCTAAAATCTCTTTCACCAAACAGAGTGGTTCGATTACTTTTATTAATTTTGACTGGCACAATTTTTCCGATATCCTCTTTTTTACCATTAAAAATAACAGAAGTCATATATTCAGATCGACCAAAAACTTGAGTTTTATCATCTGTAAAATTCTCAACTAAAACATTAATTGTTTTATCTTCAAAAGATTTATTCACTTGCATCTGATTTTCATATAGCTGGCTTTGAATTTTTTCTAGTCTTTCCATAGAAATTTTTTTGTCAGTCAATTTTAAATCTGCTGCAACTGTACCTGGTCTTGGACTAAAAATAAAAGAATAGGAATTTATAAATTTAATTTTTTGAATAAGTTCAAATGTAGCGTTAAAATCGATATCTTCTTCTCCTGGATAACCTATTATAAAATCACTAGAAAATTGAATATTATGGTTAATTTCTTTTAAACGGTCATATATTTTATAATAATCACTTATTGTATGTTTTCTATTCATTAGCTCTAAAACTTTATCGGATCCAGTTTGAACTGGTAAATGAACCAATGGCATAAGTTTTTTTGAATATTTATAAACTTCGATTAAATCATCCGACATATCTTTCGGGTGAGATGTTGTATATCTAATCCTTTTAATGTCAGAATATTTTTCGATCTCTAAAATTAAATCTGATAATTTATAATTTTCATTATTGTAAGCATTTACATTTTGTCCAAGTAAAATTAATTCTTGTGTGCCTGAATCAATTAAATATTTAGCCTCATCTAAGATTTGTTTAAATGGTCTAGAATATTCTGGACCTCTTGTGTATGGCACTACACAAAAATGGCAAAACTTATCACAACCTTCTTGGATAGTTAAAAATGAAGAAATTTTTCCAGAATTATTTTTAATTTTATTAAAATATTTAAATTTTGAAATAGCATCAAATTCTGTTTCTTCAGTTTTTTTATTTTTTTCAATATGATTTAAAATTGTCTCATTAATTTTATGATATGCTTGTGGCCCAATAACAAGGTCGATGTACGGTTCTCTTTTGAGCATTTCTTGATTTTCAGCTTGTGCAACACATCCCGATATAATTACTAATGGTTTTTTTTTTGATCTAAAAATTTTTTTAACTCTTCCGATTTCATGATAGACTTTTTCTTTTGCCTTATCTCGTATATGGCACGTGTTTAATAAATAACAATTTGCATCTTCGTAATTTTCTACTTTTTCATAACCAATCTTTTTTACTGCATCATATATTCTATTTGAGTCATACTCATTCATTTGACAACCAAATGTTTTGATAAAAATTTTTTTATTATTTTTTGATTTATCTAAGTTTTGCTGACTCATCATCTATTTTTGCATTAAAAGACACTGATCTTCTTTCTTCTAAAGTGTTTGAAAAAGGGTAAACCGTATGCATCATGTAGCTTGGAAAAAAATAAAATTCACCGACTTTGGGAGTTATAACAAATGTTGGATTGCACAAAAATTTTTTTGATCCATCTATTAATACCAACTTTCCATTATGTTGAACTTTTTTATTTTTTTGAATTGTCTGACCCATATCTTTTGGAACTTTTAAGTATCCAACTCCAGAAATTTGTCCTCCATGATAATGGATAGGGTTATACTCATTTTTAAATTGTCTTACAATCCAAGATGAGATAATTTCAAATTTTTTTAATGTAATGTTGTGTCCCTCTAACAACCATTTTTGACAGGACTTTCCTAGGAACTCAGCCCAATTATTTTTTTTCATAAATTCTACACTTAAACGAAATTCTTGTTGAACATTACCAGCTAAGTTGCTTCCAAAATCAAGATCATCAGATTCTTTTTTATTTGTTATAATTTCTTCAACATAATTATTCATACTTATAATTGTTTCTTCAGGAATATTTACTTTTGCAATAGATGGACCAAATGGTTTAGAAATTTCCATATTTAATTATTTCTTTTTAACTCCATATAATTCTAATTTGTGATCTACAAGTTTATACCCATATTTCTCTGCTACTTTTTTTTGAAGTTTTTCAATTTCTTCATCTACAAATTCAATAATTTCGCCTGACTTAACATCTATTAAATGATCATGATGTCCTTCGTTTAATTCTTCATATCTTGCTTTCCCACCTTTAAATTCATGCTTAGCAAGTATACCTGACTCTTCAAATAATTTTACAGTTCTGTAAACAGTTGCAATGCTTATCTTTGAGTCAATTTTAGAAACTCTGTTATACAATTCATCTACATCAGGATGATCAGATGATTGTGACATTACTTGTGCAATTACCTTGCGTTGATCAGTTAATTTTACACCCTTTAATAAACATTTTTCCTCAATAGTTTCTGACATAATTAATTTTAACTTAAATAAACAGGATTAATCAAATTTTTTTTAATTTTGTATTTTTTACATAAATTAGGGATATTTTCATGTCTTAAGTCTTTTTCATCTTTAAAATCATCTAAATTATAACAATAATAGTCAATATTTTTTGCGACATTAAAGGCTTTAACAACTGACATTGAGTTTCTTATGCCAGCAAAGCTACCTGATCCTTGATTAATATAAATCGCATTAATATTAGTAATTTTAATATTTTTTGATGAGAGAAAATCATTAATAATTATGGTTAATTTTTCATAATTAATTTTAGTATTCTCATGAGTAATATTATAAACACTAGCATTAGAGATGATCATTAGAAAAATTTTTTCACTCGCAGCATCTATAATAAGTTTGTTCATTTTTATTCTGTTTTTAAGCTCAAATTCTATTTCAGATGAAAATAATATCAAACACTATTCTGGTGACGAAGGTATTTTGTCATTAATGTATCATCGTTTTAATGAAAATAAATACCCCTCTACCAACATTCAAATGGATGTTTTTAAAGAACAAATGGAAATAATAAAAAACTCAGATTACAGTTTTTCTAATCCAAAAAATTTTGTGCAAAATTTTAGTTCTCCAAAAATAAATAAAGAAATTCTAATAACAATTGACGATGGTTTTTTATCTTTCTATCTTGAGGCATGGCCATTTTTAAAACAAAATAAAATTCCTTTTATCTTATTTGTTTCAACAGAAGCAGTTGGGAAAAATGGATATATGACTTGGGAACAAATTAAAGAAGTTGGGGCTGAAGAATTTGCTGTAATAGGTCACCACTCACATTCCCATAAGTATCTTATTGACAAAGATAATAATTTTTTTGTCTCAGACATAGAAAAAGCAAATGAAATATTTTTAAAAAATTTAGGATACATACCAAATTTATTTTCTTATCCTTTTGGCGAATATTCAAAATTCATGAGAGATTATATTTCTCAAAATTTTGATTTTGCTTTTGGCCAACACTCGGGTGTGATTGATTTAAATAAAGATAAATTTGAACTACCTAGATTTCCAATTAATGAAAATTATGGAGAGTTAAAAAGATTTAATTCTATTGTTAATTCATTTCCACTAGAATATGAAAAATTACTTCCTCTAGAAAAAAAATTATCTCTAGAAAATAATCCTCCTAATTTTCAAGTTAAGTTTTTTAGTGAACAAACTAATTTAAAAAATATCAATTGTTATTCGAATGAATTGGATATTTGGGAAAGATCTAATACAACTTTAAACGATAATACATTAACAATAGATTTTAGAGGCCCATTCGTTCCAAGAAGAGGTAGAATTAATTGCTCATTAAATGACAATGGAAAATGGCGATGGTTTGGTGTTCAATTTCCTATTGAGAAAAATTAAATAAGACTGTTTAAATCAGAACTTGAAGGTAATAATTTAGCATCATCAAAATCTTTAAGTTTATTTTGTTTTATTATTTGCTGCAAAACTTCAACATATTGATTTCCTGTTTCCGCGTATTTATTTAGATAATTAGAAAGTTCTAAACTATCTAGAGGTTTATTAGAGTCTCTAAATTCCGCCCTAGCTTTTCTTAAATTTTTATAAGTTGGATGAGTGTTTAAATTTCTTTGGTAGGCTCTCACAGATGCTTGTAAAATATTAAATTTCATAACCTTATGATCTGCTCCCTCTTTTGCATCTTTTGGTTTTAGACCTTCTCCAGACCAAGTCCATTGTCCAAATAAAGCATTTCCCTCTTGAGCAAATCTAGAAGTTCCCCAACCTGTTTCTTTTGCTGCTTGAGCAATTGCAAGAGACACTGGTATTTCATCCATTCTTATCTTTAATGTTAATAAATCCTGAGAATTTACTCCGTATTGTTTGTATTTTTTTTCAAGCCAATTTAATTCTGCAGCTGTGTTATTGCTTTTGTTAATAATATCAAAAAGGGTTCTTCTATCTTGTTTAATAATATTGTTTTCTTTTATAATTAAAGGCAAAACAATTTGTATAAAAAATTCTTTTCTTTTCTTACTATTTTCAATCATTTTTAATTCATTAGGCAATAATGTTAATGCAACTGGTTTTACTAATTTCTTTTGTCTAACATCATTAAGATTATAATCAGTTTCTTTAAATAATTTATTTATTGAAGCTGCACTTAAATAAACTGCCTCCGTCTCGCTGTTATTTAAACTATAGATATCAACTAGAACCTCTTCTTCATTTATAGTTTCATTTTCTTTTTTATTTTGATCTTCTTGATTAAGTGTATAGGCCAAAATCTTCTTAGAATTATTTGTATACTCTTTTGTATAAAAATTTTTATCAGCAAAATTAATAAATATTGGAGCAACATAGAAAAAAGAAACTGTTAAAAAACTGCTTAAAATAATTTTTAATAAATTATTTTTACTTCTTTGTTCAAATAAATCTTGATTATTTTTCATATTTTTAAATTGCTACAACTTCTTTTACTTCGGGTAAATAATGACATAAAAGGTTTTGAACTCCTTGCTTTAATGTCATTGTAGAACTTGGACATCCAGAGCAACTCCCTTGTAATTGAACTTTAACTACTCCATCTTTAAATTCTTTAAATTTAATATCCCCACCATCTCTAGCTACTGCTGGTCTTATTTTTTCATCTAAAATTTTGACTATTTTTTGCTCAATGTCATCTAGATTTAAATTTTGTTCCTCTAAACTTTCATCAATGACAAATTCTTTTCCTTCAGAATAAAAATCATTAATAAATGAAATTACTATATGTTTTATTTCATCCCATTTTATTATTTCCTTTTTATTGATGGAAATAAAATCTTCTCCTAAAAAAATTCCTTCTACTCCATTAATAGATAATAAATTTCTAACGAGTACATTTTGAGTTTCGTCTTTATTGGTAATTTCATATGGTCCACTATTAGACACTTTTTTTCCAGGCAGAAACTTAAGTGAATTAGGATTTGGTGTAACTTCTGTTTGAACGAACATAAATTATATATAGTGAATATTTAAAAAATTAAAACTTGTTAATAAATTTTATCTAAAAACCTACTATTTCTCTAATTCTTTTGATCTTTTTTGAGGCTATTATATTAGCTTTTTCAACTCCTTCTAGAAGAGTATTATCCAAATATGATTTGTCATCTAATAATTTTTTGATCTCTGTTGAAATAGGTTGAATTTTATCAACAAGTGCTTCAGATAATTTTTGTTTAAATTCTGAGAAATTTTTGCCCGCAAAATTTTCTACACTTTTTTCTAAAGTAGAGTTTGTTAAGCTTGAATATATACCTAAAAGATTTTTTGCTTCTAATCTTTCATCAAGTTCTTTTGGTGTATTAGGCATTGGTAATGGATCTGTTTTTGCTTTTTTAATTTTATTTATAATCAAATCCTTATTATCAGTTAAATTTATTCTACTTAAATCTGACAATTCAGATTTACTCATTTTCTTTGAACCATCTTTAAGGCTCATAATTCTTGAAAATTCTTTTTGTATTAAAGGTTCTGGAACTTGTAAAAAATTTTCAATTTCAAAATCAGTATTAAACTTTTGAGCAATATCTCTACATAACTCTAAATGCTGCTTTTGATCATCTCCAACAGGAACATGGGTTGCATCATAAAGAAGAATGTCCGCAGCCATAAGAACTGGGTAAGAATAAAGACCAACACTTGCTTTTTCTTTATCTTTTCCAGCTTTTTCCTTAAATTGAGTCATTCTATTTAGCCATCCCATTCTAGCAACACAACTCAGTATCCATGCTCCTTCAGCATGGGCGGGCACTTTTGATTGATTAAAAATTATACTTTTTTTAGGATCTATCCCACTAGCAATAAATGTGGCTACTGTTTCTTGAATATTGCTCCTCAGTTCCTTAGGATCTTGTTTGACAGTGATGGCATGTAAGTCTACAACACAAAATATACAATCATTTTCTGTATCATTATTTAAATCTACAAAATTTTTTATAGCTCCTAAATAATTTCCTAGATGGAGATTACCTGTGGGCTGAACACCAGAAAATATTTTTTTACTCATAAATTAATACCTTAATTTAATATCATTCATTTGAAAAGCTTTGATGAAATAACATACAATTAAATAAAATAATAATCCTAATATTGCAGATAAAACTAAGTATAAAGATTTGATTGATTGATTAAATGCTAATTCATTTTGAAAAAAATTTAATAAAAAGTTAAAAAATAAACCCATTAGAATTGATGAAAAAACTATTTTAATAAATTTGATAAAAAATAATTGATTGAAATAAAATAAATGTCGTTTTTTTAAAAAAATAAATAATAACATTGAATTAAACCATGAAGAAATAGAGGTTGCTATTGGAATTATTATAAAACCAACTTCGCTAAAATAATAAATACTAATAAAAATATTAAGTATTACAGAAATCAAAGAAATATAAAATGGAGTTTTCGTATCATTATTTGCAAAGAAAAAACTTGAAAAAACTTTTATCAAAGCAAAGGCGGGAAGACCTAACGCGAAATAATATAAAGCTAAACTTGAATTATTCACTGAATTTTCATTAAAAGACCCATATCCAAATAAAGCTGAAATAATTTGTTCTGATCCAATAATTAAAGCGATAGTCGCTGGCAAACTTAGAAATAAACTTAATTCAAGAGCTTTATTTTGTATGAGCAAAATCTTATCTTTTTTTTTAGATTGGATATGTTTTGAAAGTTGTGGAAGTATAACAACTCCAATCGCAATACCAGCTATAGCTAAATTAATTTGATAAATTCTATCTGCATAATATAAATATGATACTGCACTTGCTTGAAATGATGCAATTATTGTTCCAATTAAAATATTAATTTGGGTAACTCCAGAAGAAAAAATGCTTGGTAAAAGTTTTTTAAAAAAAAACTTTACTTTATCACTTGCTTTTAATTTAAAGCTAAAATTAAGCGAATAATATTTTGATACATATTTGTATAAAAATATTAATTGAAAAAAACCAGCCAAAGAAACACCATAAGATAAATAATAAACTAATTGATCACCTAAAGATTTAGAAAAAATTAATACTAAAATTAAAAATATATTCAAAATTATTGGAGCTGCTGCTGCTGCTGCAAATTTATTATGTGAATTTAGAATTGCAGAAAAAAATGAAGCTAAACAAATAAAAAATAAGAAAGGAAATGTAATCCTTGTTAAATTTATTGCTAACTCCATTTTTTCAAAATCACCAACAAATCCTGGGGCAATAATTGAGACAAAAGCAGGCATAAAAATCTCAACAATAATTGTTAAAAATAATAAACCCAGAAAAAGTAGATTAAAAATATCGTTAGCAAATTTGTTTGATTGTTTTTTGCCCTTAGTTATTTCTAATGAATAACTTGGTACGAATGCTGCATTAAAAGTACCTTCAGCAAACAATCTTCTAAATGTGTTTGGGATTCTAAACGCTACAAAGAAAGCATCAGCTAATAAACCTGTTCCAAGAAAAATTGCTATTAAAATGTCTCTTAAGTAACCAAGCAACCTGCTTATTATAGTAAAAAAACCAAATGTGCCTGTTGACTTAACTATGTTCATAAATCATATTAGTCTTAATTTTACCCTAATTGTCAGTTTATTGTAAGCTTATTGTAGGAATATTTAGATCAAATAATACAAATAATAAAAGTTTTTAAATTAGAATAAAAATAAAATTAAATTTTTAGAATTAAGTAAAAATGAAAAAAAATAACATAGATCATTATACAGATAAAGAAGCTCTAGATTTTCATAAAGATAAAAAACCTGGAAAGATTGAGATCATTTCATCAAAAAATATGACTACTAAGAGAGATCTTGCTTTAGCATATTCTCCAGGTGTTGCAGCCCCTGTAAGAATGATCAGTGAAAATCCAGAGACTGCATATGACTATACAAGTAAAGGGAATTTGGTAGCTGTAATAAGTAATGGTTCTGCAATATTAGGAATGGGTAATTTAGGGGCCCTTGCGTCAAAACCTGTAATGGAAGGTAAGGCAGTACTTTTTAAAAGATTTGCTGATATTGACTCCATTGATCTTGAGATAGATTGTTCTGATGCAGATGAAATTGTTAATTCAATTAAAAACTTTGCTCCTAGTTTTGGAGGAATAAATTTAGAAGACATTGCTGCACCCGACTGCTTTATAATAGAGCAAAAATTAAAAGAAATTTTAGATATACCTGTCTTTCACGATGATCAGCATGGGACAGCTATTATTACAACTGCAGCATTAATAAACGCTTTGGATATAAGTGGTAAATCAATAAAAGAAATTAAAGTAGTTGTTAATGGAGCTGGTGCGTCTGCTCAAGCATGTACAGAGTTATTTAAAAATTCAGGTGTACCAAATGAGAATATTATTATGCTAGACAGAAAAGGTGTAATTTATAAAGGAAGGCCCGATGGAATAGATCAATGGAAATCAAGGTATGCAATCGAAACTGATTTAAGAAGTCTTGAAGATGCAATAAATGGGGCAGATGTTTTTCTTGGTTTATCAGCCAAGGGTGCTCTTAAAAAAGAATTTGTGAAAAAGATGGCAAAAAATCCCATAATTTTTGCTTGTGCAAATCCTGATCCAGAGATTACTCCTGAAGAAATAAATGAAGTGAGAAATGATGCAATAGTTGCAACTGGAAGATCAGATTATCCAAATCAAGTAAATAACTTAATTGGTTTTCCCTATATTTTTCGAGGCGCTCTTGATGTTAGATCAAAAACAATAAATGAGGAAATGAAAGTTGCTGCAGCTGAAGCAATTGCAAAACTTGCAAGAGAAGATGTTCCGGACGAGGTTGTGGCTGCTATGGGAGGTGAACGACCACATTATGGCAAAGAATATATTATTCCTTCAACATTTGATCCAAGATTAATAAGTATTATTCCAGCTGCTGTTGCAAAAGCAGCAATGGATAGTGGAGTTGCAAGAAAAAATATTAATGACTTTGATATATATAAAGATCAACTTAGACAAAGATTGGATCCAACTGTAACTATTATGCAAGGAATCAACTCTTATATAAAAAAGAATCAAAAAAGAATAGTATTTGCAGATGGTGAAGATGAAAATACACTTAAAGCTGCAATAGCATTTAAAAATTCTAAATTAGGTGTTCCAATTCTTGTAGGAAAAGAAGAAAAAATAAAAGAACAAATTAAAAATATTGGTTACAGTGAAAATTTTGATATCGAAATAGTAAACTCAAAAGATGAAGAAAAAAGAAATAAATATGTAAAACATTTATTTAAAAAATTACAGAGAGAACAGGGGTTGCTAGAAAGAGATTGTGACAGACTTGTTAGAAACGATAGAGTAATATGGGCAACTAGCATGGTTGCCTGTGGTGATGCAGATGGTGCTGTCACAGGAAATACAAGACGTTTTGGTGCTTCATTAGATAAAATAAAACAAGTAGTTGATGTTAGAGATGGTGAGATCATGTTTGGTTTAAATATGGTTGTTCACAAAGGTAAAACTATTTTTGTTGGTGATACCAGCGTTCATGAATATCCAACATCAGAACAAATGGCTGAAATAGCAATTTCAACAGCTAGAGTAGTAAGGCTGTTTGGTTTTGATCCTAAAGTAGCATTTGTTTCTCACTCCACGTTTGGTCAGCCCCTCACCAACCGCACAAAACATATTAGAAATGCAGTAGATATATTAAAAGAAAGAAAAGTAGATTTTGAATTTGATGGAGATATGCAACCAGATGTTGCTTTAAATCCTGAATATGAAGAACTTTATCCTTTTTCAAAAATTGTTGGTAAAGCAAATATTTTGATCATGCCTGGTCAACATAGTGCTGCAATATCATATAAAATGATGAAAACTTTAGGAGACACTAAGGTTATTGGGCCATTATTAATTGGACTTGGATTGCCAATAGAGATAGCTCCTCTACGATCCTCAACATCAGAACTTATTAATTTAGCATCTATTGCTGCTTATTCTGCAGATGTAATTGATTATAAAAAATAATTATTCTTTTTGAATTCTCAGATCTTCTAGAAGAATAATGCTTGCAATGACATCTTCTACATCCAGTATCTCTTTAGCTTCACTAATTACTAAATCTTTTTCTTCAGATGTTAATGCGATTCCATATACATAAATTTTTTTTTTATAAGTATCTATTTGATAATTGGTTGCTTTAATATTCTTATTTAAAATAATTGCTGTTCGAAGCTGAGATGTTATTAAAATATCTTTTGCAGATCTTTGAAAATTAAATTCTTCTTTTATTTTAATATCATTACGAACAGATCTAGCACCTTTTGTTTCCCAAGCTAATTTAGTTAATAGTAATTTTTCCTCAGGACTGTCGACTTTTCCTGTTAAAAAAATTCTTCCGTCTAATACTTTTGATTTTACAGATAAAAGATATTTTTTATCTTTAACAATAATTCTCGCAGCTAAATTTTTTTGCATAATCGAGTCATCCATCTGAGTACCAACAGTTCTCGGATCAAAAGCAATGGAAACTCCGGTACCAAAAATGCCTTTTGAGGAAACACCAACACAGCTAGAAAAAATTACACCTATCAAAATTACTAATATATATCTAAATTTCATTTTTTATTTTTAAACAATAATTATAAATTTCTTTTTTTGAAATATTTTTATTTTGACTAATAATTTCTGTGATTTCTTTAATAGTTAATTTACTAATCATTTTCTTTATTATATTCATATCTGATTCATTTAATTCTTGTGAGTGATTTTTTTCAATTTTTTTTTCTGAAATTACTATTGTTAGCTCACCTTTTAACTCTTTGTTAAATATTTCTAAATCATCAACGTTTTTTCTAATAAATTCTTCATAAAGTTTAGAAATTTCTCTACAAAATATTACTTTTCTTCCACTGAAGTTTTTTTTTAATTCAGGAATAATTTTATTCACTTTTTTTGAAGATACAAAAAAAACACATGTGTCATTAAATTTTGATATTTGATTAAAGACGTTTGCAATTGCCTGTTTTTTTTCAGGTAAAAAACCATAAAAAATAAATTTTTCTGAAAAACCACTTATTGATACAGCTGTTGCAACAGCTGATGGTCCTGGAATTGGAATAATTTTTATATTATTTTTAACACATTCATTTACTAAAATTGCACCTGGATCAGAAATACTTGGCGTTCCGGCATCTGAAACTAATGCAATTGTTTCTCCAGATTTAAGAAGATTTATAATCTTACTTAAATTTTTTGACTCATTAAATTTATGATTTGAGATTAGACGTGATTTTATTTCATATCTATCTAACAAAATTCTAGAAACTCTTGTATCTTCACAAAGAATATAAGTAGATTTTTTTAATGTTTCTATGGCTCTCAAAGTAATATCTTTCAAGTTACCAATTGGTGTTGATACTAAATAAAGACCATTTTCATTATCTTTTATTTGAGATTGTGATTTTATGATCATAATTGAGCTTAAAAAATATTATACTAACATTAAAATGAGTAAATTTATTAAAATTATTTTTTTTGTAATATTGAATTTTTCTTTATTACTTTCATTTTCAACAAAAGCTTCAGAAAAAATTAAAATTGGCTTAATGGTTCCTTTAACAGGTGAAAATAAAGAGCTAGGACAATCAATTGTTAAAGCTGTCAGATTGGCAGTGAAAGATATTAATAATAATTCAATAGAAATTATTCCTAAGGACACAGCCTCTAAAGCAAACAAGGCACTTAAATCTGCATTTGAATTAAAACAAATGGGCATTAAAGTTGTTATTGGTCCTGTTTTTTATGAAAGCATAACTTATTTAGATGAAATTAAAGATATAACTTTTTTGTCATTAACAAACAAAACACTGGATCTTCCAGGAAATGTAATTTCTGCAGGAATAAATTCAACTTCACAATTCAATACTATAAAAAAATTTATAGCAACAAACAATATAAAGAGAACAATATTTTTAACACCTATTCAGAATTATGAATTTGAAGTCAAAAAAGGAATGAAAGAGTCAAGAATTAAAATATTCAAAGATTATGACTATAGTACGGAACCTACAAAATTAACTAAACAAATTGAAGAAATTACCAATTATCAGATAAGAAAACAAAACTTAGAAGATGAAATTTTAAGATTAAAAAAATCAAATCAATCTAACAAGGAAAAAAAAATTAAAAAACTTGAACAAAGATATACTTTGGGGGGTTTAAATTTTGATGCAATCGTCATTGCAGATTTTGACGAAAGTTTAAAAAGTGTGTCCACATCACTCTTATACACGGATGTTTCTCCTAAAAATAAGTATTTTATTACATTAAACCAGTGGTTTAATAAGAGTTTATTAAATGAAATAGATATTCAGCCTTTATATTACCCATCCATAAATCAAAATAATTTTGAAAATTATAAAGATAAATTTTTTAAAGAATTTAATGAATATCCTTCACATTTATCGTTACTAAGCTATGACCTTTTAGGGCTTGTCTATTATTTATCGACAAAAACTAATCTTTCAAATTTAAATAAAGTTTTTAAAAAAAAAAATTCATTCAAAGGAAAGATTGGTATTTTTGATATAAAAAATAACAAAATTAATCACCGTTTAAATTTTTATAAAATTGAAAATAAAAAAATTACAGAAATTTTCTAATTTTCTTAAATGCAACAAAACGATGGTCAATTTTATATTTTCGTATAGAGCTCATTTCACTAAAAGTCTTTCTACTATTTTTAGGGATAAAAATTGGATCATAACCAAAACCATTTTTTCCTTTTGGTTTTGATGAGATATACCCCTCAACCTTGCCCAAAGCAGATACTATTTTTTTATCCAAATGACAAATTGACAATGCACAAATAAATCTAGCTTTAATTTTTTTGTCCTTCCAGTTTTTGTCTTTTTTTGACAATTCTTTGTACACTCTATTTATTGCTTTTTTAAAATTACCTTTTTTTCCACCCCATCTGGCTGAATATATTCCTGGACTTTTATCTAAAAGGTCTATCTCAAGACCCGAGTCATCAGCCAAACAAATTAATCTAGTTTTTTTTGAGAAATGTTTAGATTTTATGATTGAGTTTTCTGTGAATGTCAGTCCATCCTCTCTTGGACTCTTAAGTTTAAATTCAGATGTTGAGTAGGTTTTGATGTATTTTGGCAACAAATCTTTAATTTCCTTATATTTTCCCTTGTTATTGGTGCCTATAAGCAATTTTAAGATTTTTTTCATTAATACCTAGCAATTCTGAGATTTCTTACCATATATGCTGTCATGGAAAAAGAGGAAAACCTTAATCAAGAAAATACTTCAGCTGAAACTTCAAATAAGGAGACTGAGGCAAATAAACAATCAGATGATAAGCATGTAGAAAACAAAGTTGAAGAAGAGAAAATAGAATTATCCCCTGAAGAAAAGACAAAAGAATTAGAAGATAAATTAGCAAGAACTTTCGCTGAAATGGAAAACCAAAGAAGAAGGTTTGAAAAAGAAAAAGATGATGCATTTGATTATGGGGGCTTTGCGTTTGCAAAAGAAGCTTTGAACTTAATTGACAACCTTGCAAGATCTAAGTTAATTTTAGAAAGTGACGAAGCTTTAAAAGATACTGAGGCATTAAAAAAAACCTTAGAACATTTTGATATAATAAATAAAGATTTAATTTCTATTTTTACTAAAAATAATATTAAACCAATTGATTGTCTTAATAAAAAATTAGATCCAAATTTACATCAAGCAATGATGGAAATTGAAGATGATCATAAAGAGCCTGGAACTATCGTTCAAGAAGTTCAAAAAGGTTTTATGATAAAAGACAGATTGCTAAGACCATCATTAGTTGGTGTATCCAAAAAGACAGAAATTAAAGATGATAAAAGTGAGGAAAATAAGGAGAATTTAGACAAATAATTCCATTTGTTGAACTTGTAGAATTAATATTAACACATATATGAAGGGTAGAAATTAAATTATGAGCAAAATTATTGGAATAGATCTTGGTACGACAAATTCATGTGTATCAATCATGGAAGGAAGCCAACCTAAAGTATTAGAAAATGCTGAGGGTGCAAGAACAACTCCTTCAGTTGTAGCTTTTACAGACGATGGAGAAAAACTAGTTGGTCAGCCTGCAAAAAGACAAGCAGTTACAAATCCTGAAAATACAATTTTTGCTGTTAAAAGATTAATAGGAAGAAATTTTGAAGACCCAACCGTAAAAAAAGATATAGCCGCAGCTCCTTTTAAAATAGTTAATTCTGAAAAAGGTGACGCTTGGATTGAAGCAAAAGGTGAAAAATACTCACCTTCTCAAATCTCTGCTTTTATTCTTCAAAAAATGAAAGAAACTGCTGAGAAATATTTAGGTCAAGAAGTAACTAAAGCAGTAATAACAGTTCCTGCATATTTTAATGATGCACAAAGACAAGCTACTAAAGATGCTGGTAAAATTGCTGGCCTGGAAGTTTTAAGAATCATTAATGAACCCACAGCAGCTTCTCTTGCATATGGTTTAGACAAAAAACAAAATAAAAAAATTGCAGTTTATGATTTAGGTGGAGGAACATTTGATGTTTCTATTCTTGAGTTAGGGGACGGTGTGTTTGAAGTAAAATCTACTAATGGAGATACTTTTTTAGGTGGTGAAGACTTCGATAATACAATCGTTGATTACTTAATAACAGAATTTAAAAAAGATAATGGTATTGATTTAACATCTGATAAACTTGCACTTCAGAGATTAAAGGAAGCTGCTGAAAAAGCAAAAATTGAACTATCTTCAGCGGAACAAACTGATATTAATTTACCATTTATCACCGCAGATAAAACTGGTCCAAAACATATTAACTTAAAAATGACTAGAGCTAAACTTGAAGCTCTTGTTGAAGATTTAATTGCTAGAACATTGCCACCTTGCAAAACAGCATTGAGTGATGCCGGTATATCAGCAAGTGATATTGATGAAATCGTTATGGTTGGTGGAATGACAAGAATGCCTAAAGTTCTAGCGGAAGTTAAAAACTTTTTTGGAAAAGACCCAAACAAAAGTGTTAATCCAGATGAAGTTGTTGCAATGGGTGCAGCAATTCAAGCAGGTGTGCTTCAAGGAGATGTAAAAGATGTACTTCTTTTAGATGTTACGCCTTTATCTCTAGGGATTGAAACTCTAGGGGGTGTATCAACTAAGCTTATTGAAAAGAATACAACAATACCAACAAAAAAGAGCCAAGTATTTTCTACAGCAGAAGATAATCAGCCTGCAGTTTCAATCAGAGTGCTTCAAGGTGAAAGAGAAATGGCGACTGATAATAAAATGTTAGGAAATTTTGAATTAGTCGGTATCGCTCCAGCACCAAGAGGGGTTCCTCAAATTGAAGTTACTTTTGATATTGATGCAAACGGTATAGTTAGTGTGTCAGCAAAAGATAAAGGAACTGGAAAAGAACAAAAAATTCAAATTCAAGCTTCAGGTGGATTAAGTGAGGAAGAAATTGAAAAAATGGTTAAAGATGCTGAAGCTAATAAAGAAGAAGATAAGAAGAAAAGAGAGTCTGTAGATACGAGAAATCAGGCTGATACTTTAATTCATTCAACTGAAAAAAATCTTAAAGAACATGGATCAAAAATTACTGATGCTGAAAAGAAATCAATAGAAGATGCATCAGCAAGTTTGAAAGAAGCTCTTAAAGGGACTGATAATGAAGACATTAAGAAAAAAACAGAAGCGTTAGTTCAAGCATCAATGAAATTAGGTGAGGCTATATATAAAGCTCAAGAGAAAAAACCAGATTCACCTGATGATAGTAAAAATAATGACGAGGGAAAAAAAGACGATAACGTAGTTGATGCAGATTTTGAGGAAGTAAAAGAAGAAAATAAAGAAGAAGATAAAGAAAAAAGCGCTTAAGAATATCAACGATAATTATCTCAAGGTAACTTATGGCTAAAAGAGATTTCTATGATGTTTTGGGTGTAGGAAAAAATGCATCTCCCGATGAATTAAAGTCTGCATATAGAAAACTAGCTGTCAAATATCATCCCGACAAAAATCCTGGTGATAAAGTTGCAGAAGATAAATTCAAAGAAGCCAGCGAAGCTTACGGAATACTCTCAGATAAAGAAAAAAAACAAAACTATGATAACTTTGGTCATGCAGCCTTTGAAAATGGAGGTGGAAGACAAGGTGGTGGTTTTGGTGGATTTGGTGGGGCAGATTTTTCAGATATTTTTGAAGATTTTTTTAGTGATTTTGGTGGCGGTGGCAGATCAAGAAATAGAAGTTCGAATAACAGAGGCTCAGATCTAAGATATGATTTGTCAATTTCTCTTGAAGAAGCCTACCAAGGTAAAAAACAAGATATAAAATTTTCGACTACTGAAAAATGTAACACCTGTAAAGGAAATGGTTCAAAACCCGGTCATTCTCCAGACAGATGTACTTACTGTGGTGGAAATGGAAAAATAAGATCTAATCAAGGTTTTTTCACTGTACAACAAACTTGTCCTCAATGTAACGGAAATGGAGAAGAAATCACAAATCCTTGTAATGACTGTAATGGTCAAGGAAAAAAACAAGCGTCTAAGAAGATATCAGTAACAATTCCCAAAGGTGTTGATGATGGAACAAGAATTAGATTAGCTGGCAAAGGTGAAGCTGGTAGTAGAAGTGGAGCGACTGGTGATCTATATTTGTTTATAAATGTTTACTCTCACAACTTATTTAAAAGATCAGATGAAAATTTATTTTTTGAATTTCCACTTTCCCTTGCAGATGCTGCATTAGGTACTACCATTGAAATACCAACTATTGATGGCGGTAAAGCTAAAATAAAAATTCCTGATGGAACACAAAATGGTAAGCAATTCAGGTTAAAGGGTAAGGGAATGCCATATATGAGAAGAGGCGATTTCGGTGACTTATATGTTCAAGTAAAAACTGAAGTACCTGTATATTTGAATAAAAAACAAAAAGAATTATTAGAGCAGTTTAGAGAAATTGAAAATGATAAGTCAAATCCAAGTATAAAAAAGTTTTTTCAAAAGGCAAAAGATTTCTGGAAAAACTAAAAGACTAATCTCCTAAAAAGAGTTAATATTTGTAAATGAAAAATATTAATTTAGCAATTTCAGGATGCATGGGCAGAATGGGTCAGCAACTAATAAAGTCTTCCAAAAAAAATAAAAATTTTAAATTAGTTACACTTACAGAAAACAGATTGGTAAACAAAAAATTTAATGGTATTAAACCAGAGTTAAATTCTGAAAAAGCTTTTAAAAATACAGATATAATTGTTGATTTTACTGTACCTCACTGCACCCTAGATATATTAAAAATAGCCTCTAAACTTAAAAAAAGAGTCGTAATTGGAACGACTGGGTTCAATAGAGTCCAAGAAAACCAAATTAAAAAGTTTTCAAAAAAAATACCTATTTTAAAAGCTGGAAATATGAGCTTGGGTGTAAACCTATTGATGTATTTAACTGAAATTGCCTCAAAATCATTAAATGATGAATATTTAAGTAAAATATTTGAGGTTCATCACAAACATAAAAAAGACTATCCATCAGGTACGGCTTTAATGCTTGGAAAAGGGATTGCTGATGGAAAAAATAAAAATTTATATAATTTAATTGGAAAGAAATTTTTAAATAAAAAATCTTTTCCTTATGGAAAAAAAATTAATTTTAACTCAATTAGAAAAGGTGAAACTATTGGAGAACATGAAGTTAAATTCTCAAGTGGAAAAGAGATAATAACATTAAATCATGAGGCTTTTGATAGAGAACTTTACTCTGATGGAGCATTAACAGCCTCTAAATGGTTAATGAAAAAAAAACCAGGCTTATATTCTATGAGAGATTTACTTAATTTTTCTTAATGAATGAAGATCAAAAAGCAAAAGTTATAATTAAAACATTAAATAAAATTTATCCAAGAGCACCGATTCCTTTAAATAGTAAAAATACTTTTACACTACTAATTTCTGTACTTCTTTCGGCACAATGTACTGATATAAATGTTAATAATGTAACAAAAGATATATATCCAAAATACTTTAAGCCAGAACACTTTGTAAAATTAGGAAGAAAAAAAATTGAAAAATTAATAAAAAAAATTGGTATTTTTAGAGTTAAAGCAAAAAGTATTTACTTAATGTCAAAACAAGTTTTAAAAAAACACAACGGAAAAGTACCTAAAACTTTTGAAGATCTTGAAAAACTACCTGGTGTAGGTCACAAAACAGCAAGTGTAGTGATGTCCCAAGGTTTTGGCTATCCAGCTTTTGCCGTTGATACTCATATTCACAGGCTTGCACAAAGATGGGGTTTAACAAACGGTAAAAATGTAGTTCAAACTGAAAAAGATTTAAAAAGAATATTTCCTAAAAAAACCTGGTCCAAACTTCATTTACAAATAATTTTTTATGGTAGGGAATACTGTAAGGCAAGAGACTGTTATGGTTTAAAATGTAAAATATGTACTACTTGCTACCCAAATAGAAAAAAACCTGTTATTACCCGGAAAGCATAATATGAAAATTTTAGGAATAGGAAACGCAATAGTCGACATCATCTGTAAAGTAGATGAAAACTTTATTGAACAGAATAATCTTACAAAAAGCACAATGAAATTATTTTTTGATGATGATGAATTTAAAAATTTATTAACAAATCTTAAAATTGAAAAAACTGTCTCAGGAGGTTCTGTAGCAAACTCTATTGTTGGGTTATCTCAACTTGGTGACAAGGTGGGTTTTATTGGTAAAGTTTCAGATGACGACTTTGGTAACAAATACGAAGAAGGTCTAAAAAAAGAAAACGTAGAATACTTTTATTTAAAAAAAAAAGAGAAATTACCAACAGGTACTTGCTTAATATTAGTAACACCTGACTCCGAAAGAACAATGTGTGCGTTTCTGGGATCAGCAGGTAAAATTAATGAAAGTGATGTAAGTTCTGATGCAATAAAAAAAAGTGAGATAACATTCTTAGAAGGTTATCTATGGGACGAAGGAGAACCCCAAAAAGCATTTGATAAAGCTATCAATACTGCAAATAAAGTAGCTATGTCACTGTCTGATCAATTTTGTGTAGATAGACATAAATCTCATTTTTTAAATTTAGTTAGAGATAAACTAGATATAACTTTTACAAACGAGCAAGAAATTACTTCACTAATTGACGCAAAAAATTTTAATGAAATTATAGACTTTTCAAAACAACTTAATAAATTAGTAGTCGTAACTAGAGGTGAAAAAGGTGCGCTTGCAGTTAATGGTGATGAAGTTATTGAATGTGATATACAAAAAAATCTAAAAATTATTGATCTTACAGGAGCAGGTGATTTATTTGCTGCTGGTTTTTTACATGGGTACATTAATAAATTATCAACAAAAGAATGCCTCAAAAAAGGTACTGAAATGTCATCTAAAGTAATACAGCAAATTGGGGCAAGACTTTAAATTTTCTTTCTTTTAAAACTTCCCTTACCCTTTTTAGACTTAACTATTTTAGGTTTATATTTTTTTTGTAAATAAATCTTTAGCGATGATGTTTTGTTTTTTAATTAATTTGATAGCCATTTTTATGACTCGAAATAAATTTATTATCATTAAACTTTTTAGAAATTTTTTTTCTTAATCTATATATGTGAGTTTCAACTGTGTGTGTTTCAAGTTTTGATCCATAACCCCATACATCGGATTGCAATTGATCAATGCTTACAGGATTTGCTGATTGAGATAAATATATAATAATATTTGTCTCTTTTTCTGTTAATTTTAATATGTTATTCTCTGAAATTAATTCTC
>JAOHJV010000019.1 GCA_028100865.1 Candidatus Pelagibacter sp. | reverse complement strand
ATGAATTTAAATCTAGTTCATTATTAATAGATATAAGTCTTCACCTTGGTTCCTTATTTGCAATTATCTATTTTTTTAGAGAGGACTTGCTAGATGTCAAAAATAATAAAAGACTTTTAAGCCTAATTATTCTTGGATCAATTCCATTAATAATTTTTGGATATATCTTATATTCAACTGGTATCATTTATGAACTTAGAAATATTAAAATTATAGCTTGGACAACTCTAATTTTTGGAATTGTACTATTTATTGCAGATAAAAATCGATTTGATAAGAAAATTTCTTCAAATTTAAATATTAGGTCAATTATATTTATAAGTTTATTTCAGATTCTTTCTTTAATGCCAGGGGTAAGTAGGGCAGGTATAACTATTACAGCTGCAAGAATATTGAGATTTAATAGATATGACTCAAGCAAAATATCATTTTTACTTTCTATTCCAGCTTTAGGAGGTGCAAGTTTTATAGGATTAAAAGATATATTTTCTCATCCGGTTGAGCTTAACTATTTAGTGATTATTGCAATTTTAGCATCATTTATTTTTTCTTTTGTGACTGTAAAATTTTTTTTAATTTATATAAATAAATTTTCAATGAATGCGTTTGTTATTTATAGAATATTAATAGCGCTGATTTTATTTACTATAATTTATTAAGAAAATTTCTTTTGAACCAATGGTATCAATTGGGACAGTAAAACACCACATAGAATAAATAAACATCCAAGTAAATTATTGATATCTAAGATCTGATTTAAAATGAACCAGGCAGCAATAGTTGCGAATACTCCTTCTAATGAAAAAATTATTGCAGCAGGGGCAGGGGTTATATTTTTTTGAGCATAAATTTGTAGCACAAATGCAAAACCTCCAGATAAAATTCCAGCATACAAAATAGAATTTATTTCTTTCATAATTTCCAAGTAAACAAACTCCTCGTAAATAAATGCTATTACAAAAGAAAATAAAGCAACGATGAAAGTTTGAGCTGCTCCTAGGGTGAGTGGAAGGTTATACTTATTTACAATTATTCCTGTAAAAATTATATGAGTGCTCCAAAATAAAGCACCTAGTATTACTAAACCATCCCCAAGTCTAACCGTGGCGTCATAAAAATTTGTTAATAAAAACCCTCCAATTAAACATAAAACTACAGATGGCCAAACACTCCAATGAATTGATGTTCGTTTAAATAAAAAAATTATAATTGGTACCAGAGGAACATAAAAAATTGTAAAAAATGCAGCATTAGCAACATCTGTATAAAGAAGAGCGACTTGTTGTAAAGCCGAACCCAAAAATAAAGATAAACCAATTAAAAATGAGAGATTAACAAAAGTTTTGGTGTCAGTTTTAAACTCGGATTTAAATTTTTTTATTTCAAACAAGAAAACTAATGGTGTGATAGCCAAAAAACCTATGAAAAATCTTACGGCATTGAATGTAAATGGACCAATATTATCCATGCCAGTGTCTTGAGCAATAAAAGTTGTGCCCCAAATAAAAGTACACAGCAAAGCACTTAATAAAGAGATAGTTTTTGACATAACTTAAATTATACAGCTAACTTATAGGCAAAATTTTTGCCTAGATTTTCTTTTAAATCATTATTAAATCTTGCAGCTTCAGCCCCATCAATAATTCTGTGATCATAAGACAAAGATATAGGCAACATTGTTCTTGTTTGAAACTTTCCGTTAATAAATATTTGTTTTTTTTGAGACTTACCCACTCCTAAGATTGCAACTTCTGGAAAATTTATAATTGGAGTAAAAAACGAACCTCCTATTCCACCTAAACTGGTAATAGTCATAGAGCCACCAAATAATTCTTTTTTATCGATTTTTATATTTCTACAAAGTTCACTTACTTCTTTCAATTCTTTGCTAAGCAGTGAAATTTTTTTGTTGTCAGCATTTCTAATTTTAGGAACCATTAAACCATTAGGTGTATCAACTGCAATTCCTATATGAAAATATTTTTTTAATGTCATTTTTCCAGTTTCAATTTTATCTATAGAAGAATTAAAACTTGGAAATTTTTTTAAAGAAGCTACTAAAGCTCTAATTATAAATGCCAAAGGAGTAATTTTGATTTTTTCTCCAGTGTACATATCTGTCAGAGAACTTCTAAAATTTTCTATTTCTGTTATATCTGCCTCATCATGGTTTGTAACATGTGGTATAGTTGTCCAAGAATTCGTTAAATAAACCGAAGATAGTTTTTTTACTCTCGGGATATCTTTAATTTCAATTTCTCCAAAATCAGAATGTTCAAATTCATTTTTGATTTTATTTATTTTATCTTCTTTAATTTTATTAATATTTTTTGTTGTGGATGAAACAAATCTTTTAATATCCTCCTCAATAACTCTTCCATCTTTTTCACTTCCTACAACTTGAGCAATATCTACTCCAAGTTCTCTAGCAAATTTTCGAGCTTTTGGGCTTGCAGATGATATTTCATTGGATAAATTTTTAACTTGATTAATTGAAGTTTGTTCTGTCTCTGGTTTTATTACTTTAATTTTTTTAAACTCTTTTTCAATATTTGGCTTTTCCTCAGTATTTTCTTTTGTTGCAGATCTTTCCTCTAAAATTAATATCAAATCACCTTCGGAAATTTTATCTCCTACTTTTGTTTTTAAAGATTTAACTTTACCCTCAAAGTTAGATGGGATTTCTACGCTGGATTTATCACTTTCAATTGTAATTATAGGATCGTTTTTTTGAAGGATTTGACCTTCAGAAACTAGAACTTCTATTACTTCAACATCTTTAAAATCTCCAATATTTGGTACTTTAATTTCAATCTCTGACATTACAATTTAGTAGGCATTGGTTTTTCACCATCAATTTTATATTTTTTTATTGCTTCATTAGCATATTTTGAAGCTATTAATTGTTCTTTAGCCAAAATACTTAAACTGTAAGCAACTAAATGCTCTTTATCTACCTCAAAAAATTTTCTTAGATTTTTTCTGGTATCACTTCTGCCAAATCCATCTGTTCCTAAAGAATAAAAACTTTTATTTGTATAAGGTCTTATTTGATCTGAATTCATTCTCATATAATCTGATGCAGCCATGATTGGACCTTCGGTTTTTCCCAAACATTTTTCAACAAATGAAGTTTTTTGTTCTTTATCAGGGTTTAAAAGATTATATCTTTCAACTTCCATTCCATCTTTTCTTAATTCATTGAAACTTGTTACACTCCAAATTTCACTATCAATTTCATATTCATTTTGAAGAACTTCTGCTGCAGCCATCATTTCTCTAAGAATTGTACCTGATCCTAAAAGCTGAATTTTTGTTTTCTTAAATTTATTAAATTCTTTAATCTTATACATTCCTTTCAAAATACCTTCTTCGCAATTTTTATCTTTTGGCATTTCTGGATGAGAATAATTTTCATTCATTGTAGTAATATAATAAAAAACGTTTTCTTTTTTTTCATGCATTCTTCTCAAACCTTCTCTAAAAATTACCGCTAGCTCGTAATGAAAAGTTGGATCATAAGTTACACAATTCGGTATCGTAGAAGCTATTAAGTGGCTGTGGCCATCTTGGTGCTGAAGTCCTTCCCCAGCTAAAGTGGTTCTTCCTGCGGTAGCTCCAATTAAAAATCCTCTTGCCTGACTATCACCAGCAGCCCACGCTAGATCACCAATCCTTTGAAAACCAAACATAGAATAAAAAATATAAATTGGAATCATTTCTATGTCGTGATTTGTATATGCTGTAGCTGCTGCAATCCAAGAAGACATTGCACCGGCTTCATTAATTCCTTCTTCTAACACCTGACCACTCTTATCTTCACGGTAAGAACTTAATTGTGCTGCATCTTCTGGCTCATATTTTTGACCTTCATGAGCATAAATACCAATTTTTTGAAAAAAACCTTCCATTCCAAATGTTCTTGCTTCATCAGGAATTATAGGAACCAATCTTGGTGAAATATTTTTGTCTCTAAGTAGGTTGGTAAACATTCTGACCATTGCCATCGTTGTTGACATCTCTTTTTCACCAGTTGAAACTTTCATGAAATTAAAGATATCTTTTGATGGTGCCTTAATTGGTTTTGCGTAAGTTGTTCTTTCAGGTAGATAGCCACCTAAATTTAATCTTCTTTCTTTTAAATATTTAATCTCAGGAGATTTTTCATCAGGTTTAAAATATTCAATGTTTCTAACTTGTTCATCGGTTAAAGGAACATCAAATCTATCTCTGTAGTATAGTAAATCATCAACATCTAATTTTTTTGTTTGGTGGGTAGTGTTCACACTCTCACCAGTCTTACCCATTCCATAACCCTTAATGGTCTTTGCTATAATTACAGTAGGGCTACCTTGGTTTTTTGTAGCTTTATCATAAGCTGCATATACCTTGTGTGGATCATGACCACCTCTATTTAACCTCCAAATATCTTTATCTGATAAGCTTGATACTAATTCTTGTGTTTCAGGATATTTACCAAAAAATTTTTCTCTAACATAAGCACCATCTCTTGCTTTCATCGCTTGGTATTCTCCATCAACTGTTTCATTCATTATTTTTACTAAATGACCTGTTTTATCATTTGCTATCAACGAGTCCCAATAAGAACCCCAAATTACTTTAATTACATTCCAGCCAGCTCCTCGGAAACTTCCTTCTAATTCTTGAATAATTTTTCCATTTCCTCTAACAGGTCCATCAAGTCTTTGGAGATTACAATTAACTACAAATATTAAATTATCTAACTTTTCTCTTGCTGCTAGTCCGATGGCACCCATAGACTCAGGTTCATCCATTTCTCCATCACCTAAAAATGCCCAAACTTTTCGACCCTCGTCTTTAATAAGACCTCTATTAATTAAATACTTCATGTATCTTGCTTGATAGATTGCAAGCATCGGACCTAAACCCATTGAAACAGTTGGAAATTGCCAAAACTTAGGCATTAACCAAGGATGTGGATATGAGGAAAGCCCGCCAGAATTTACTTCTTGTCTAAAGCTATCCAAGTGTTTTTCATTTAATCTTCCCTCTAAGAATGCTCTAGCATACATTCCGGGAGCACTGTGGCCTTGAAAATAAACTAAATCTCCACCGAATTTATTATTTTTTGCTCTCCAAAAATGATTCATTCCAACATCATATAGCGTTGCAGCAGATGCAAATGTACCTATGTGCCCACCTAGTTCTGGAAATTTTTTATTCGCTCTGACTACCATTGCAGCTGCATTCCATCTAATTAAAGATCTAATTCTTCTCTCAATATTTTGATCTCCATTTGATTTAACTTCTGCTTCTGGAGGGATTGTATTTATATAAGGCGTGTTTTGAGTATAAGGAATATTTGCACCCTCACGATACGCTTTGTTAATCAATTCCTTAATTAAAAAGTGAGCTCTTTGATTTCCATCCTTTGAAATAACTGCTGACAAAGATTCTAACCAATCTTGTGTTTCTAAAGGATCTGTATCTTTACCATTTGTAACTTGAATAGTTGATTGTTCTTTCTTTTGAGCAGGTTGATGAGCATCTTTAGTCTCATTTTTTTGTTCTGCCATAGCTGCTTCAGCCTGCTTAATAATACTTTCAGTATCTTTTGGAATTGGATTTTCTTTTTTATTTTCTGCTGAAGAAGCAATATTTAAGATTAAATCTCCTTTTGAAACCTTATCTCCAACTTTAACTTCAACTTTTTCAATCTTACCTGCTAGAGTAGAAGGAATCTCAACACTTGATTTATCGCTCTCAATTGTAATTACTGGGTCATTAATATTTAATTGATCCCCCTGTTTTGCTAAAACTTCTATAACCTCAACTTCTTCAAAATCTCCAATATCTGGGACAAGTAATTTTTCAATCATTATTTAAATCGGTTTATATACCTAAAAAAAAGTATGTTTAATGTTAATTTAACACATTAATTAAGTATTTTATGCAAACCTGTATTTTTTTTGAACAAAAATTGTTAATAAAATAGAAAAATACAGTAACTTTAGTGAATTTTAAAAATTAAATTAATAAGGACCGCTGGCCAAATTGGATAAGGCGCTCGGCTACGAACCGGGAGATTCCAGATTCGAGTTCTGGGCGGTCCACCAAAAAGGAAACTGAAATGTTAGATTGGCTATTAAAAGCATCACTACAGAGATCGGTCATATATTTTTTTATGATTGTATTAATAATTTTATTAATCTTAACTTTTGTATTATAAAAAATTATGAGCAATGAGTTTGAGCAAATAAGTATTAAGCCAGGATTTATGAAGCACAATGGTGGTGTTTTATTTAGAACTATATCAGAGACAGAATATGAATTTAAATCTACGATTAATGAAAATCATCTAAATGCTGCTAATATAACTCATGGTGGTTATTTATCAGCATTGATAGATGCTGGGGCAGGAACTGCAGCTCACAGAGCTTCTGGCAACGCTCCCTGTGTTACAATTTCTTTAGACTTAAAATTTATTGGTGCATCTAAAGTTGCCGATGAAATAACTGGATATACAAAAATACTAAAAAAAACAAATACACTTGTATTTTTATTTTGTGAATTGAGGTGTAATGATAAAATTATTACTTCTGCCTCCGGTGTTTGGAAAATTTTAAAAGTTAAACCTTCAAATTTAGGTCCTGGTGGCTAGTTTTATTTCTTAACTTGAAAAAATAAAATGGGTAAAACTAAAAAAAGTCCTATCATTGAAGATTGAATACCTGGTGCAATAAACAATAGTGATACTGTTCCCAAGTACCATCTATGAAATAATGGAACTGTTTTTAACCAATAGCCTGCGAAACTAACACCTATTAAACCAATACCAATCATCGCAGAGATTAAGGTTTCAAAGAAAACATACAAATCAAAACCTTGAGCAACTAGTAATAATGATGGTGAATAAACAAATACAAATGGTACTAAAGCTTTTGCAATACCCAACCTAAAAGCTGTATTTCCAGTTTTAAATGGGTTTGATCCAGCAATTCCAGCCGCAGCATATGCGGCAAGTGCCACAGGTGGAGTTATATCTGCCAATACACCATAATAAAATACAAAAAAATGTGAAACAATTGGTTCTATATTTAATTGAGTTAAGGCAGGAGCTGCTACAGCAACTAATATAATATAAGTTGCAGTTGTTGGAACACCTGTTCCCATAAATATACAAGAGATTGCTATCAATAATAAGGAGAAGAAAAGTGTTAGGTCCTCAATAGAAAATAAATTAAAGGGAATAAAATTTAGAAAAAAACTACCTATATCTCCAGCTGTTTGAATTACGACATAACCCAATCTAAAACCAACACCAGTTAAAGTAACTACACCAACAATTATTCCTATTGAGGCTGCTGCCGCACCAACAGCAAGTGTATTTTTCGCACCCACAGAAAGACAATCAAGTAAATCTTTAATAGTTAATCTATTTTTTTTTTTTATAAAACCAATTACAATACAAGCAATAATTGCGTTAACTGCAGCATAATCAGGTGTACGACCAATCAATATTAAATAAACAAGTAAAATTAATGGTGCTAATGAAAGCCAATTATCTTTTATAATTGATAAAAATTTAGGCACTTCATTTTCATTTAAACCTCTAAGACCAAGTTTTTTTGCTTCTAGATGAACCATTATAAATATACCAAAATAATGAAGTAAAGCAGGTATAAGTGCTGCAGCTAAAATATCTTTTAAGGGAACTTCAAGATATTCGACCATTATAAAAGCTGCAGCTCCAAGTATTGGTGGGGTAATTTGTCCACCAGTTGATGCTGTAGCTTCGACAGCTGCTGAAAAATGAGGAGGATAACCAACTTTTTTCATTGCAGGTATTGTTAGTGATCCTGTTGTAACTGTATTTGCTATAGAGGAGCCAGATATAGTTCCTAAAAATGCTGAAGAAAAAATTGCAACCTTTGCT
>JAOHJV010000018.1 GCA_028100865.1 Candidatus Pelagibacter sp. | reverse complement strand
TTCCTGTTTCCAAATTTTTTATTTCAAAAATATTTTTTTGAAAAATCTTTGTATTCAAATTTAGTTTCTCTGAAACTTCCTTTAAAAAACGGCTTTTATGGTAGCTTTTTTCATAAAGGTGCACATTCATACTTTTTTTCATGTTTTTAAGCATAATTGCTACTATAATTCCTGGCATTCCGGATCCTGAACCTAAATCTATGGTTGTATTAGAATTAAAGTCAATAAAATCAATTATTTGTGCAGAATCAATAATATGACGTTCAATTATTGACTTTTTTGATGATGTTTTTTGGCTGATTATGTTAATTTTTTTATTTTTTTCAATAATCATGGATATATAGCTTTCAAAGTCCATAAATGTTTCACGTGAAACATTTAAGCCAGTAAGTTTAGAGTATGAATTTAAAATTTCTTGATCCATTAAGCTATATGCTTAATAGACTTTCTTTTAACGTGTGACAACAAAATATATACAGCAGCTGGGGTAATTCCATCAATTCTCAGTGCTTGACCCATTGTTTTTGGTTTTATTTCCTTAAATTTAGCTTTTACCTCATTTGACAATCCTGAAAGTCCATCATAATTGATTTTATCTGGTATTATAAGGTTTTCATCTCTTTTAAAGGCTAAAATATCAGCTTTTTGCTTCTTCAAGTAGCCTCTATAATGAGCATTAATTTCAACCTGCTCATCTATCTCATTGCTAAAAAAAGGTACATCAGCCCATATTTCTCTAATTTTATTCATATCAACTCCTTTTTGAGTTAATATTTCATTAGATGATCTTAAAACACCGTCTTTTGCTATTTTTATACCAAATTCATCAGCTTTATTAGGTGATATAGTTGACTGACCCATTTTTACATTAATTTGTTTAATTTTTTCCAATTTATCCAAATAAAGAACTTTTCTTACATCACCTATTAATCCAATTTCTATTCCTTTTGAAGTTAATCTTTGGTCTGCATTATCAGATCTTAGGCTTAATCTATATTCAGCTCTGGATGTAAACATTCTATATGGTTCAGCAACACCTTTTGTCACTAAATCATCGATCATTACTCCTATATAAGCATCAGATCTATCGAGAATAAAAGGTTCAGATTTTTTAAAAGATAGAGCAGCATTTATCCCAGCTATAAGACCCTGAGCTGCCGCTTCTTCGTAACCTGTTGTTCCATTAATCTGACCTGCAAGGTAAAGACTACTTATCTTCTTGGTCTCGAGTGTTAAAAACAGTTCTCTTGGGTCTATATAGTCATATTCTATAGCATATCCTGGTCTAATTATCTTAACATTTTCTAAACCATTGATATTATTACATATTTCTTGCTGTACTTCTGATGGAAGTGATGTAGATATGCCATTTGGGTAGATTGTGTGATCGTTAAGCCCTTCTGGCTCTAAAAATATCTGATGTCGACCCTTATCAGCAAACTTTACTATCTTATCTTCTATAGATGGACAGTATCTAGGCCCAACACCTTGAATGCTACCAGAGTACATAGCACTCTTAGATAAATTTTTTTCAATAATTTTATGAACCTTATCGTTAGTATAAGTCATACGACATGAAACTTGTTTGTTAATATTTTTTTTAGTTAAGAAAGAAAAAAAATAAGGATCATCATCTGCAAACTGTTCTTCTAAATTTTCATAATTAATTGTTCTTGAGTCAAGTCGGGGAGGGGTTCCTGTTTTTAATCTTCCAATTTTAAAATTATATTTTTCTAATTGTTCACTTAGTCCTGTTGAGGGTTTCTCATCATACCTTCCAGCTGGTGTTCTTTCATCACCAATATGAATCAAACCATTTAAAAAAGTGCCTGTTGTTAGTATTAACTTAGAACATAAAACTTTTTTACCTGCTTTAGTTTCAAAACCAGTTATTGTATTTTTATTAAAAATAAACTTTATTACTGGATCAGAAAAAATGTTTAAATTACAGTAATTTACAAGTTTTTCTTGCATATATTTTCTATATAATGATCTATCTGATTGGGTTCTTGGCCCTCTAACTGCTGGACCTCTACTTCTGTTTAATAATCTAAATTGTATTCCTGATTTATCAGCAACCTCACCCATGACACCATCAAGGGCATCTATCTCACGTACTAAATGGCCTTTACCCAAACCACCTATTGCTGGGTTGCATGACATCTCTCCAATTGTTTCTATTTTGTGTGTAAATAGTGCTGTGTTAACTCCTAGACGTGCAGAAGCTGCAGCAGCCTCGCAACCTGCGTGACCACCACCTATTACTACAACATCAAATGATAAATCATTTTTCATAAGCTAAATTTATAACTGATTATTATATTTACAAGGTACGTATAGTTTTGCCTAAATAAGCTTTAATTATATGGGTTTTTTAGGAGAATAGGGATAAAAAACAAGGAAAATCGGGTATTATTTACCTATACAAAAATCGTTGAAAATACTACCTAATATCTCCTCAACATCGACTTTTCCAACAATCATGCCAAGGTGTCTTGTAGCTAATCTTAAATCTTCAGCTGCTTTATCAAAATCTTCAACTTCATTTTTTTTATTAAAATTTTTAAGATGCTCTAAGCATTGTTTTAGATGTTGTCTGTGTCGTTCTCTTGTAATTAAAATATCATCACTTGTTATAAATTTATTTTTTAAATTATTTTTAATTTTTAAAATTAATTCATCAATATTTAAATTTTCTTTAATTGAAATTAATACATGATTTAATTTTTTAATTTTAGGATCAATTTCTCCATCTAAAAGATCTGATTTATTGATTACTAAAATTGCATTTTCATCTAATAAACCCTTCAAAACATCAGTAAAATCAAGGTTTTTTGCATCAACGACAACTAACTTCAAATCTGCTTCTTCAGCTCTATTTAAAGAGAGCTTGATACCTTTTTTTTCAATTTCATTTTTAGAGTCCCTTATCCCAGCCGTGTCAGAAACAATTACTGGATAACCATCTATATTTAGATGTGTTTCAATTACATCCCTTGTTGTTCCTGCAATTTCTGAGACTATTGCAACATCTCTATTTGACAGATGATTTAGAAGACTAGATTTGCCCGCATTAGTAGGGCCAAGAATTGCGATCTTAAAACCTTCTCTTATTCTTTCCCCAACTTTTTGATCATCTAAAATTTTTTTTATTTTTATTAAAACTTCGTGTAAACTTTTTTTAATTTCTTTTAAAATATCATTTGGTAAATCTTCATCTGGGAAATCTATTTTGGCTTCAACATGTGATAATATTTTTAAAAGTTTTTCTCTTAAAGAATTAAATTGATCAGCAGATTTTCCATTCATAATTTTTATTGCTTGTTGTCTTTGGATTTCAGTTTCAGAAGAAATTAAATCTGCAATACTCTCTGCTTTAAGCAAATTTATTTTTCCATTTTGAAATGCAAGTTTTGTGAACTCACCTGGTTCCGCTAAGCGGCAATTTTCAATATCTGAAATAGAAGTATGAATAGCATCAATAACAGCCTTACTTCCATGTACCTGTATTTCTGCCATATCTTCGCCTGTGTAGCTCTCAGGCCCAGGAAACCATAGTATTATACCCTCATCAATTAGCTCAGAAGTGTTAATTTTGTTGATTTTTCTAAGCGTTGCCACTCTTGGTTCTGGAACACTTTTACCAGTTAATAATTGAATGACATCAGAGGTTTTTTTTCCAGAAATTCTTATCACAGCTATGCCAGAGATTCCTGGCCCAGTTGATAAGGCATAAATAGTCATCAACCAATTATACTTGGTTTTTTATGACTTGGTATCAAGAATCTTAAACATTTCTGTTAAATATTGAGAAAAACCATGACTTGAATTAACTGAAGATTTATAGATTGGTTTACTTGCTTGGGAGACACTAACGGTTTGAACGGGAGTTTTTTTATTTTGATAAAAATTTAAGCATTCAGGCTCCCAATTTAAATCACAAAACGATAACATCTTTTTAACTTCTAACTCTGGAGATGATACAATGTTTTCATAATTTGCATCAAAAATAAATTCATCAAACTTTGATTTCCAAAAATTCATGATTTTCAAATATAGATTATAATATTTAGCAATTAAGGTTTGATCATATGACCAGGACATTGAGTTAGATGTAAATTGATTTTTAAATATTGATAAACAGTTGTCCTTTGGATTTCGCGAACAATGAATAATTTTACTATTAGGAAAGAAAAATTTTATAAATCCAATCCAAATAAAATTTTGCGGCGCCTTATCAGTAATTATATCTGACTTAAAATTGTGAAGATTTAAAATAATATTTTTTTCATTAGATAGTTCCTCTAAAATTTTTTGTTTATTAAATTTCGAATCTTCTAAAAAATTTTCATTAATAGATTTATCCAAATATTGAAGTTCACCCGCTCCCATTACCTTACTGTGTGAAGCTATTATTTGCTCGACCAATGTAGTTCCCGCTCTTGGCATGCCACAAATAAAAATAATATTTTTTTTAGATATTTTTTTTTTTATGATTTTTTCATCTAAACTATTAAAAAGTTTGAAAATATTATCAAATAATTTTTCAACATGGGAAAAATTATAGTTTTTATCTTCTCTCATGTTAAGATTTGCTTGGTTTAAAAAATGGTAAGAGTTTTTAAAATCTCCTATATCTTCATAAGCTTTTCCCAGTGCAAAATATAAATCTGCTTTTTCTTTAAATACAAAATTTTTGAAACTATTGTTTTTGAGTAATTCCATCATAGTCTCTAGATGGCTTGCATCTTTTCTATAATCTAACATGTCACTTAAAAATTTATGTATATGGGCGTTATTGGGCTCTAAATCTAATACTTTTAAGGCATAATCTTTAGCCTTATCCATATCACCAATACTCTTAAAACATGCAGCAATATTAGATAAAATATTTACATCTTTTGGATTTATGTCTAGTGCTTTAAACAAAAGATTAATTGCGTCGTGAAATTTATTAAATTCTTTTTTTAAATTTGCATAATTATTTAAAGCCTTAATATTTGTTGAGTCTTCTTTTATAATTTTTATGTATAAATCTTCAGCCTTTTTATACTCAAACAAGCGTTTGTAAGAATTTGCTAAATTATTCATTGCAGCAAAATTAGTTGATTCAAAAGCTAAAGCTTTTTCAAAGTATTTTATTGATTTAACTGTTTGATCACTTTCTTGTAAAGCGAGACCACATAAATTATAAAAATATGAATTTTCTGGAAACTTTTTAATCAATTTCTCACAGTGTGAAATGGCTTGAGAAAATTTATTAATACTAATTAATTTTTGAATTTCAAATACTCTACTTTTTATATCCATAAATTTACAAGACAAAAAATCATGGAAATCCTATGCTGGTTTGTTCATCGAATTAAAAAATTCAGCATTATTTTTTGTGTCTTTTAATTTAGAATTTATAAATTCAATAGCATCCATTGTTCCCATTGGTGCTATTATTCTTCTTAACACATTCATTTTCTGAAGATCATTTTTATCAAACAATAACTCTTCTCTTCTAGTTCCTGATTTTGTAATATCTATTGCCGGATATATTCTCTTATCAGCTATTTTTCTATCAAGCACAGTTTCGCTATTTCCTGTTCCTTTAAATTCTTCAAAAATTACTTCATCCATTCTGCTACCAGTATCTATCAAAGCAGTTGAGATGATTGTTAAAGATCCACCTTCTTCTATATTTCTTGCTGCTCCAAAAAATCTTTTAGGTCTTTGAAGAGCATTTGCATCTACACCTCCAGTTAAAACTTTTCCAGAACTTGGAATTACAGCATTATAAGCTCTTCCAAGCCTTGTTATTGAGTCTAAAAGAATTACTACGTCTTTTTTATGTTCTGTTAATCTTTTTGCTTTTTCAATCACCATCTCAGCGACAGCTACGTGTCTTTGGGCTGGTTCATCAAATGTAGAGCTAATAACCTCACCTTTGACAGTTCTTTGCATATCAGTGACCTCTTCTGGTCTCTCATCAATTAGCAGAACAATCAAATAACTTTTTGGATAATTTTTAGCAATCGAATTTGCAATACTTTGTAAAATCATTGTCTTTCCAGCCTTAGGAGGTGAAATAATTATAGATCTTTGGCCTTTTCCAATTGGACTTACAAGATCAATTAGCCTTGGTGTTAGGTCTGGTTTTTTTTCAATTTTTGTAGTTTCAACCTCCATTACCATTTGCTCATCTGGGTAAAGAGGTGTTAAATTATCAAACGCAATTTTATGTCTTGCTTTTTCTGGTTCTTCAAAATTAATTTTACTTACCTGAAGTAATGCAAAATATCTTTCACCTTCTTTGGGTGCTCTAACTGGTCCTTCTATTGTGTCGCCAGTTCTTAATCCAAATTTTCTAATTTGACTTGGACTGACATAAATATCATCTGGCCCTGGAAGATAGTTTGACTCCATAGCTCTTAAAAAACCAAATCCATCTTGTAATAATTGTAAAACACCAGCACCTGTTATTTCCTCTTTTTCAGCAACTTTTTTTAAAATAGCAAAAAGAATTTCTTGTTTTCTTAAAGTGCTTGCATTCTCAATACCAAGTTCTTCGGCTTGAGTAATAAGTTGTTCAGATGATTTTAATTTTAACTCTTGAATATTCATGATTAAATTTTGTAAGGACTAAATAGATATCATTAATATATATACTCAGAATGTTATTTCAACCCCAGATTGGCTTAAAAATAGCAAGAAAAACAATGAAAATAAGCATTATAGTTGGAATTTCATTAATTATTCTGAAGAATTTTGAAGACCTGGAATTAGAATTATTTTTAAGAGACGCAAGGCATCTTCCAAGATAATCATTATAAGCTGATAACAAAATCACTGAAACTAACTTTATTTGCATCCATAGTTGATAAAATATTTCTATTCCATTTAGGTAAATTAAAATCAAACCAAAGATCCAAGTAAAAATCATCGCTGGACGCATTATGTAAAAGAAAAGTCTTTTCTCCATTACTTCAAATACATCTGTAGCTTCTTTTTTTTCTTTATTTTCAACATGATAAACAAAAATTCTTGGAAGATACAAAAGACCAGCCATCCAAGAGACAACAGCTATCAGATGTAGGCTTTTAAATAATAAATAACTATTCATAATTCAAACATGGGCATTTAATAAATTGATTAGGACACTGTATCTTTGGAGGAAAAAGTTCTCCATTAAAATTATAAACTTGTTTGTTAATTATTAAATTAGACATGGCCTTTATATAATTTTCATTTGTGCCCAAGGCTGGCACTCTAGTATAGTTTTTACAACCATTTTTATCAGCCAATTCTTTATATTCTATATCTAGCTCAACAAGAGTTTCGGAATGTTCTGATACGAACGCTATAGGAACCAAAACAATATGCTTTCCTAATTTTGAATTTTCTACAATTATGTCTTCTGTGGATGGACCAATCCACTTTAAAGGTCCAACTCGACTTTGATAGCTTAATACCCAGTTTAATTTTTCAATATTTAGAGACTTAACAATTTTATTTACTGATTGTTCTACTTGCCATTGGTAAGGGTCTCCTTTTTTTATATTTTTTTCTGGTAGGCCGTGTGCAGAAAATATTAATTTAAAATTATCCAGATTGTTAATTTTTTTTATTATTTCTTCTTTGTGTGCTTGCACGAAATTGTCATCTGTTGGATAACAACAAATTGTACTTGTTTTCACTTTCAAATTACTTTTCTTACAAATATTTTTCCATTCTTTTATTGATGATCCCGATGTTGCTGCGGAATATTGTGGATATAATGGCATTAATATAATTTCATCTGGATTAAAATTTTTTACATGATTTACAACCTCTTCTGCTCTTGGGTGCCAACATCTCATTACAATAAAGCATTTGTATTCAGAGGCTTGTTCATCAGTATTAAGTTTTAGTTCAAGTGCTTTTGATTGTTCTTCTGTTAGTTTTAAAATAGGGGACGAACCACCAAGTTCTTGATATATCTTTTTAGCTGTTGGAGTCCTTCTATTAGAAATTAATTTAGCCAGTGGATATCTAAAAAAAGTAGGTAAATTTAATATTGCTGGGTCATTAAATAAATTGAATAAAAATGGTTCAACATTTTCTAATTTATCAGGTCCTCCTAAATTGAAAAGAATTACGGCTTTTTTCATTAGTAATTTTTTACTGTGTTTACCAAATATTCAAACATATTGGGGTCTGTTTCAGGCAAAACTCCATGTCCTAAGTTAAAAATATAAGGATGATCTTTAAAAATATCTAAATATTTTATTGTTTCTTTTTTTAATGTTTC
>JAOHJV010000017.1 GCA_028100865.1 Candidatus Pelagibacter sp. | reverse complement strand
GAATATATTCCACAAGATGAAATAAAAAACCTTATTCAAGAAGATCTCCCTTTTATTAAAAGTGAAAATAAATCTGAAACAAAGATAAAATTTAAACTTCCAAGTCTTGATTTACTAAAAATTCCAACAAAAAAAGAAAGAGATAATTTTGAAAAAAATGAAACCCATGATCCAGAATTTTTAGAAAAAATACTAATGGATTTTGGAGTTAGTGGAAATATAAAAAAGGTTAGTCATGGACCTGTGGTTACTCTCAATGAGTTTGAGCCTGCAGCAGGAGTAAAAGTTTCTAAAATTATAAATCTATCAGACGATATAGCAAGAAACACAAGCTCAGAATCTGCAAGAATAGCTACAATACCTGGAAGCAATACTGTTGGGATTGAGCTTCCAAATAATATGAGAGAAAATGTTTATTTGAGTGAAATTTTAGCCAATGCAGATTTCAAAAAAAAAGAAATCAAATTACCTATAGCACTTGGTAAAAATATATCTGGCAAGCCAGTTGTTGGCGACTTAGCTTCTATGCCTCATCTTCTTATAGCTGGAACTACAGGGTCTGGAAAATCAGTTTGTATTAACACAATTATTTTATCTCTACTTTATCGACATACTCCAGATAAATGTAAGTTTATTTTAATCGACCCTAAAATGCTTGAGCTATCAACTTATGAAGGAATTCCCCATTTACTTTGTCCAGTAATAACTGAAGCAAAAAAGGCAGCTTCTGTTCTTGGTTGGGTCGTTAAAGAAATGGAAAGTAGATATAGATTAATGACAAAAGAAGGGGTGAGAAATATTGATGGATATAATGCTAAGCACAAACTTCCAATGCCTTACATAGTTGTTGTGGTTGATGAGATGTCAGATTTAATGTTAGTTGCAGGTAAAGAAATTGAAAACTACATTCAAAAATTATCTCAGATGGCCCGTGCAGCAGGAATTCACATAATAATGGCCACGCAAAGACCAAGCGTTGACGTAATTACTGGTACTATTAAAGCTAATTTCCCTACTAGGATATCTTTTCAAGTCACCTCTAAAATAGATAGCAGAACTATTCTTGGTGAACAGGGAGCTGAGCAATTGCTGGGTAAAGGAGATATGCTTTATATGTCTTCTGCTAATAGAATAGTTAGAATACACGCACCTTTTGTTTCAGACAATGAAATTGAAAAAATTAATAATTCTTTAAGATCTCAAGCTGAACCAGATTATATTGATGAAATATTAAACTTTGCTGATGAGAAAGAAATTGGTGATAGCCAAAGTCAAGGTGATAAAGATGAGCTCTATTCGCAAGCTTTAGACATTATTAGATCAGAAGGAAAAGCCTCAACATCATTTTTACAAAGAAAACTTCAGATTGGTTACAATCGTGCAGCAAGAATTATAGATATGATGGAAGCCGATGGAATTGTCAGTAAAGCCAATCATGTTGGTAAAAGAGATGTACTTTAATGTTTAAACAATTTCTATTTTGTATTTCTTTAATTTTAATATCCAATGTGCAAGCAAGCGATAAAGGTAAAATATTAGAAAATTTGCAAAACACCAAAAACTTAAATTTTGATTTTGAACAAAATATTAATGGAAAAGTAGAAATTGGAAATTGTACGATTCAGTATCCTAAAAAAATATTTTGCAAATATAAGAAAAATAACAAAATCTTAGTTTCTAATGGCAAGTCACTAGTAATTAAAACTATTACTAGTTTTTATAGATACCCTTTAAATAAAACGCCACTTAACTTAATATTGGATAATAATTTTTTAATGCAAAAAATAGAAAATTTGAAAGAAAAAAAATTAGGCAAAACATATATAAATTTTGAAATCGTAGAAAAAGAAAGTGAAATAAATGTATTTTTCGATAGTGAGAGCTTTAATTTAGTTGGTTGGCAAACAAAAGATATATATCAGAATATGAATATTACTTATCTTTCCTCAATTAAAAAAAATTACCAAGTTAATAAAGATTTATTTAAACTACCTTCCCAAAACTAAATTTTGATAGTTTCGGTTTTAAATATTTTCATACCTCTTGCGATATAATTATTTAGAGCATTTTTGTGATCTAAGGAACATGTATGAACCCAAACTCTATCAATACTTCCATTAAAAGATTTTTTAATTGCTTGAGATAATAAATAAGACCCCATTTTCTTATTTTGAAATTCTTCTAACAATCCAAAATAAGCAATCTCAACTTCTTTTTTTTCGCCATGAAAAATCAATTCAAAGAAACCAGCTAAGTCACCTTTAAATTTAAATACATATGTTTTGACATTTTGATTAGAAACATAATCTATCCATTGAGCCTCTGTCCAAACTAATCTATCAATCCATTTATGTTTTTTTCCAATATTTTTATAAAAAAATTTATTTAACTGAAAATTAATTGGTCGTAATAAACTTAAAGAATAATCTCCACTAGATTTAATTGTCTCTTTCAGATCTTGAATTGAATTTATTTCTAAATAATTTCTTTGAACCTCTTGTGTCACTCAACCATTTTTCCAACTTTTTCACCTCCAAATAAATGGAAATGTAAGTGTGGAACCTCTTGACCACCATCATCGCTTATATTAGCAAGTGTTCTATAGCCTTTACCTACTTCTGTTGAAATACCTAGCTTTTTGGCAACTATATTTATTCCTTTAATTAACCCAACTATCTCCTCAGAACTAGCATTTAAACTAAAATCATCGAGATCAATATATTTTCCTTTTGGGATTATCAAAGCATGAATTTTTTTTTGAGGATTAATATCATGAAAAGATAAAACAAAGTCATCTTCATAAATTTTATTACAAGGTATCTCTTTTCTTAAAATTTTTGCAAAGATATTGCTATCATCATAATTCATTTTTTTCTTTTTTCTAATTCCTGCATCACTTCCTCGATTTTTACATCATTGGCTTCTAGGTACATAAATAAATGATAAAAAACATCTGCGGCCTCGTGTATTTTATTTGTATCTTCTTCAATAGCTTCAATCAATTCATCAACTTCTTCTAAAACTTTTGCTTTACTAAGTGCTTTGTCTTTAAGTAGCTTATTTGTATAAGATCCTTCTTTAGGAGCTAATTTTCTTTCTCTAGCAAGTTTTATCAAATTTTCTAATGTATTAAGCATACTAAATTCTAACAGGAATTCCTTTTGAATCCAAATATTCCTTGGCTTCCTTTACTGAATATTTTCCATAGTGAAATATGGATGCAGCTAAAACAGCACTTGCATTTCCTAATTTGATTCCATCAACTAAATGATCAAGGTTACCAACACCTCCAGAAGCAATAACAGGAATGTTTACCTTAGAAGATATCTTAGACATTAATTCAATATCATAACCTACTTGGGTACCATCTCTGTCCATTGACGTTACCAATAGTTCACCTGCCCCACTATCTTCCATTTTTTTTGCAAACTCAATTGCATTAATTCCAGTATTATTTCTTCCACCGTGAGTAAAAATTTCCCATTTATCTTGGTTTTTTTTTGCATCAATTGCAACCACAATACATTGAGATCCAAATTTTTTTGAACTTTCAATTATTACTTCTGGATTTTGAACTGCTGCAGTATTGATTGAAACTTTATCAGCTCCACAATTTAATAACTTATTAATATCATCAACACTTCTAACTCCACCTCCAACAGTCAATGGAACAAAACATTTTTTAGATGTTCTGTCTACTACATCATAAATAGTTTCTCTATTTTCATTCGATGCAGTAATATCTAAAAAACAAATTTCATCTGCTCCACCATCTGAATAAATTTTAGCCTGCTCCACTGGATCTCCAGCATCTTTTAGATCAACAAAGTTAATACCCTTTACAACACGACCATTTTTAACATCTAAACAAGGAATTATTCTATTTTTAAGCATCTAATTCCTTAACTAATTCCTCTAATTTAATATCACCATCATAAATTGCTTTTCCAACTATAATACCTTCTATATTCTTGTTATTTAATTCTTTAGCTTTTTTAATGTCGTCTATTGAAGAAACTCCACCAGATATAATTACAGGACAATTAGATGTGTCAGCAACCTTTACTGTTTCTTCAAAGTTGGGACTTTGTTTCATTCCATCTCTATTGATATCAGTGTAAATTAATCTACTAGCACCATAGTCATTTACTTCATTTAAATAATCTAAAGTTAATTGGTTAGAATTTTCCTTCCAACCTGATACAGAGAGATAACCGTCTTTAGCATCTAATCCTAAAGCAATTTTATTTGGAAATTTTTCACAAGCATCTTTTAAAAAATTTTTATCTTTTATAGCAGCACTTCCTAAAATAACTTTTTCTACACCAGCATCAGTATATTTTTGAATGCTATCAATACTTCTAACACCACCACCAACTTCAATCTTCAAATCAAATTTATTTACTATTTCTTGAATGATATTCAGATTAACTGTTTCACCTGTTAAAGCCCCATCTAAATCAACTATGTGCAAATTTTTAAAACCATGATCTTTATATTTACCAGCTTGTTCAACTGGTGACATTTGATATTCAGTTTTATTATCAAAGTCCCCTTTAACCAGCCTCACACACTTTTTATCTTTAATGTCTATTGCTGGAAATATTTTCATTTTATAAATTTATAAAATTATCAATTATTTTTAGACCAATTTTATCACTTTTTTCAGGGTGAAACTGTGTTCCAAATATATTTTCTTTTTCAACGGCACAAACTATATTTGATGAATAATCAGTTGTTGCAGCTGTGACTGACTTATCATTTGGAATAAATTCATAACTGTGCACAAAATACATATGAGAGTTATTTTCTATATCCTTAAAAATTTTACTACCTTTTAAAATATTTATTTCGTTCCAACCAATGTGTGGAAGTTTATATTTATTATTTTGATTATTAATCTTAGATACTTTTCCAGAAATCCAACCAAGACCTTTTGTTTCGATTTCCTCATAGCCAATATCTGCAAACATTTGAAGTCCAACACAAATTCCAAGCAGTGGCTTTTTACTATTAATTGCAAATTCATTTAAAGTATCAACCAAGCCCTTTATGCTGTTTAAAGCTTCAATACAGCTCTTAAACGAACCCTGCCCTGGCAATACCACCTTGTCACTTGCTTTTATCTTTTCTAAATCTGAGGTAACTTCGATATTTACTTTGTCTTTAGCAACTTCCTTAAAAGAATTTATGACAGAACTTATGTTACCTGAATTATAATCAACAATTGCAACATTCATTAAACTTATAATGAGCCTTTAGTTGATGGAATACTCTTCTTGCTTCTGGGGTCCATCTCTAAGGCTTCTCTTAATGATCTTGCTAAAGCTTTATAGCAAGACTCAATAATGTGGTGACTATTGTCTCCATAAATATTTTCAACGTGCATCGTAATGCCTGCTGACTGAGAAAATGCTTGGAACCATTCTTTAAATAGTTCTGTGTCCATCTCACCAAGTTTTTCTACTTTTAATTTCACTTTCCAAATTAAATAAGGTCTATTGGAAACATCAATAGCAACTCTTGTTAAAGTTTCATCCATTGGAATAACTCTGTGTGCATAACGTTTTATTCCTACAAATTTTTTTGCAGCTTTTTTTAATGCTTCACCAATTGCTATCCCCGTATCTTCTGTTGTGTGATGAAGATCAATGTGAGTGTCACCTTTTGCTTTTACCTTTAAATCTATCAAAGAATGCTTTGATAATTGCTCAAGCATGTGATCTAAAAAACCTATGCCAGTATCAATTTGGTATTTACCTTTTCCATCAATATTAACCTCAACACTGATGCTGGTTTCTTTGGTTTTTCTGGATACTTTTCCTTTTCTTGCCATATATTTTAAGGGTATACATGCATAATCTCACTATATCAATATCAGCAATCGAGACTTGAAGAATAAAAAATAGTTACCATTTATCAATTATGACAACAATTGTATTAGTAAGAAAAAATAATGAAGTAGTAGTTGCTGGAGATGGCCAAGTAAGTATGGGAAATACTGTAGTTAAAAGTACTGCTTCAAAAATTAGAAAAATTGAAAAAAGAGATGTGGTAGCAGGATTTGCAGGATCAACTGCTGATGCACTTACATTGTTTGAAAGATTAGAAGCTAAAATTGAAAAACACGCAGGAAATTTATCAAGAGCAGCTGTTGAGTTAGCAAAAGATTGGCGAACGGATAAATATTTAAGAAGATTAGAAGCATTAATGGCGATCGGTGATAAAGAGCATAGCTATATAATTTCGGGTACAGGTGATGTTTTGGAGCCAGAAGGCGATGTAATTGGAATAGGATCAGGTGGAAATTATGCTTTGGCTGCTGGAAAAGTTTTAATGGAAACAGATAAGAGTGCAGAAGAAATTGCAAAAAAAGCAATTCAAGTGGCTTCTGAAATTTGTGTGTTTACAAATGATAATATTAAAGTTCTAAAAATATAATGGAAAACTCAAACGTAACTCCTTTGGTTCCTAAGGACAAAAGTGCTAAGGAAGAAAGTTCCCTAGTAAGTTCATTATCTCCAAGAGAGATAGTTTCAGAATTAGATAGATTTGTTGTAGGACAAAACAAAGCTAAAAAAGCAGTAGCTGTTGCACTGAGAAATAGGTGGCGAAGACAAGCTCTCAAAGGTGAAATGAAAAATGAAGTTTTGCCAAAAAATATTTTAATGATTGGGCCAACAGGAGTTGGTAAAACAGAAATTTCCAGAAGACTATCAAAACTTGCTGAAGCACCATTTGTTAAAGTTGAGGCCACAAGATTTACTGAAGTTGGTTATGTTGGACGAGATGTAGAACAAATAATAAGAGACTTAATGGAAATCTCGATAGCATTAGAGAAAGTAAAAATGAGAAAAGAAGTTCATGCTCAAGCCCAAAAATCAGCTGAAGAAAAAGTTTTAGATGCATTGGTTGGAAAAAAAGCAAGCCTTGCAACAAGAGAAAGTTTTAGAAAAAGACTTCGAAATGGTGATTTAGATGATAATGAAATTGAAATAGCTGTTAGTGACAGTGGATCAAGTAATACTTCCTTTGAGATACCTGGAATGCCTGGAGCAAACGTAGGTATGATAAATATTGGTGAAATGCTTGGAAAATCAATGGGCAATAAAGAGAAGAAAAAGAAGATGTCAGTTAAAGAATCTCATGAAATACTAATTAACGATGAAGCAGATAAATTAATTGAACAGGATAAAATTATTAAGGCTGCAAAATTATCTACAGAAAATAATGGCATAGTTTTTCTTGATGAAATAGATAAAATTTCTGCAAGAACAGATAGAGTTGGTGGAGATGTATCTCGTGAAGGTGTTCAAAGAGATTTATTACCTTTGATTGAAGGAACAACTGTTAATACAAAACATGGTCCAATCAAAACAGACCATATCTTATTCATAGCATCAGGCGCATTTCAGCTTGCAAAACCATCAGATCTGCTTCCTGAGCTTCAAGGGCGGCTACCGATAAGAGTTGAGTTAGAAGCATTGACTAGTGATGATTTTAAACGAATTTTAAGAGAACCTGATTTCAGTTTAATCAAGCAATATGTTGCTTTATTAAAAACTGAAGACGTAGAGCTTGAATTTTCAGATGATGGAATAGATGCAATTGCAAATATCGCGTCTGAAGTAAATACTACTGTTGAAAATATTGGTGCGAGAAGACTTCACACAATCATTGAAAAAATATTAGATGAAATTAGTTTTACGGCAACTGATCGTTCAGGTGAAAAAATTATTATTAATAAAGAATATATTAATAAAAACTTGGATAATTTAGTTAAAGATACAGATCTTTCAAAATTTATTTTATAGATTTATTTTTTTTTAAAAAAATATAAAAAGCTCCACCGCCACCATCCTCTATTTTTGCATCCTTCATTTCATAAATAATTTTCATTAAATTTTTATTGTTAGAAATAAACTCAGGAACTGAATATTTTAAAATACTTAAATCTTTTGAAACATAAGGATTTTTTTCATTCTGGGAATGAATTCCTTTACCAGTTACAACTATTAACTTGTTTATTTTTTCTTGATAAGATGTGACAATAAAATTCTCAATAGATTTATTTGCCTCTTCAAGACTATATCCATGTAAGTCTATTGATCTAGTTTTGAAAGTTATTTTTTTATCTATTTTAATGTCTTTATTAGGTAATTTTTCTTTTTTTGAGAGAAAATTTTCCCAATCTTTTTTATCTTTTTCTGTATTATTGTCAGTCAATTAAGTTAAAGTATTAACCAATTGCCAATTAGGATTGGCTGAAGTTATGTCTCTTGAAAATACCCAAGTATCATAGATTTTTTTTATTTTCTCCGGGTCACCTGATATAACTTTTTTGTCTTTGTCTTTAATACAAGTTATAACCTCAGCTATAAAATCTACCGTAACATTTAAAATTCTATCTATTTTTTTGTGTTCTTTAATAATTGCAGAATTAATACCAATAAAAGTTATTTCTGCGTAGTGACCTCTTTCACTTCTTTCTTTTAATGCTTCATTAAATTGATTAAAAATCTCTTTACTAAGAAGTGGTTTGCTGGCAATTATTTTATTATCATTATCACTGAAATCTGTAATAATAGTTTCGTAAGCAATTTTTGCCCCTTTTAAAAATTCTTTTTGCGCAGAATCATCGAAATTTTCATTAATTTTTTGAACTTTTTCTGTCTTGATTTTGTTCAGAACTTCTTCAAATTTTGGGGGTGCTTTTCCATCAAATCCTGTTCTTTTTCCTAATATCCCCCTAAGTCTTAAAAAGATAAACCCAGCAATCATTGCCAAAAGAATTATATCTATATATTCAAAACTGTAACTCATAGTCTTATAGTAATTACTATGTTGATTAATTTCAACCAGCAATTTAGATTAAGGACAAATGAACTCAATCTTATTATCAATAATTTTAATTCCAGTAATAGAAATTTATCTTTTTATTAAAATAGGATCACAAATTGGAGCATTAACAACAATTTTATTAATATTTACAACTGCAATTGTGGGTATTTACTACGCTAAATATGAGGGATTAAATACTCTCAAGTCTGGTTTTATACAATTGAGCAAAAAAGAAACACCGGCTTATGAAATAATTTCAGGAGCAGCAATTGCCATTGCAGCATTATTATTGATCATACCAGGATTTGCTACTGATATTTTGGGATTTTTAATTATTTTCCCCTTAACAAGAAAATTTATTTTTAAAAAATTTTCAAAAAATTTAAAAACTAAAAAAACTGAAAAAAATAATTTTATAGATGGAGATTTTGAAGATATAGATGACGACAATGACAAAAAAATATAAAATTTTAGCAAAATATATAAAAGATGCATCAGGTGAAACACC
>JAOHJV010000016.1 GCA_028100865.1 Candidatus Pelagibacter sp. | reverse complement strand
GTGTTTTTACTCCTAAATTCAAAAACGGTTGAGGTGGCAACCAATTAGGTTTATTTCTTGCTTCTATAGTTTCTATTTCTTTAGAATTTTCTTCACTTGCTTTTATTGCAATTTGTTCACCAAAAAGAGTGCCTACTCCAATACCTGAACCATTATAACAACCAGCAGCAAAAACATTACTATCGATTTTTTCAAATATTTGAGAACTATTTCTTGTTCTAGATACAACACCAGACCATGATGATTGAATTATGTCATCGGGTAATTGTGGAAATCTTTTTTGAATACCAATTTTTTGGTTGATTGATCTTTTTTGTAAATCAAACTTAGACATCTTAAAAGGATTATGAACTTCTGCTGTATTACGTATCAATATTCTTCTATCTTTAGTCATTCGAATGGTAGCACCCATTGGTCTTACAGGTAAAACACCCCACTCTTTTGGTTGGCCAATAGATTTAAATTCGTCATCAGTTAATGATCTTGTCATGCTTGCAGTTAAGGTAATTGGAAAATTATAGTTTGATTTAATTCCTAAAGATTTCAAAAAACCATTAGTAGCAAAAATAATTTTCTTAGTATTGATTCTACCATTTTTAAATTTACAAGAGATTATATCTCTAGTCTTATTCCAACTTAGTAAAGATGAATTTTCATACAAACAAACATTCTTCGGCAATACATCAATCATTGCTCTAACTAATTTCCCAGGATGCAATAAAACTCCACCTTTAGTATGAAGTGCTACATTATAAAAATTAGTACCTAATCTTTTAGATAATTCATTATTAGATAATAAATTATTTTCAAAACCTAGTTTTTTAAGAGTATCTGAAAAGTTTCTTAAAATTTTTTCATCTTCTTTTTTGGATGAGGCAAAATATTTTCCACATTCATTCCAGTCACAATCAACTTGATATTCACTTAAAAATTTTTTAACAGTATTTATACCTAAATCATAAATATCAGTTTTTTTTTTATAGTTATCTAAATCTTTATTAGAAGTGAATCCATCGTTGAGAGTGGTATCAACTAAGTATCCCGAATTTCTGCTACTAGCACCCTCACCTGCTAATTGTGCATCTACTATTATGATTTTTTGATTTGGATATAATTGACCTAATTTTCTTGCAGCAGAGAGTCCAGTGTATCCAGCTCCAATAATCAGCCACTCACAATCATCATTCGATTTAAGAGTTTTGATATTTGTTCTGGGTATTAAGTCCTTTATCCAACTACAACCATTATCGTTAGTCACTTCCATGAAGTGACTTTACGATAAATGGTAAAAATTTTAAAGATCTTAAGAGTTTAGAGATGGTTGCTTAACCATGTCAGCTTTGTTGATACCAGCTACTTTAACTGGTTTCTTCATTGCATCTCTTCTAAATGGCTCACCTAGCTCTTGGTTCAGAATTACCTCTATAAACGTTGTAATTCCTTTCTTTTGATCTTCACAAGATTGTTTAATGGCCGCTGTAGTTTCTTCCATTGTTCTAACAGAAACTCCCTTTAATCCACATGCTTCTGCAACTTTAGCATAACTTAATTCTGGATCTAATTCAGTGCCTACAAAATTATCATCAAACCAAAGAGTGGTGTTTCTTTTCTCAGCTCCCCATTGGTAATTTCTAAAAATAACCATTGCAATTGCAGGCCATTCTTCTCTAGCACAAGAGCTCATCTCGTTCATACTAATACCAAAAGCTCCATCACCAGCAAAACCTATTACTGGAGTATCTGGACAACCAATTTTTGCACCTAAAATTGAAGGAAAGCCATATCCACAAGGACCAAATAATCCTGGTGCTAAATATTTTCTTCCTTTTTCAAAGGTTGGATAAGCATTTCCAATTGCACAGTTGTTACCAATGTCACTTGAAATAATCACATCATCAGGCATACCTGCTTGAATTGCTCTCCAAGCTTGTCTAGGAGACATTCTATCAGCGTCTCTTTTTCTAGCTTCTTCATTCCAAACTGTGCCTTTATCATCATCTTCATGATCAAGACTTGATAATTTTTGTAGCCAAGCAGATTTAGTTTGATGAATAATATCTTTTCTTGCTTGTCTATCAGTGTCACCAGCTGTTGGTGAAAGTTGAGCCAAAATTTGTTGTGAAACCAATTTAGCATCACCACAAATTCCAACTGAAACTTTTTTAGTTAAACCAATTCTATCTGAATTCATATCAACCTGAATAATACTTGCATCTTTAGGCCAATAATCCATTCCATAACCTGGTAAGGTTGAAAAAGGATTTAGTCTTGTACCTAATGCTAATACAACATCAGCTTTTTGAATTAATTCCATTCCTGCTTTTGAACCATTGTATCCTAATGGACCAGCAGCTAAAGGATGACTTCCTGGAAAACTATCATTATGTTGATAGCCCGAGCAAACTGGTGCATCTAATTTTTCAGCAAGTTTTTTACAATCTTCTATAGCACCACCAATAACAACACCAGCACCAGAAAGTATTACTGGAAATTTTGCATTGGATAATAAATCTGCTGCTTTTTTAATTGCATCAACACCACCTGCTTGTCTTTCTAATCTTACTATTGGAGGAAGATCAATATCAATAACTTGTGTCCAATAATCTCTTGGTACATTTATTTGTGCAGGAGCTGATCCTCTAATTGCTTTTTCAATTACTCTATTTAAAACTTCTGCCATTCTTGAAGGGTCTCTAACTTCTTCTTGATAGCAAACCATATCTTTAAACAAATTCATCTGTTCAACTTCTTGAAAACCACCTTGACCCATAGTTTTATTTGCAGCTTGTGGTGTAACTAATAACAGTGGAGTATGATTCCAGTATGCAGTTTTAATAGGTGTAACTAATCCAGTAATTCCAGGCCCGTTTTGTGCAATTACCATTGACATTTTGCCAGTGGCTCTTGTGTAGCCATCTGCAATTAATCCACCATTAGTTTCATGAGCAACATCCCAGAAAGTTATTCCTGCATCTGGAAAAATATCTGAAATTGGCATAAAGGCTGAGCCAATAATTCCAAATGCGTGTTCAATACCATGCATTTGCAAGACTTTTACAAAAGCTTCCTCTGTTGTCATCTTAGTCATAAAACCATACCTCTCTAATGTATAAATTAAAATTTTTTAAAATTCGTTTGTTAATTTATGCGATTAATATATAAGAATTTAAAAATTTCAAACAAACAAATCGACACGATATGGCAACAGATATAATTATACATGATAAGAAAGACAACGTTGGAGTAGTTGTTATTGAAAAAATAACTCCAAAACAAGACTGTGCTTGCTGGATAATGGAAGATGACAGTTCAACTAAAATTCAATCTATGGACGAGATCCCTTTAGGGCATAAAATTGCAATGACCGATCTAAATGAAGGTGACACAATCCTTAAATATGGTCATGATATAGGTAAAGTTGTGAAGTCAATTAAAAAAGGTGAGCATGTTCATGTTCACAATGTAAAAACAAAGAAGTGGTAATAGTATGGAAATTCCAAAAAGTTTTTTAGGTTACAAAAGAGAAAATGGCAGAGCTGGTACAAGAAATCACGTAATTATTCTTCCAGTTGATGACATTTCAAATGCATGTGCTGAAGCAGTCGCAAATAATATTAAAGGAACAATCGCTCTACCCCATTCATATGGAAGACTTCAATTTGGAGCTGATTTAGAACTTCATTTTAGAACTATGATTGGAACTGGCTGCAATCCTAATGTTGCTGCAGTAATCGTTATTGGTATTGAGCCAAAATGGACTAAAAAAATTGTAGATGGTATTGCTAAAACTGGAAAACCAGTTGAAGGATTTCATATAGAGAGAACCGGTGACATTGGAACTACAATGAAAGCCTCTAAAAAAGCTCAAGAATTTGTGATGTGGGCTTCTGAAAAACAAAGAGAAGAGTGCCCAATGAGTGATCTTTGGATCTCAGTAAAATGTGGAGAGTCTGATACAACATCTGGATTAGCCGCTAACCCAACAGTTGGTAATCTAATGGATAAATTAGAGCCAATGGGTGTTCATTTATGTTTTGGAGAAACCTCAGAGCTAACTGGTGCTGAACAAGTTTGTGCAACTAGAGGTGCAACTCCTGAGGCTTCAGACAAATTCATGAAAACGTGGAATTCTTATAATGATTTTATTTTAAAAGAAGCAACAGATGACCTTTCAGAAAGCCAACCAACAGCAGGAAATATTGCTGGTGGGTTAACTACAATTGAAGAAAAAGCTTTTGGAAATTTTCAGAAAATTGGAAATTGTAAATTTATTGATGTTTTAGAACCAGCAGAAGAGCCAACTAAAGGTAAAGGTTTATACTTTATGGATACATCTTCAGCAGCAGCAGAATGTGTAACACTTCAAGCTGCAGCAGGATTTAATATTCACTTATTCCCAACTGGACAAGGTAACATTGTTGGTAACCCGATTGAGCCAGTTGTTAAGTTAACTGCAAATCCATTAACTGTTAAAGGTATGGGTGAACATATTGATTGCGATGTTTCAAAAATCTTAACTCGTGAAATGAATATGTCTCAAGCTGGAGATGAGTTAATCAAAACTACTTTGAAAGTTGCTAACGGAAGATTAACTTGTGCTGAAGCTTTAGGTCACAAAGAATTTGTGATGACTAAGCTTTATAGAAGTGCATAAGATCTTCTGTGCCTATTAATTTCCAATACCTAAAGTCAATTTTACCAGGTATTATTTTAGCTTTAGTATTTTGCTTGTTCTCTCAAGGAATAAATAATCTTTTAGCTATAGAAATTTTTGGTACTCCTAAAAGTCCAATTTCAACAGTTTTAATTGCAATTTTACTTGGAATTTTAATGGGTAATGCATTCACACCAAGACCAGGTATGATGGTTGGTTTAGATTTTACGCAACAATATATTTTAAAGTTAGGAATTATTTTTTTAGGAATAAGATTGAGTTTTGAAGAACTTATTAAATTTGGATCAATTGCAATTCCTCTAATTATTTGTTGTATAGTGGGTGTATTAATACTTGTAAAATTATTGATTAAGAAGGTGTCTATCTCATCAAAAATGTCTTATTTAATAGCTATAGGTACAAGTGTTTGTGGAGCAACCGCTATAGTTGCAACAGCACCAGTTATCAATGCAAAAAAATCAGAAGTAGCATACGCCATTGCAAACATTACATTATTTGGAGTAATTGCAATGATTGTTTATCCGTATTTTGCTGAATGGTATTTTGACAATGATTCTTTAAAAATTGGTTTATTTTTAGGAACATCAATTCATGAGACATCTCAAGTTGCAGCAGCTGGGTTAATTTATGATCAACAATTTAATAGTCCTGAAACATTAAATGTTGCAACTGTAACCAAGCTAATAAGAAATACTTTTTTAGTAATTTTAATACCTTTGTTTGCTTTTTTATATAATCGAGGTGAATTAAAAGGTCAAAATTACTCTATTTTAAGTATTTTTCCATATTTTGTGATTGGTTTCATAGGAATGATTATTATAAGAAATATTGGAGATCAGTTTTTTACAGCTGATAGCAATAATTATGGTCTTTGGGTTAACTTAATCGGATATTTAAAAACTTTAGCAACAGTATTTTTAACTATGGCTATGGCTGCTGTAGGTATTTCAATTAACTTAAGTGAATTAAAATCGATGGGTTATAAACCCTTTGTAGTAGGCTTGATTGCAGCTATTACAGTTGGTTTTATAAGTCTGATATATATTGAAATTTTAATTAAATTTATTTATTAAACTTAAACTTAAGATTTCATTAACATTTTTTTCTTAAAGTTTGAAAAAAATCTTCTGATAAATGCCGCACCAACACCTAAAAGAATAGCAAACATAATTGAAAACAATCCATAAAAGAATGGCATATCATTTGAAAATTCTTTAATGAATTTTGAGAAAAAATTTAAATCTGAATTAGATACACTTGATATTTCTACGAGTGATTGTTCGACAAAAAAAGTTTCATAGGCAATTGCAATCCCAACTACTAATAACAAAATAGCTAATAACGCTCTTAATCCTGAACTGTCAATTTTTTCACCTAGTTTTTGTCCAATTTGAACACCAATAATAGATCCCACAACTAACATCACTACTAACAATAGATCTATTGAACCATAATTAAATGAGTGCAAAAATGTTACAATGACACTTACAAATATTGTTACAAATAAAGAAGTTCCTGGAACTAGTCTTGTTGGCATTTTAATAATATAAATCATTGCAGGCACTAAAATAAAAGCACCCCCTATACCCATGATTGCTGCAATAAATCCCACCAATAAACCTATCAAAATTGGCGTAAATATACTTTCATATAACTTTGATTTTGGAAATCTCATTCGTAATGGAAGACCATGAATCCAATAATGTACATGTAATTTTTTTTTAATTACGATATTTCTCTTGGCTCTGTCTATTTCTCTAAGACTTTCTACCAACATTAATGTACCAATGATTGCAAGTATATACATATAGGCTAAAGAAATAACTGTATCTATTTTTCCTATACCTTTAAAATATGTAAAAGTGTAAATCCCTAAAGCAGTTCCAATTGTTCCACCAATGACAATCATGAAACCCATTTTATAATCTAAAGTATTTTTTAAATAATGAGTTGTAGATCCTGATACTGATGTAGCTAAAATATTGTTAGCTTCGTTAGCGACCGCATATGCTGGGGGAACACCTAAAAAAATTAGAAACGGTGTCATTAAAAAACCACCTCCCACACCAAACAAACCAGAAAGTACTCCAACAATTGCACTTAATAAAAGTATTTCAATAGGATTAACAAAGACTTGTGCTATGGGTAAAAATACGTCCATAAAAATTTAAAAGTTGTTAAAAAACAACTTAGTTAAATGTGATAAAAGTTCCAACTAAAATAACACCCCAATAAGCAGCAAGGCTCATAAATATACCTGTTTTTATTATAACGGCTTTAGCTTCAGTGATTTTATTTATGATTTTTATATTTGAAAGATGCATTTAAACCGTCAATACACCCACGATTCTATTTGTCAAATAAATACTTAATTATTCGAAGTTTTTTTATTTTAATAAATTGTAGCTCCAAAAACTTTTACCACACCATCTTCTTCACCTAAAACAAGTCTACCAAGAAATTCTCCTGAGATTTCTTTATTGGTCTGTTTGATTAAGACAGTGACATGAGCACCTCTTCTAAGACAGCCAAATGGTTCGAATGTTTCTTTTAAATTAGTGATTATTTTGTTGTTAGCCCACTGCTTACCAAGCTCTACCTCATTAGCTCCAAATAGCATTTGTGTTGAAAAATCTTTGGTAAATCCACCATAATCTTTCAAATTAGATGACCTAACTAAATTATCCCAAATGGGCCTGGCTAGTTCATATATCTCATCATCGTTTTTTGATAAAATATCCATATGCTAATTATAAGAATTTACTAAGATGCTTTTTTCTTCTCATTCTCATCTACGATATGGTAGACAGGAACTTTCTCCATACTAAATTTACCTGTTTTAGGATCTCGTCTTGAAACTGTTAAACAATGCCAATTATCATCATCTAATTTCATGTGATCTCCTCGATAGTAATATCCAGGCCATCTAGTTTCTTCTCTAAACATTGTATGCTCTGTTACACACTGTGAAGTAATAGCCCTATGTTTAAGCTCCCAAGCTCTCATAAGCTGGTGGTAATCTTCAGCACCTACTTTTTCAAGATCTTCTTCTAACCAAGTTAAAAGCTCTAACCCTCTTTTGAGCATATTGGCATTAGTCATATAATTAGTAGCTATTCCACCCACATACTCGTCCATTATTCTTTGTAGACGTTGTAGTCCTTGAATCGGTGAGATATAACTTGGAGAAACTGTTCCCCCAGTAATTTCATTTTGAGCAACAGTGTAAGTCTCTAATGGTTTAAATACTTGTTCTTTAAAATCTTCACATTGCTTATCAGTCACTTTTAAGCCTTCTGCTTTTTTATCTTCAATATATTTAACAGCAGCTTTTGCAGCTAATCTACCTTCAGTAAAAGAACCTGATGAAAATTTGTGAGCGCTTCCACCAACAGTATCGCCTGCTCCAAATAATCCATCAATTGTAAGCATTCTATTATATCCCCAGAAATATTCTGGTGGAGATAAATCCTCAGGTCCACTAACCCAAGCTCCTGAACATGTAGCATGAGAACCCATTACATATGGTTCAGATGTTGTTAATTCTGGATTTGTATATTTTGGATCAATATTTTGAGATGCCCAAACAACTGCTTGACCAACTGTCATACCTAAGAAATTTTCCCAACCAACAGTTTCTAAATGAGGGTCTTGGAAAGCTTCAGTAGTAACCATATGAATTGGTCCACCACCAGCCATCGTTTCTTGAATAAATGCATGATTTCTTAAACAAGTTGGAGTTGGGTGATGATCAATATATTCACCAACAAGCTCTTTTGTTTGGTCGTACCATTTTTTCTCATAGTTTTCACCATTAGCATTTTGAGTATAAGTTTTTAAATGTAAGAAATATGCTCCAACTGGTCCATATCCATCTTTAAATCTACATAACACAATTCTATTTTCCATTTGTGTCATTTTAGCTCCAGCTGCAATCGGTAAAGCATAGGCTGAACCATTACTCCAAGGTGCATACCAAGTTCTTCCCATTCCTTCACCAACTGCTCTTGGTTTGAATATGTGAGAAGCACCACCAGCTGCAACTATAACAGCTTTTGCTCTAAACACATGGAAATCACCCGTTCTCATATTAAATCCAACAGCACCACCTACTCTGTTTTCTTGAGACTCATCCATCAATAGATGGGTGATCATAATTCTATTATAAATTTTATCAGCTGATTTTTTTGCAGCTTCTGCAACGATAGGCTTATAACTCTCACCATGAATCATTATTTGCCATTTACCCTCTCTAAGGTATCTGCCAGTTTCTTCATTTTTCATCATAGGAAGACCCCATTCATCAAACATATGAACCGTTGAGTCTACGTGACGAGCCATATCATAACCCAAATCTTCTCTAACCATTCCCATTAAATCATTTCTCGCGTATCTTACGTGGTCTTCAGGTTGGTTTTCACCCCACTGCATTCCCATGTAACAGTTGATCGCATAAAGACCTTGAGCAACGGCTCCACTTCTATCAATATTTGCTTTTTCAACACAAATAATTTTCATATCTCTACCCCAGTGTCTAGCTTCAAAAGTAGCACCAGTTCCTGCCATACCACCACCAACGACTAGTACATCGCAATCTTCATAATGTGTTTTATGCTTAGCCATTAGTAATAAACTCCTTTTTTAAATGAGTCTTTTGGAACAACTGGTAATTCACCATCAATATTAAGTCCTTCAGGCTCAGTGTACAATCTTTGAGAATTAATCTCTCCTTGATTAGGTTTATCACCATCTGCAAGTTTAGGAATAAATTTACCCCATGGTTTTGTAGTAATTGGAGATACAAAATCTTTTGTAGTTCCATTTCTAAATTTAATTTTCCAAGAAATAGTCCCTTTTTCTTCTTCTCTTCTTACTCTAACACTATGTCCCATTGGAGCAAAATCAGCATAACCTCTAACATCAATAGCATGATTAGGGCAAGCTTTTACACAAGAATAACACTCCCAACAAAA
>JAOHJV010000015.1 GCA_028100865.1 Candidatus Pelagibacter sp. | reverse complement strand
TCCTCTGGTAAATGGGAAATTATATATAAGTTTGAAAAAAATATAATAAACCATATTCATTCAATTGCTGTAGATAAATACAGAGACTGCTTATGGATTCTTGCAGGTGACTTTGATCATTCTTCATCAATATGGAAAATTGAAAGCAATTTTAAAGTTGTAAAAAGAATTTTATATGGAAAACAAATTTATAGATCTTGCTTTGCTTATCCAACAAAAGAAGGTCTAATTTATGCAACAGATACTCAATTACATGAAAATAGCATTAGATTTCTTAGGATTGATAATGACACCATAACATCTGAAGAACTCCATAAAATTAATGGTAGTGGGATTTATGCTTGTGAATTGAAAGATTATTTAGTATTTTCAACCTCAACGGAACCAAGACATTCAAATAGTAAAATTGTTAGCTTAATTGATAATAAACCAGGAGATGGTATTATTAAAAATAAATCAGATATAGTATTGTTAAATAAAAAAGATTACTCTTTCAAAATTATTTCAAGTTTTGATAAGGATATGCTTCCATATGGTTTATTTGGTCTTGGTACAATTATGTTTCCTAGTGGTCTTGAAAATGAAAATAGATTATTCGCTTTTTTGTCAGGAAGCAAAGAGCATGATCAAGATTTACTATTCTTCAATCTTTAATATCGTAATAAAAAAATTGTTATAAAATTATTAAATCTAGTTTTTGTTTACCTAATCTTTCATTACCATTCTCTGTTACAAGATAGGTCTCACCTAAATTCATCGCTAAATTACTGTCTGAATCCATAAGTATCATGTGCATGAAGAAGACATTACCTGGAGTTATCACATAAGGATTACCAGTGTAAAGCATTGGCCAGTCCATCCAGTTAGGTGAAAAAGTTGATCCTAAAGAATATCCACAAGCATTCATTCTTGCTTTATTAAAACCTAAATCATCAAATGTTTTTGCATGAGCGTCAAATACTTCTCCTGCAGTTTTTCCTGGAATTAAAGTTTTTACACAGTTAGTTAAAGCTTCAACACAAGCTTCATGCATTTTTACATGTTTTGGGTCAGCTTTTCCTATAGGAATAGTTCTAAACATTGCAGAGTGGTAATGCTTATAAGTACCAGCCCACTCTAAACTTAGTTGATCGGTGTTTGATAAATTTCTTTTTTCAGCTTGGTATCTACAAAGCAAAGCATTATCACCTGAGCCTATAATATATTCATTAGCAGGATAATCACCACCACCTTCAAGAACTGCTCTTTGCATTTCAGCTAAAATTTTTGCTTCATTAGCTCCAGCTTTTGAATATTTCCAAGCTTCATCCAAAGCTCTATCTGCCAACTCAGCAGCTTGTTTTACATATACTAATTCTTCATTAGATTTTATAACTCTTAGTTTTGTTATCAGTTCAGATTGATCATCAACGTTACAATAATTTTCTAAGGATTTATTTAATCTTAAAGCGTTACGTCCTGTCATTCCATAAGCTTCATATTCAATACCTATTTTTTTATTTTTTAGATCAAGTTCATCTAATATTATTTTAAGATCATCCGTTGGGTTTATTCCATCTTTGTCTACCCAAATTCTTATATCTTGAATATTTGATGTATTTTGAGCTTGTCTTAAGTCAGGTGCACGAGTTAATAAAACTACATTTCCTTTTTGATCTAAGACTAAAGTTTGAAAAAAAACATATCCAAATGTATCGTAACCCGTAAGCCAATACATTGACTCTTGTCTAAACATTAAAAGAGCATCTAAATTTTGCTCTTTCATTGATGCTAAAACGTCTTGTTTTCTTTTAGAAAATTCTTCTTTACTAAAATGAAGAGCCATTAAGAAATGATTGCTTTTACAGACCCTAATTTATCAATCTTACCAGTATATAAACCTTTACCAAGAATAGGAACCACACCCACTGTAGAGCCCGTGAATACATAAAAATCTTTACCTAAATCAACCTTGTCTTTTTTAACTTTATTTAGAACAAATCTTAAAGAGTTAAGTGGGTAAATGTATACAGCATTAGTATTTCCATTAACGCTTTGCTTAACTTTTTTGTTTGAAATATTTGCTTTTAAATTTCCAATATTAATTCTCTTATATTTTTTCTTTTGACCAATTAGAAACTTAACATTTCCACCAAAATCACTACATAGATCTCCAAAAGAGGTTATTCCTTTTCTTTTTTGTCTATAACCAACTACCTCAATACATGGAGCCATATGAGATATGAATTTAGTAACATTCTTGCTTGTAATTGATCCTTTTGAAGAAAAAAAAGACTTTTTAATTAAATAACAAACTTCAAGCTCAATCCCTAAAGTTGATTTATTTATTTTAACACGTTTACCACTTTTTAAAAAATTTCTTGCGTAAACTGAAGCATAAAAAGGTTCTTTTTCATTCAATTTTTTCAATAAAGGAATACCGGTTCCACCAGCTTTATATCCAATTACTGGTTCTTTAATTTTACTTTCACACAGTTTTCTAAATTTGTCTGCTTCAGTAAGTTTTTTTGTAAATTTTTTAGGTATCGCTGAAATAATCTTATTTTTTAAAAAAGCGTTAACTAATTTATCTGAAATTTTATCTTTTAATGTTTTTTTCATTAAACTTTTTTATTTTAATACAGACATAGGATCAAGTCTTGTTTGAAACCAATTTATTCTAAAATCTAGATGGGGCCCAGTTGATCTTCCAGTTGATCCAACAGTGCCTATTATATCTCCTTGATTTATTCTATCTCCAACTGAAACTAAAACATTTTCAAGGTGAGAATATATTGTTGAAATACCATGGCCATGATCCATAATTACCGTTCCACCAGTGTAATATAAATCATCTTCAGCCATTGTAACAACACCAGTGCCAGACGATTTGATCATTGTTCCTTGTTTTGCAGCTATATCTATGCCGTAGTGAGGCCATCTTGGTTTACCGTTCAAAATTCTTTGACTGCCATAGACACCGCTTATAATACCTTCTACTGGCATAATAAATTTTTCTTTAAAATAACTTAGATCAGAGTTGATAGCTCTTGCTTCACCTATTGCATTATTTTCTTTTTTAATTCTTTTATATACTGACTCAGGTGGAGTAACTTTGCTCTCCGCAAGTCCATCAATTCTTTGTATGTTGTATTGTCTCTTTAAAACTTTTTTTGTTATTATTGATTTTTTTCCATTTAAAGTTTTCGTAAAAGTTAGATCAAATTTTTTATCTCTATCAATTCCAAAAACAAAAAAACCATCTTTAGATATTTTCACTTCTTTCTTGCCAACTAAAATTTTTGCATCAGGATTAGTTTTTCCTAAAATGAAATGACCTTGTATAAATTTTCCCTGGAATTCTATTGCGTTTACTTGTGATGTTGTAAAAATAAATAATACTAAGAAAAATCTATAAATTATTTTGCTGTCCATCCGCCATCTATTACTATTGATGTACCTGTGATCATTGAAGAGGCTGAAGAAGCCAAAAAGCAAACAGTAGTTGCTATATCACTTTCTGTTGCTAATTTTCCCATAGGAATATTACCTAAAGCTAATTTCTTAAATTTTTTATTTTTAAAGAAGTTTAAGACCATTGGTGTTGCAACAAATGTTGGCGCAACAGTGTTAACTCTTATGTCATTTTTTGCCAATTCAACACCCATTCCTTTAGTTAGACCTTCAATACCAAATTTAGTCATATTATAGACATTTCTACCACTCATACCAACATGACCTAATTGAGAAGACATATTTATTATTGAGCCTGGTCTTTTTTTATTTTTTAACATTTTTTTAACTACAAGTTGAGCAACGTTAAAAGCAGCTTTAAGATTAAGATCAACCAAGTAGTTCATACTTTTTTGTTTAATTTTCTCAAAAGGTTCTGGAATATTTGTGCCTGCATTATTCACCAAGACATCTATAATTTTAATTTTATCTATCTTCTTTTTTAAATCTTCATAGTCCATTACATCACAAGGAACTTTAATAATTTTTCCTTTAATTTTTTTGATTTGCTTTTCTAATTTATCAAGATCAGATGGTGTTCTGCTTAATGCTATAACTGTTGCACCAGCTTCTGCTAAAGCAATTGAGCAAGCTTTTCCTAATCCTTTACCTGCACCAGTTACTAATGCGTATTTATTTTTTAAATTAATCTTTTGTAAATACATTATAGAAATAATATTTTAATATCTGTGTAAATCAACTCTACAGCTACAACTAATATTGCTAGTAATCCAGCCCATGCGATCCATTTGTACTCTTTAATCCATCTTGAAATTAAATTTGCAGCTGTTGCCATCAAAACTATTGATAATGCTAATCCAAATATTAATAGTCCGTAGTGATCACCTGCAGCTCCAGCAACACCCAAAACGTTATCTAAACTCATTGTAAAATCAGCAAGCAGAACTGTCCATATAGCCTTCATAAAACTAGAATTATCTACCTTTATATCTTCTTCGTTAGATTGGCCTTTGATAACATCTGTATAAAGTTTATAGATGATATAAAGTAGCAATAATCCACCGATCAATCTTAAACCTGTAATTTGTAAGAGGTAAGCAGTTAACATTGTTAAGATTATTCTTAAAATTACCGCACCACCAATGCCCCAAAAAATAACTTTTTTTTCTTTGTTCTACAGGAAATTTCGAAGCAACCATTCCAATAATAATTGCGTTATCTCCTGCAAGAACTAAATCAATAAATATGATTTGTCCTAAAATTGTAAGTTGTTCAGGTGTAATTAATTCTGCAAACATTTAGTGCTCTAGTATCATATCTGCACCTTTTTCTGCAATCATTATTGTTGGTGCATTAGTGTTACCAGAAGTTATGTTGGGCATTATCGATGCATCTATTATTCTTAAGTTTTTGATTCCTTTAACTCTTAATTTTTCATCAACAACTGCCATATCATCTTGACCCATTTTACATGTACCAACTGGATGAAAAATAGTTTGAGCATAATTAGATGCCTCTTTAACAAGTTCTTCATCATCATTTATATCTATTCCTGGTCTATATTCTTCAGGTGTGTATTTTTTAAAAGTCTCAGACTCTAATATAATTTTTCTTGTTAACTTAAGACCTCTTGCAGCTATCATTCGATCATGATCTGTAGAGAGATAATTTTGTTTAATTTTTGCATAAGTTCTCGAGTCTTTGTCTACAATACTTACATGTCCTCTACTTGTAGGTCTTATATTTGAGACAGTAGGGGTGAATGCATGAAAATCATGATTTTTAGTTGCACCTAATGTATCCATACTCATTGGTTGAACGTGCCACTGTAAATCTGGTAGTTCGAGTGATGGATCACTTTTTGCAAACATACAAAGTTGACTAGCACCCATAGTCATTGGACCGCTTCGATTAAAAACATATTCTAATCCAATCATTAAATTTCCAAATAAACTATTAATTTTTTTATTAAGTGATTTTAATCCGTTGATTTTATAAATCGGTCTTAACATTAAATGATCATGTAGATTTTCACCAACACCATTTAAATTTTGAACCAAATCAATACCTAGGTTTTTTAATTTTTCAGGATTTCCAATACCAGATACTTGTAAAATTTGAGGAGAGCCTATTGCTCCAGACGAAATAATTATTTCTCTATTGCTTTGTACTTTTTTAAATTCATCTCCATGCCAAAATTCTACTTCTTTAGCAATTTTATTTTCAAAATTTATTTTTTTTTACATGAGCATTAGTAATAATTTTTAAATTTTTTCTATGTTTAATAGGATTTAAATAACCAACAGAAGTACTGCATCTAAATCCATCTTTTTGAGTAACTTGAAAGTAGCCACATCCATGATTGTCACCAGTATTAAAATCTTTTGTTTTTGGAATACCAAATTCTTCAGCTGCATTTTGAAATTCATCTAATAGAGGTAGATGTATTCTTTGATCAGAAACCGATAGAGGTCCATCAACTCCATGATATTCACTTTTTCCTCTTTCCTGATTTTCAGCTTTTATAAAATAAGGCAAAACATCGTCCCAACCCCAGCCTGTATTTCCTGATTGTCTCCAAAGATCATAATCACGATGTTGACCTCTTATATAAAGCAATCCATTAATTGAAGAGCTGCCGCCTAAAGTTTTTCCTCTTGGATATCTTATAGAAATGTTGTTCATACTTTCGTCTGGTTCTGTTCGATAACACCAATCAGTATTAGGATTGTGCATTGTCTTAAAATAACCAACAGGAATATGTATCCATGGGTAATTGTCTTTACCACCAGCCTCTAAAAGTAAAACTTTGTGATCAGGATTTTTAGATAATCTGTTTGCAAGCACACAACCTGCTGAGCCTGCTCCAAGAATTATAAAATCAAAATTATCCATCAACTTTAGAACCTTTATAAATTAAAAATTTTTATTTAATAATAAATATAGTGAAAAAAAACAAAATAACACAATATTAGCCCTTGTTTAACTTTTAAAAGTTTGAGAGGGTACTTTTTTTATAAAAAAAACACAGAGAGGGAAAATATAATATGAAAAAAATCATATCATTAGTTGTAGGAACTCTTCTTTTAACTGTCATGACAGTTACAGGAGCAAATTCTGCACAAACTCTTAAGTGCCAAACTGTAATTAGTGCTAAAGCTGATGAAGTGAAAATGTTAAAAGATTTCACTGACACAGTTACAGAGCTAACAGAAGGTTCACTTAAGTTTGAAATTATGCCAGCTGGAGCAGTAGTAGGTGTAAAAGAAACTTTAGATGCGGTTGATAAAGGTCTTATCGATTGTGGTTTCGCTTGGACTCACTATTGGTCAGGTGATCACCCAGCAGCTATGTTATTTGGTTCGCCAGTAGCAGGTGCAGGTGTTGGTATTGATAACATCGCATTTTTATCTTGGTTCCAATACGGTGGTGGTAAAGAACTTTACGACCAACTATGGTCTGAGATGGGAAGAGACATCAAAGGATTTATGTTACAACCAGTAGGCCCTGAAGCTTTAGGTTGGTTCAAAGAGCCAATTAACAGCATGGCAGACTTTAGAAAGTACAAGTTCAGAACTCCTCCAGGAATTCCAGGACAAACTTATAAAGACATTGGTGTAGCTTCTGTTGCAATGGGTGGTGGAGATATTCTTCCAGCTCTTGAAGCAGGAACAATTGATGCAGCTGAATGGTGTTGTCCAAAACCTGACATGACATTCGGTTTCCAAAAAGTTCTAAAACATTACTACCTACAAGGTCTTCACCAAGTAGTAGTAAATGCTGACTTCTATATTACAGGCTCTAAATACAAAAAAATGTCTGCTTTAGAGAAAAAAGCTTTAGAAGTTGCTGCGAATGCATCTCTATCAAAATCAATGAGTTACAGAATATACGAAAATGGAAAAGCTTTAGCTGAACTTACAGGTAAGCATGGTGTTATTTTACATGACACTCCAGCTGACTATTTTCCAGCGTATATGGCTGCAGCTAAAAAATCTTTAGAGACTAATGCTGCTAAGAATAAGTTCTTTGCAAAAGTATGGCAGTCTCAAAAAGACTTTGCTGATATTGCAGTTCCATTCTGGTCTGGATCTCAAATGTCTAATGCGAAGCTAGGAATGGCTCACGCAGAAACATTAAAATAGTATTAAAATACTCTTATAAAGCGGGCAATTAATTGCCCGCTTTTTTTTAATTACTTAAGAATTTTAAATGCCAAGAAACCACAAACCAAAAAAACCAATTAAACCTATGAAACTTGATATCTCTGATGAGATGATAGCTGAAAGAAGGGGTGGTTCTGGTCAAATGCCAAAGAGCATGCCTACGTGGATGGCATCTTCAATTACAAAAATTGATTTATTTAGTAAACGGGTAGGGAATGTTGTTTGCTGGATAACAGTGCCTTTAATTTTAGCTATGACTTACGAAGTTTTAGCTAGAAAATTATTTACAGCCCCTACAATGTGGGCTTATGACATGAGTAGATTTATGTATGGAGCTTTATTCATGCTTGGTGCAGGATATGCTTTATCTAAAGGTGTTCATATTAGAGCAGATTTTTTATACAGAAATTTCAAAACAAAAACGCAAGGCAGAATAGATTTCTGGCTGTACTTATTATTCTATTTCCCAGGTTTAATTGTCTTTCTTTATATGACTACTGGCTTTGTCCAAGAATCGATTATGAGAGGCGAAAGAGGAATGGATACTGCATGGATGCCTTATATGTGGCCAATAAAAGCTTCCTTATGGTTTGGAATAGTTTTTTTAATAATCCAAGGTGTTTCAGAATTATTTAAAAGTTACTGGGCTGCTACCAAAGGTGTGTGGCCAGGAGAGCAAGAATAAATGTTAGCAGAATTTATAGATCCAGCTGTTTTAGGTTTCATTTTAATTGGGGTAATGCTCTTTTCTATTTTTGTTGGGTTTCCAATTTCTTTTACTCTAATTTTTTTAGGGTTTGTGTTTGGTTATTTAGGTTTTGGAAAATTAGTTTTTTATTTAATGACCTTGCAGTTCTCGATGGTTATGACCGAACAAACCTTGGCTGCCGTCCCGCTCTTTGTCTTTATGGGTATTATGATGGAGCAAGCTGGATTAATGGAAAGATTGTTTTCGGCATTCCAGTTGATGCTAGCCAAAGTAAGAGGCTCATTATATTACGCAGTTTTATTTGTTTCAGTAGTATTTGCAGCAGCTACCGGAATTGTTGGAGCATCAGTTACAATATTAGGAATTATGGCCGCAAAATCTATGAATAGATCTGGATATAACGTAAGACTAGCAGCAGGAACAATTACTGCTGGAGGAACTTTAGGAATATTAATTCCTCCAAGTATCATGTTAGTAGTTATGGGTCCTATAATGGAAATACCAGTAACAGATTTATTTGCAGCAGCAATCATTCCAGGAATTTTACTTGCAACACTTTACGCTGCATACACAACAATTAGATGCTGGATAGATCCAAGTCTAGGTCCAGTTTTACCACCAGAACTTAGAGCAACTAGTATGAAGCAAGTTTGGATTGAATTCTTTTTAGGATTAGTTCCACCAGCTGCCTTAGTTTTTGCTGCACTCGGTAGTATTTTATTTGGATTTGCAACACCAACAGAGGCTGCTGGGTGTGGAGCAATGGGTTCTTTACTTTTAGCTCTAGCATATAAAAAATTAACATTAAAAAAACTGCAAGATGCGCTAGTTAAAACTTTAGAAATTTCTGCGTTGATTATGGTTTTGGTTGCTGCTTCAAACTTTTTTGGTGCTGTGTTTTCTAGACTAGGAACACCAATGTTGCTTACAGATTTTTTATTAGGTCTTGAAATGAATAAATATTTAATTTTAGCATTAATTATGGTTATGATCTTTTTATTAGGTTGGCCACTAGAGTGGGTACCAATAGTAATGATTATAATTCCAATAATTTTACCTTTAGTTGAAGCTTTAGGTTTTAATTTGACGTGGTTTGCAATTTTAGTGGCAGTCAATCTCCAGACGGCCTGGCTGTCTCCACCTGTAGCTTTGTCAGCATATTTCTTGAAAGGTGTTGTGCCAGAATGGGATTTAAAAGATATTTATTATGGAATGATGCAATTTATGGTTATCCAAGTAATAGGATTAATATTAATTATTGTATTTCCTAAGATTGCATTATGGTTACCAGCCTATCTTTATGGACAGTAGAAATTATTAGTTTAATATAATTTTTAGTGAATCAGCCAAAAGTTAAATACTCTCTTTCAAATTGGGATCTTGTAACAGTTAACCCAAATTATAAAACGTGGGATTGGAAGGATCTTTTTTGTTTTTGGGGTGTAAATGTTCAAAGTATTATAGGTTTTTCTCTAATAGCTTCACTTTATACAATTTATAGCTTAAGCACATTTGTAGTTTTTTTTGGAACTATACTGGGCTCAATATTGGTTTATTTTTTCTCAAATTTGATTGGAAAACCATCTCAAAAACATGGACTACCTTTTTCCGTTTTATTAAGGTCTTCCCTGGGATTTAAAGGAGCAGAACTTTTTGGATTGATTAGAAGTATAGTTGGTATTTTTATGTTTGGGGTTCAAACATATTTTTTATCTAAAATAATAGGATACCTAATTAGAATTATAATTTTCTCAGTGGACAATACTCTTTTAGATCAAGAAATATTTTTAATTTTCTTACTTGGTCTAAATGTTATTGATTGGGTTTCATT
>JAOHJV010000014.1 GCA_028100865.1 Candidatus Pelagibacter sp. | reverse complement strand
CAAATATACGTGTCCATTTTCAATTAATTTATTAAATGGTTTGTTATTAAAAAAAGTTAACAACAGAGCTCTAATATGAGATCCATCTACATCAGCATCCGTCATAATAATAATCTTTCCATATCTAAGATCTTTTAAATCTATTTCCTGTACTTTTGGATCTAAACCCAATGCATTGATTAAAGTAACAATTTCATTAGATGATATCATTTTTGACAAAGCTTTAGTTCTTTGCTGTTCAGAACTATCACCATTACCATTCTTCTTAGCTGATAAATCCTCTACATAGGTATTCAAAATTTTACCTCTTAAAGGTAATACGGCTTGATTAGCTCTATTTCTTCCTTGTTTAGCTGATCCACCCGCTGAATCACCTTCTACAATAAACAATTCTGTACCATCTTGTTTTCCTATTTGACAATCAGCTAATTTTCCAGGAAGACCACTTAATTCTAAAGCACCTTTTCTTCTTACATTTTCTCGAGCTTTTCTGGCTACATCTCTTGCCATTGCAGCTTGAATAACCTTTGCTAAAATTATTTTCGCCACTGATGGATTTTGATCGAACCATATAGATAATTTTTCATTTACAACAGTTTCTACAATCATTCTAACTTCTGAAGAAACTAGCTTATCTTTAGTCTGCGATGAAAATTTAGGATCAGGAATTTTGGTAGATAATACACAAGTCAGACCCTCTTTAATGTCATCTCCTGAGATTGCCAACTTATTTTTCTTAAGTAAATTATGTTCATTTGCATATTTATTAATAACTCTAGTTAAAGCACTTCTAAAGCCCAATAAATGTGTTCCACCATCTTTTTGGTAAATATTATTAGTATAAGGAAAAATGTCTTCAGCATAGCTTGCATTCCATTTTAAAGAACACTCAAGTTCAATGTTATCTTTTTTTCCTTCTATATAAATTGGTTTTTTAAATAAGTCATTCCCATTTTTATTTTGTAGTTTTTCCCTTTTTTCATCTAGAAAATCTACAAACTCAAGTACACCACCATCGAATCTAAATTCAGATACTTTCTCTTTTTTTAAACTAGCATCAGTAAAAATAATTTTAATACCTTTATTTAAGAAGGCCAATTCTCTCATTCTTTTAATAAGAATATTCGCACTAAATTTTGTAGAAGAAAAAATTTCTTTTGAAGGTGAAAATGTAATTTGAGTTCCAGTTCCTTTGGATTTTCCAGTAACTTTTAATGGTGCTTTTGCTTCACCATTTTTGAATTCTATATAATGCTTCTTTCCATCTCTATTTATCTCTAATTGTAAAGTCTCAGACAAGGCATTAACAACAGAAACCCCAACTCCATGAAGTCCACCTGAGACTTTGTATGAGTCATGATCAAATTTTCCACCTGCATGTAGTTGTGTCATGATAACTTCTGCTGCTGATTTTTTTTCTCCTTTATGCATATCAACAGGAATTCCTCTACCATCATCATTTACTGTAATAGTTCCATCTGAGTTAATTCTCACATTAATATTTTTACAGTGACCTGCTAAGGCTTCATCTATGGAGTTATCAACAACCTCATAAACCATATGATGTAAACCAGTACCATCATCGGTGTCTCCAATATACATTCCCGGTCTTTTTCTAACTGCCTCAAGACCTTTTAAAACTTTAATGGAGTCTGCCTGATATGTATTTTTATTTGTCATTTTTTAATTTTTTGGAAAAAAAAATTATAACATTTTTTATAAAAAATGCTGATTTATCTTCACTTAATTAAGTAAAAAAGAGCTTATTAAGACTATAAATAGAGGCTTATTTAGTGGCGGAGAGAATGGGATTCGAACCCATGAAAGAATTGCTCCTTTACACGCTTTCCAAGCGTGCGCCTTCAACCACTCGGCCACCTCTCCAATTATTTTTCTTTTGAAATTTTAAGAACACCAATAAATGCTTCTTGAGGAATCTCAACTCTACCAAACTGCTTTCCTCTAGCTTTCCCTTTTTTTTGTTTTTCAAGAAGTTTTCTTTTTCTATCTGTGGCTCCACCACCATGAATTTTAGTCAAAACATCTTTCTTGAAGCCCTTAATAGTTTCTCTCGCAATAATCTTACCTCCTATTGCTGCCTGGACAGGTATCATAAAATTATGCCTTGGTATTAAATCTTTTAATTTTTCACAAACTTCTCTTCCCGTTTTTTGGGCAAAATCTTTATGGATCATCATTGCTAAAGCGTCCACTGGTTCAGCATTCACTAAAATTCCAAGCTTGACCAGATCTCCTTCTCTGTTATCTACAATTTCATAATCGAAACTTGCGTAGCCACTTGTCATTGATTTAATTTTATCATTAAAATCAAAAACTACCTCATTTAGTGGTAGCTCATAATTTATGACAGCTCTATTACCAGAGTAACTTAAGTTTGTTTGTGTTCCTCTTTTATCCTGACATAATTTGATAATTGGCCCTAAATATTGATCAGGTGTTATAATTGTTGCCTTAATCCAAGGTTCTTCAATACGTTTTATTAGAGTGGGATCGGGTAAGCCAGATGGATTATGTAAATCAATAACATCACCATTATTTAAATATACTTTATAAACAACACCAGGTGTTGTTGTTAGTAAATTTACATCAAATTCTCTTTCTAATCTCTCTGTAATTATTTCAAGGTGTAATAATCCTAAAAAACCACATCTAAATCCTAAACCTAAAGCGGTAGATGACTCAGCCTCAAAAGAAAAGCTAGCATCATTTAATTGAAGTTTTGCTAAACCATCTTTTAATTTTTGATATTCTGAACTATCAACAGGAAACAATCCACAAAAAACAACTGGTTTACTTGGTTTAAAACCTGGTAAGGCTTCTATAAGTGGCTTAGCTGCATCACAAATAGTGTCTCCAACTTTTGTTTCAGACAAAATTTTTATTCCTGTGGTTATAAAACCAATTTCTCCAGCATTTAATTCGTTAATATCTGTAGCTTTTGGTGTAAATACACCAACTTTTTCAACTATATATTCTTGATTAGTGGACATCATTTTAATTTTCATATTTTTGAAAATTTTTCCATTAATAACTCTTACTAAAATGACGACACCCATATAAGTGTCATACCAACTATCAACTAATAAACATTTTAGATCTGAATCTTCCTCACCTACTGGAGCGGGCAATGACACAATAATTTGCTCTAATATATTTTCTATTCCCTCACCCGTTTTTCCAGAACAGGGAATGGCATTTTCTGTATCAATACCTATAACCTCTTCTATTTGTTTTTTTGTTTTTTCCAAATCTGAAGCTGGTAGATCAACTTTATTTAAAACTGGAACTATCTCATGATTGGTATCTAGTGCTTGATAAACATTAGCCAAAGTTTGAGCTTCTACTCCTTGAGTACTATCAACAATTAAAATTGATCCTTCACACGCGTAAAGTGATCTACTAACTTCATAGCTAAAATCCACATGTCCAGGAGTATCAATTATATTTAAAATATAATTTTTACCATCTTTAGCTTTGTAGTTTAGTTTTACAGTTTGAGCCTTAATAGTAATTCCTCTTTCACGTTCAATATCCATGGAATCTAAAACTTGTGCCTTCATTTCTCTTTCGGTAAGACCACCACAACTATGAATTATTCTATCTGCTATTGTAGATTTGCCATGATCGATGTGAGCAATAATCGCAAAATTTCTAATATTATCGATATTGCTCATTTGTTTTAAGAACGTATCTTAGCGCCAGTTTTACTTTCAACTGATTTAATTATAGAGTTATTAATGTTTTCTAAATCATTATCATTCAATGTTTTTTCAGATGATTGTATAGTTACACTAATTGCTATTGATTTTTGATTTTCTGGAATATTTTCACCATCGTAAACATCAAAAACTTTAATATTACTTATAAGTTTTTGATCCACACTTGAGATGGCATTAATTAAATCTTGAGCTTCAACTTCTTTATTAACTATAAACGCAAAGTCTCTTTCAGACTTTTGATAATCTGAGACTTCAAATTTAGTTTTTTGATCATTTAATGTTTTTTTTGGTAATTTTAAATTATCTAAGAAAATTTCAAAGCCAACTAGGGATTCTGTTTTAATATCTATTTTTTTTATAATATTTGGATGAATTTCACCAAAATATGCTGCTATTTGATCTTTGCCTCTATTTATAAATAATCTACCAGACTTACCTGGATGATAGTAATTTGGTGTTTCGCTATCTATAAAAAACTTGTCTGAATTATATCCTGCTTCAACTAAAGTTTGAACTACATCTCTTTTAATATCAAATACATCAACATTTCTCTCTTTTTCAATCCAAGATAGTCTTGATCTTTTGCCTGCTGATAGTCCACATACCACAGTGTTTTGTTCACCTGGACTAGAACCGGTAAAAACTGGTCCTATTTCAAATATTGATAAATCTTTAAAACCTCTATCCAAATTTTTATTCATATACATAATTAAATTTGAAAATATTGAGTTCCTTAAAACACCTAGGTCAGAACTTATGGGATTTACAATTTTAATTTCTTTATTCTTATCTTTAAAAAGATCATTATAATTTGAGTCAGTAAATGACCATGTTATTGCCTCTAAATAACCTTTAGAAGCAATTGCTCTTTGCAAAAAATGAAATAACTTTTGCGACTGAGTTAAAGTAGATTGAGTTCTTTCTTTAATTGGATCTATAATTTTTATCTTATCATAACCAGTTATTCTTACTAGCTCTTCAACAATATCTATTTCATGTGAAATATCTGGTCTCCAAGTTGGGATGGTTAATTTTAAATGTTTTTTTTCCTTTTTAATTTTAAAACCAAGATCTTCTAAGATTTTAACCATTTCCTTAATTGAAATTTTAAATCCTGTTATTTTTTCAAATAAATTAGTATCAAATTTTATGGTTTTAGCTTTTACTGTTTCGATTGTTTGAATGTCAATTTTACTAATTTCACCTCCACAAATCTCTTTAATTAATAGTGCTGCTTTATTTAATCCATCTTCAATCGATAATGGATCAATACCTCTTTCAAACCTAAACTTTGCATCTGTATCTAGGTTTAATTTTTTTGATGTACTTCTAATAGATCTGGGCTCAAAATAAGCTGACTCCAATAAAATATTTTTTGTATCGAATTCAGTACCTGACCTTGTGCCTCCAATAATTCCACCTAATCCTAACACACCTTCGTTATCGCTAATTACACACATCCCATCATCTAATTTATAATTTTTATTATCGAGAGCTGTAAAATCTTCACCAGATTTTGAATTCCTAACTACAATACTTTTTTCTATTTTATCTGCATCATAAGCATGTAGTGGACGATTAATATCAAGCATTACATAGTTGGTAATATCAACTATTGCTGAAATTGGTTTTTGTCCAATTGAAACTAGTTTATCTTTTAACCATTTAGGGCTTTCAGTATTTTTTACATTAGCAATTAAACAGCTACCAAAAGAACTACAAGCTTGATTTTTTTCTTTATTAATTTTAACTTTTAAAGTTTGTTTCACATTTGACTTAATTTTTTTTCCTTTTAAATTTTTTAATTTTCCAAAACCTGAAGCAGCAAGATCTCTCGCTATTCCTCTAACACCAAGGCAATCTGGCCTATTAGGAGTAATCGATAGATCTATAAGATTGGAATTTGATTTTGAGAAATAACTTTTTCCAATACTCTTTTCATATTTTTTTGATGACAATTCAGTTATTCCATCACTTTCGTCTGATAAATTTAATTCAGACTCAGAACAAAGCATCCCGTAAGAAGTAACGTTCCTAATTTTAGCTACCACCAATTTTACTTTACTTTTTGGAACAATGGCTCCTGGAGGAGCATATATTGTAATTAATCCTTCTCTTGCATTGAGTGCACCACACACAACTTTTTTGATTTCTTTTTCTCCCACATCGACGTCACAAACTTTTAGTCGATCAGCATTTGGATGTTTTTCTGTCTTTAAAATTTTTGCTACTTTAAATAAATCAAGACCAGCTGATAAGTTTTCTACACTTTCAACCTCAAGCCCAACATTTGTCAGCTGTTCTAAAAGCTTATCTTCATTTAATTTTGTGTCTAAATGATCTTTCAACCAATCAAATGTGATTTTCATCGACTTAAACCTCTATAATTTGTTGGTACATCTAAAGGATCAAATCCAAAATGATTTAACCATCTATAATCACAATCAAAAAAAGCTCTTAGATCATTAATCCCATATTTAAGCATCGCTAATCGATCAATTCCTATTCCAAATGCATAACCTTGATACTTTGATGGATCGACTTTCACATTTTTCAAAACATTGGGATGAACCATTCCACAACCCAATATTTCAAGCCATTGGTCTCCTTCTCCAATAACAATTTTTCCATCTTTAATTTCATAACCAATATCTACTTCAGCTGATGGTTCAGTAAAAGGGAAGTGACTTGGTCTAAATCGCATTTTAATTTTTTCAACTTCAAAAAATTCTTTAATAAAATAATTTAAGCAGCCCTTTAAATGTCCCATGTTTATATCTTTATCTATATGTAAACCTTCTACTTGATGAAACATTGGTGCATGAGTTTGGTCACTATCCGACCTATAAGTTCTTCCAGGCGCAATAATCTTAAATGGAGGTTTATCTTTTAGCATTGTTCTAATTTGAACTGGAGATGTATGAGTCCTTAATAAAATTTCTTTATTCTCATCAAGATAAAACGTGTCATGCATATCTCTTGCTGGGTGATTGTCAGGTGTATTTAAAGCTGTAAAATTGTTATACTCATTTTCAATATCTGGGCCCTCTTCAACACTAAAACCTATCTCAGAAAAAATTGATGAAATTTCATCTATAGTTTGTGAAACAGGATGAATTTTACCTCTAACAAAAGATCTTTCGGGAAGAGTTACATCAATTTTTTCTTTTTCTAATTTTTCATTTATTTTTTTTGATTCAATTTCATTAATTTTACTAGTTATTAAATTTTGTAACTCATCCTTAATTTGATTAAGATCTGATGCAAATTTTTTTCTGTCTGTCTCTGGAATAGATCCAATATTTTTGAATTGGGAAGAGATCAAACCGTTTTTGCCAAATAACTCCGTCTTGATTTGATTAATTTCTTCTAAACTTAAATTATTGCTAAGTTTAGCCGAGTAGTCATTTTGAATATTTTTTATGTCTGACATATTGATAGATTATTTCCTTAAGAAATAAAAACAATAGCGAAGATTAATTTAAAGCGGATTGGGCTTTTTGAACAATTGTTTTAAATGCTTCTGGGCTATCGTAAGCAATTTCAGCTAAAATTTTTCTATCAATTTTTATGCCACATTTTCCAAGACCATTGATAAATTTAGAATAAGTTAATCCTTCAGCTCTAACACCGGCATTAATTCTTTGTATCCACAAAGATTTGAAATCTCTTTTTTTATTTCTTCTATCTCTGTAAGCATATTGCATCGCTTTTTCCATCGCTTGCTTTGCAACTCTGATAGTATTTTTTCTTCTGCCCCATTGACCTTTGACAGCCTTTAAAACTTTTTTATGTTTTGCTTTGCTAGTTACGCCTCTTTTTACTCTTGCCATTATTAACCTCTTAAACTGTAGGGCATGTATGATTTAACAATTTTGCTATCTTGCTTAGACATAGCTGTTGTGCCTCTTAATTTTCTTATTTGAGAATTCGTTCTTTTAATCATACCGTGTCTTTTACCAGCTTGGGCAGTCATTACTTTTCCAGTAGCCGATATTTTAAATCTTTTTTTAGCTGAGCTTTTTGTTTTTAATTTTGGCATAATTCTGCGGTGTTATACAAAGATTGATATAAATTTACAACCTATATTAAGGCCTATAAAGGCTGAATTACCATGATCATTTGCTTACCATCAAACTTAGGGTGCAATTCTACCTTACCAATATCCTTCATGTCTTCTTTGATCTTATCCATCAATTCTTTTCCTAAATGAGAATGTTGTAATTCACGACCTTTAAATCTTACAGTAAATTTTACTTTATCCCCTTTAGCAATAAATTTTTTTGCATTTTTAACCTTAAAATCATAATCATGAGTTTCTGTTACAGGTCTCATTTTAATCTCTTTTAATAAAACAATTTTTTGTTTTTTCTTAGCAATATTTGCTTTCTTCTGGGCATCATATTTAAACTTACCCATATCCATAATTTTACAAACAGGTGGATTTGCATTAGCTGCTATCTCTATTAAATCTAGCCCTTGATTTTTTGCCATTGAAATAGCTTCATTGGTATTCATCACACCAAGATTTTCACCATCACTTGCTATAACCTGAACATCAGGAGACGAGATTCTATTATTAGATCTTGGACCTCTATCTTTTGTTCTTCTTTGAAAGTAATTTTGTTTAAAATCTGCCACTTAGTTTGAGGATGCTTTATTTAAAGCAGAGAATGTTTTTAAAAATTGGTCTATATCCATATTTTCTTGTTTGTTAGTGTCTAATCTTCTAATCGTTACCGAGTTAGAGTCAACTTCTTTTTTACCACAAATTAACAAAAGAGGTATTTTTGCTAATGAATGATCTCTTATTTTGTAATTTAAATTTTGTTTTTTTAAATCAACATTTGAACTAATACCTGCTTGTTTAATTTTTTTTGATACTTCAATAGCATAATCATCAAATTCTTCTGAAATTGGTATCACAACTGTTTGTAATGGAGAAATCCAAAAAGGAAACTTACCTGCATAATTTTCAATAAGAATTCCAATAAATCTTTCTAATGAACCAAATAATGCTCGATGAAGCATTACGGGTACTTTTTTAGTTCCATCTTTATCAACATAAGAAGCATCTAATCTTGCTGGTAAATTTAAATCAACTTGCAAAGTTCCGCACTGCCAATCTCTACCAATTGCATCTCTTAATACAAATTCAATTTTTGGACCATAAAATGCACCCTCACCCTTATTAATACTATATTCTAACTTAGATGCTTTAACTGCTTCAAGCAATGAAGCTTCTGCTTTATCCCAAACTTCATCTTCACCAACTCTTACATCTGGTCTATCTGCATATTTTAAAATTACATTTTCAAAACCTAAATCTTTATAAATATCTAAAATTAAATTAGTCACTTCTAAACATTCACCTGTAATTTGATCCTCCGAACAAAATATATGAGCATCATCTTGGGTGAATGCTCTAACTCTTAATAAACCATGGAGTGCTCCAGATGGTTCATAACGATGTACTTTTCCAAATTCAGTTATACGTAAAGGAAGGTCTTTATAACTTTTCAAACCTTGATTGAATACCTGAATATGGCCAGGACAATTCATGGGTTTAATCGCAAATACTTTTTCGTCTGGAGTTTCTGATGTGTACATATTTTCACCGTATTTTTCCCAATGACCAGATTTTTCCCATAACTGTCTATCTAATATTTCAGGAGTATTTACTTCTTTATAACCAGCAGCATCCTGTCTACCTCTCATATAATTAATCAATTTTTGGAATAAAGCCCATCCTCTTTCATGCCAAAATACTGAACCTGGACTTTCTTCTCTAAAATGAAATAAATCCATTTCTTTTCCAAGTTTTCGATGATCTCTTTTTTCTGCTTCTTCAATTCTTTTTAAATATTCATCTAAATCTTTTTGGGTTGCCCAGCTTGTTCCATATATTCTTTGCAACATTTCATTATTGGAGTCTCCTCTCCAATAGGCTCCTGAAACTTTAGTAAGTTTGAAAAATTTTCCAATTTTACCTGTTGAAGAAAGATGAGGCCCTTTACATAGGTCATGCCAAGCTCCATGAAAATAAATAGACACATCTTCATTTTCTGGAATTGCTTCAATTAATTCTGCTTTGTAAATTTCTCCTTTTTCTTTAAAATGTGAAATAGCTTTATTTCTCTCCCAAACTTCTCTTTTTGTGATTTCATTTCTATCCACAATTTCTTTCATTTTATTTTCAATTTTTTCTAAATCATTCTCGGTAAAAGGTTCTTTTCTTGCAAAATCATAATAAAAACCATTTTCAATAACTGGCCCAATAGTTACTTGTGTTCCAGGAAATAATTCTTGAACAGCCATAGCCAATATATGAGCTGTATCATGTCTTATAGTTTCTAAACCCTCAGGGTTTTTTGATGTAAAAATTTTAATAGAACAATCTTTTTCTATTAAAAAATCTAAATCTTTTAAATCACCATCAACACTTATGACCATAGCTTGTTTAGCAAGAGACTTACTAATTTTTTCAGCTACATCTAGACCTGAAACTTTGTTTGGAAATGTTAAATTATTTCCATCTGGTAATGTAATAATAGGCATTAATTTAATAATCTTTTATACTCTGAATAAGTAGAAAAGCACATTTTTTCAACATTAAATTTTTGAATTATGTTTTTTCTTCCTTCTTTACCTATTGATTGTAATGACGATTCATCCATAGAAAGTACTTTTAAAATTTTTATACTTAATGATTTTGCATTATTAGACTCAAATAAAAATCCAGTTTTTTCATCAATTATAGTTTCATTAGACCCACCAATATTGCTTGCAATTATTGGCCTTTCCATTGATTGAGCTTCAACAGCAACTCTTCCGAAAGCTTCAGGTTCAATTGAAGCTGATACCACTATATCTGAAACTTTGTAAGCTAAGGCCATATCCTTACAATGATCAATAAATTTTACCTGATTAACTAATCTATGTTGCTCTGTAAGTCTGATAAGTTTTTTTTTATATAGATCTCTACCTTGATCACTTCCAAGTATTACAGCAAAAAAAGCCTCGTATCCAAGTTCAATATTAACTAAATTAACCGCCTCTATAAAAACCTCTTGTCCCTTCCACGCTGTTAATCTTCCAGGTAAAAGAATTATCTTTTTATCTTTTTCTACTTGCCAATCTTTTAATATTTTTTTTTCATCACTATCTAATTTGGTAGTTGGATTAAAAT
>JAOHJV010000013.1 GCA_028100865.1 Candidatus Pelagibacter sp. | reverse complement strand
GGTACACGTGGAAAAGAGTTTGGCACTGTGACTAGTAGAAAAAGAAGATGTGGTTGGTTTGACGGTGTATTGGTAAGACAAACAATAAAAATTTCAGGTATAGATGGTATTGCACTTACTAAACTTGATGTTCTTGATGAACTAGATGAAATCAAGATGTGTGTTGAATATGAACTTGATGGAAAAAAAATTGATTATTTGCCTGCTGCTGTTGAAGATCAATTAAAAATAAAGCCAGTCTATAAAATATTTCCTGGATGGAAAACATCTACTAATGGTATTAAAGATATGGATGATTTACCTGAAAATGCAAAAAAATATATTTATGCAGTAGAAGAGTTTATAGGTGCTAAAGTCTCAAGTGTATCAACTAGCCCTGAAAGAGACGATACTATTTTAGTTGAAAATCCATTTGATATTTAATTTACTGGCAGCAGGTTTTTAGATTTTGCCATTAGTAACATTTGCTTTTGTAATTTTTCAAATGCTTTATTTTCTATTTGTCTTACTCTTTCTCTACTAATCTTATATTTTTTACTTAAATCCTCTAAAGTTGTTGGATTATCATTTAGCCTTCTAGAGTATAAAATTTCTCTTTCTCTTTCATTCAAGACTTTGATTGAATTTTTTAATAGATCTTTTCTTTGTTCCATTTCTTCTTGATGGGCAAACTTTAAATCATGATCTAGTTCTTTATCAACTAACCAATCTTGCCATTCATCTCCATCTTCACCTACTTGAGCGTTTAATGAAAATTCTTTACCAGAAAGTCTTCTATTCATAGAAACAACTTCATCTTTACTTACATCTAATTTATTAGCTATTTCATTTACATGTTCGTCTCTTAAATCACCTTCAGTTTGAGGAGCAATTTGATTTTTTATTTTTTTAAGATTAAAGAATAATTTCTTTTGAGCTGTAGTAGTTCCTATTTTAACTAAGCTCCAAGATCTTAATATATATTCTTGAATAGATGCTTTTATCCACCACATAGCATATGTTGCTAATCTAAAACCTTTTTCGGGTTCAAATTTTTTGACTGCTTGCATGAGACCAACATTACCTTCAGAAATCATTTCATTCACAGGCAGCCCATATCCTTTGTAGCCCATTGCAATTTTAGCAACTAGTCTCAAATGACTTGTTACTAATTTTTCAGCTGCTTTTATATTTCCTGTAGTTTTCCAATTTTTAGCTAACATATATTCTTCTTCTGCAGCTAACATTGGAAACTTTTTTATTTGTTCTAAATATGCAGAGAGACCTCCCTCATTTGAAAGAGCCGGTACATTGCTATTAAATGTTGCGTTCATGAATGTATTTATTTAATTAACTATTTTAAATTTTCAATGATTTATTCGTTAGTATTTCTAAGCATTTTTAATAAATTATTTAGTTCTTGTGGCAAAATTGAGGAAAAAATCATTTCCTCATTAGTTGTGGGATGAATAAATCCTAGAGTTTTTGCATGCAAAAATTGTCTATCTAAATTTGAAATAGAGCTTTCTATTCCCAAATCAATATTTTTTAACTTCTTGTATCTTTTTTTATATTTATCATCTCCAACAATACTATTTCCCAGATAAGTCATATGGACACGAATTTGATGAGTTCTTCCAGTTTCTAATTTACACTCTACTAAACTTAATGTTGGAGTTTTATCGTTTTCAAAAATTTCAATCGTTTTATAATTTGTAATTGCTTGCTTACCTTTCGATCGACTAACTTCCATTAATTGTCTGTTCTTTGAGCTTCGAGTTATAAAAGTGTCAATTATACCAGATGAAGGTCTTAGTTTTCCCCAAATTAAAAGTTGATAAACTCTTGTGATTGTATGATTGCTAAATTGTTTTGACAAGTTTTCATGCGTTTCATTATTTTTTGCAATAACAACTAAACCTGAAGTATTCTTATCAATTCTATGTACAATCCCTGGTCTAAGTTCATCTCCAATAGTTGATAGTGAGTTATTATCATAATGCATTAAAGCATTAACAATTGTTTTGTCGTAGTTTCCAGCACCTGGGTGCATAATAATTCCAGCTGGTTTGTTAATTACTAAAAGGTCATTATCTTCATGAACAATATCTAGTTTGAAATCATAGGGTTTAAGTGAAGCTTCTTGAGGTTCTGGGATATTGAGGCTTAATTTGTCACCAGTTAAAACTTTTTTGGAGGGATTTTTAATAATTTCGTCATTTAATTTTAGTTTTTCTTTAAGAATTAAATTTTTAATTCTGGTTCGGCTAATCAGCTTTTCTCTTTTGTTGATTAAAACATCAACTCTTAGATTATTTTCATTTTCTTCAACTATAAAATTAATGTTTTTCTCCATAAAATGTAATATTAATACTATATGCGCTTGTAGCTCAACTGGATAGAGCGCCTGACTTCGGATCAGGAGGTTCTGGGTTCGACTCCTAGCAGGCGCACCATAATATAAATAATTTTCATATTTTTTTATATCACTGCAAATTCAAGAATATCAATTATATTTAATCAATTTAAATTTTTGAATTTCAAATAAATTTTTGCTTTTTTAAGATCTTCTTTATTGTCTACAGCCAAAGATTTATTTGACATTTTTATCATTTTTACTTTGTAACCTTGTTCTAAAAATCTTAAAATTTCAATATCTTCAATAGATTCTATAGGTGTTTTTTTTTTAATTTTAGAAAATGCTTCCAACATTTTTTTGGGAAATGAATATGCGCATATTTGTCTCCATGCTTTTTCAAAGTTGTATTTTTTGTTTGAAGGAATTGGCCCTCTTGACATGTAGAGCAAATAACTATTTTTATCAAAAATCAATTTAGGAATTGAAGAGTTAAAAAATAATTTTTTATCTTTTATTTCTGTGTAACCATTTATTATTTCTTTTGGATTTTTAATAGCTTCATTAATCAATTTTTTAAGATCCTGTGGATTGAAAAAAGGCTCATCTCCCTGTACATTTATATAAAAATTACAATTAATTTTTTTTGCAACTTCCGCGACTCTATCGGTCCCAGTTAAGCATTTATCAGATGTAATTATTGATCTGATATTATAGTTATCACATATTTTTTTAATTTTTAGATTATCAGTTGCTACTACAATTTTGTTTCTATCAACAACCTTCTTACACTGATTATAAGTTCTAACTATCATTGGCAAGCCTCCAATATTTGCTAAAGGTTTTCCTGGTAATCTTTTTGATTTATATCGAGCTGGAATTACAATTATATAGTTCATTACTTATTTATACTCATTATATTATTTAATAAGTTTTTATCATATATTTTTGTATTTTGTTTTTTAAGCAAATAGTTCAATTACTTGTGGTTTTTTAGATTTATTCACCTATATTTATTAAAGTTCCTTTTTCTCTAGCTTTATCAAAAGAGTAGTAAAATACTGATACTGCAGCAATTATATAAGCACAGTTTAAATAAATAGCCTGAATGATATTCTCATAATTTACAGATTGATTAACTAAGATATTTCTTGTTTCTTCAAAAATGTAAACTAATGGAAGAGCATAAGCAATTGATTGAAAAATCTCTGGTAAAGTTTCAACTGGGTAATAAATACAACCAAACGGTGCCAGTAAGAACATAGTCGACCATGCAATATTTTCAAAAGATGGACCAAATCTCATCAATCCTGCAGACACAAATAAACCTAGGGTAATTCCAAAAACATATAAACTTAAAAAAAGAAATGCTAGAGGTATGCCTAAATCTAATAAAGAAATTCCAAACAGAGGGGAGGTTAATAATATTGCTGGAACTAAACCGATTAAAGCTCTAATTAAAGCAGTAAAAACAAGTGATACAATAATTTCACTGATTTTCATTGGAGCAATAAATAAGTTGGTAAAATTTCTGCTCCAAATTTCCTCTAAAAATAACATATTAAATCCAATGCTAGTTCTAAATAAGAAATCATACAGAATTGCACAAGAGAGTATTACGCCAACAGCTCCATTATAATAAGTGCTATGTTCAGCAAAAAAATTTGAAATAAATCCCCATAATGTAATTTGAATAGATGGCCAATAAATCAAATCTAAAATTCTAGGAAATGATCTTGTAATTAGATAAAAGTGTCTTAAAAAAAGACCATAAATTCTAGTTAAATTCATTTTTATTTCTCACAAGTTCTAAAAAAACTTCCTCTAAATTTTTTCTTCCATGTTTTGTAATTAAATGATCAGGGGTACCTCTATCTACTATTATGCCATCTTTCATCATCAACACTGTGTCACACAATCTCTTAACCTCATCCATATTATGTGAAGCAAGTAATACTGATATTTTATTTTCTTTTTTATAATTTTCTAAAAAAGTTCTAACAAAATCTCCAGTCTCAGGATCCAAAGATGCAGTTGGTTCATCAAGCAAAAGTACAGTGGGATTATTAATTAATGCTTTTGCTAAACTTACTCTATTTTTTTGTCCAGAAGAAAGTTCTCCCGTAATATTGTCTAATAGTTCATTTAATCTTAACTTATTGGATAAGTAGTCAATTTGATTGTTAAGATTATTCACATTATATAATTTTCCATAGACTACTAAATTTTGCCTCACTGTAAGTTTTTTTGGTAATTCTATGTATGGAGAAATAAAATTCATTTTATGAAGAAGAGAATTTTTGTTTTTTTCAATATCCATTCCATTAATTAAAACTTGTCCACTGGTTGGCTTTAATAATCCAAGCATCATTCCAATTGTAGTTGTTTTTCCACATCCATTTGGTCCTAAGAGACCAACTATTTCATTTTCATTAATTTTAAAGTTTATATTATATACAGCTTGTTTTGACTTATAACTTTTGGATAAATTAATTACTTCAACAGAATTAGTCATTTAATATTTTGAGGCTCTACTTAATCTGTCATTTATTGTTATGCCAATACCTTTGTTTTGAATTTTTTCAACTGCAATCATTTTATAACCATCTTTTTTAATTTTTCTTAATGTTGTGTATAGATTTTTAGCAGATTGTTGAAGATCATTATTTTTACTTAAATAGTAGTAATTTTTAAATTTAGTTTTTCTCTTTTTTATTAATACAAAAGCTTCATCTTTTTTTGGTTTTTTAGCATTTATTCTTAATGGAATACCAGGAGAGTAATGTAGAGGAAATTGTCCAGGTGCAATTTTTTTTTTTGAGGTAGTTTTAACCAAAACTTTTTTATTTAATACTTTTTTTATTTTTAAAATATCTAATCCTCCATATCTAAGTATTGTTGGTTTATCTAAAAGATTAACAATTGTTGACTCTAAGCCTATCTTACATTTCCCCCCATCTAAGACATATTTAATTTTTGATCCAAACTCTTCAATCACATCGGAAGCTTTAACTGAGCTTAATCTAGTAGACATATTTGCACTGGGAGCAGCTAATGGATAATTTAAACTTTTAAGTAGTTTTCTAAACAAAGGATGTTTCGGGAAACGAACAGCGAGACTTTTTTGTTTATTAGTCACAAATTTAGAAATTTTAGAACTTTTCTTTAATTTCAAGATGAACGTAATTGGACCAGGAGAAAACTTATTATATAGCTTGATAAAGTTATCATTAACAACACAATCATCCTCCAGTTTATTAATATCTGAATAATGAACAATCAAAGGGTTGTTAGTAGGCCTTTTTTTTAACTTGAAAATTTTTTTAACAGACCGATCTGAATAAGCATTGCCAGCTAATCCATATACAGTTTCAGTTGGAACAGCTATACAATGATTTTTATCTAAATATTTTTTAGCTTTTTTGATATTTGATTGAATAGATTTCATGTATTAATAATTATTATTATATGAAAGATAAAAATTTACTACCTGATAATAACGATAGCACCCTTGAAGAGCTGACAGACCAAGCAAATCAAATATTAGAGACTTTGGAAAATGAAAAAGATCTAAATAATTCTGTTGAAAGCTATCAACAATTGTTGAAGTTAAATAATATTATTGAAAAAAAATTTCATAAAAGTTTTAGATCCATAGCTGAAGAAACTAATAAAAAAGTTAAAGAAATTGTTAAAAAAAAATGAAAACTAAGCTTAATAAGATTGCAAATGATACAAACATTTTTCTAAAGAATTTTCTTAATAAGCAAAATAATTCTAAATTACTTCCAGCCATGAAGTATGGCTTATTTCCCGGTGGAAAAAAAATTAGATCTAAAATTTTAATTGATATTGGTTCGTTATTAGCAATAGATTATAAAACATTAATTGCTATTGGTGCTGCTATAGAATGTATTCATGCTTATTCCCTAATTCATGATGATTTACCATGCATGGATAATGATAAAATTAGAAGAGGAAAACCATCTGCACACATTAAGTTTGGAGAGTCCACAGCAGTCCTTGCAGGAAACTCATTACTTACAATGGCATTTGAAATTTTATCAAGTCCTACTTTAAAAATAAGTGAAAGAATTAAGATTAATTTAATAAATAAATTATCCGAATGTTCAGGTCATTTAGGTATAGCAGGTGGTCAATATCTAGATCTAAGTTATGAAAAAAAAAAGATATCTAAAAATAAGATTATAGAAATGGAAATAAAAAAAACAGGGAAGTTATTTAGTTTTTGTTGTGCTGCACCTGCAATTATCAAGAAAAAAAATGCAAAAGAAATTAAATTTTTTGAAAATATTGGCTCCGAAATAGGTTTATTATTTCAAATAGCTGATGATTTAATTGATTTCAAAGGTAGCTCTAAAATAGCTGGAAAAAAAACAGGAAAAGATCAAAAAAAAGGTAAAGCTACATTAATAAGTTTGTTAGGCTATATGAATGCAATTCAATATTGTGATAGAATTATATCAAAAATAAATAAAAATTTAAAAAAATACGGTACAAGTTCTAAACATATAAGAGAAACATTGAATTATATTTTGTGTAGAGAGAAGTAGTGAAAAATTATAAATTTTTAGATAATATAAATTTTCCATCTGATTTAAGAAAGCTATCAGAGGATGATTTGCAAAAAGTTTCTGCTGAAGATATAGAAGAAATGATCACTGCAGTTTCTGAAACTGGAGGACATTTAGGTGCAGGCTTAGGAGTGGTAGAGCTAACAGTTGCTCTTCATTATGTTTTTGACACACCTAATGATAAATTGATTTGGGATGTGGGACATCAATCTTATCCACATAAAATTTTAACTGGAAGAAAAAATAAGATTAAATCTTTAAGACAAGGAAATGGTTTGTCAGGATTTACAAAAAGATCAGAGAGCGAATATGATCCTTTTGGTGCCGCTCATAGCTCAACATCTATATCTTCAGCACTGGGAATTGCTGAAGCAAATAAATTAGCAAATAAATCTTCTAATGTAATTGCGGTAATTGGAGATGGCGCAATCAGTGCTGGAATGGCTTATGAAGCAATGAATAATGCTGGAGCATCAAAAACAAAAATGATTGTTATTTTGAATGATAACGATATGTCAATTGCAAAACCAGTTGGTGCTATGAGAACTTATCTAGCAAAGTTATTTACAGGAAAAATTTATTTTAGTCTGAGAGAAACTATTAAATTGATAATGTCTTCGTTTTCAAAACGATTTAGTGCAAAAGCTGGTAAAGCTGAAGATTTTCTGAGGTCAGCAGTTACGGGAGGAACACTATTTAACTCATTAGGTTTTTATTATGCAGGTCCAATTGATGGTCATGACTTAGATAGTCTTATTCCTATTCTTAAAAATGCAAGGGACTCTAAACATGAAGGACCAATTATGATCCATATTAAAACACAAAAAGGTAAAGGCTATTCTTATGCAGAAAAAGCATCTGACCATTATCATGGTGTTTCAAAATTTAATGTGAAAACAGGTGAACAAGTTAAAAGTGGGAGCAATCTTCCAGCTTATACAAAAGTATTTGCAAATACTTTAGTTAAACACGCTCAAAAAGACAGTAAAATTGTTGGAATCACAGCTGCAATGCCTGGCGGTACAGGTATGGATATTTTTGGAAAAGAATTTCCTAAAAGAATGTTTGACGTTGGTATAGCAGAACAACATGCGGTAACTTTTGCAGCTGGTCTAGCTACAGAAGGTTATAAGCCTTATGCTGCAATTTATTCCACTTTTCTTCAAAGAGCTTACGATCAAGTAGTACATGATGTAGCTATTCAAAGTTTGCCAGTAAGGTTTGCAATAGATAGAGCAGGTCTGGTTGGTGCAGATGGTTCTACACATGCTGGTTCATTTGATATTACATACCTATCAACTCTACCTAATTTTATTGTAATGGCAGCGAGTGATGAAGTTGAGTTAGTAAAAATGATAAATACATCTGTTGATATGAACGATAAACCATGTGCAATCAGGTATCCTAGAGGAACAGGAGTAGGCCTGGATTTACCTTCAATTGAGGAAAAGATTGAAATTGGAAAAGGAAAAATAATTCAACAAGGAAATCAAGTTTGTATTTTAAGTTTAGGAACAAGACTTGAAGAATGCAAATTAGCAGCTGAAGAATTAAAGAATAAAGGTGTGTCAGTAACAATTATAGATGCAAGATTTGCCAAACCTTTAGATCAAGAACTTATTTTAAAGTGTGCCAGAGAGCATGATGTAATGATAACTATTGAAGAAGGATCGATAGGCGGTTTCGGTTCTCATGTCAAAAATTTATTAGCCGAAAAAGGAATATTTGATAAAGGGTTAAAATTTAGAGCAATGACGTTACCTGATACTTTTATCGAACAAGATAATCCTAAAAAAATGTATGATGTTGCGGGGTTAAATGCCTCACAAATTTCAAAGAAAATTTTAGATGTCTTCTTTACAAAAGACTCTATTAAAGTAGTAAAAAATTAATTTGGATTAACTGCACTGAGCTTTGTGCATTAAGTAATGATCTAATAAAACGCAATTCAACATAGCTTCACCCACGGGTACAGCTCTTATCCCTACACATGGGTCATGTCTTCCTTTAACTGAAATAGTTGTATTTTTTCCAAATTTATTAATTGTTTTTCTAGTAGTTAAAATTGATGAAGTAGGTTTTACAGCAAAAGAAGCAATAATTTCTTGACCACTTGATATACCACCCAAGATTCCCCCAGCATTATTGGAGTTAAATTTTAACTTTTTGCCTTTTTGAGAAATTTCATCTGAGTTTTGTTCTCCACTTAATTGTGCTGAGTTCATTCCAGATCCAATGTTTACGCCTTTAACAGCGTTAATACTCATTAAACCAGAAGCAATATCAGAGTCTAGTTTTGAATATATGGGGGCACCTAATCCTGCAGGTATACCTCTTGCTCTTATTTCAATAACAGCCCCACAAGAAGATCCAGATTTTCTTACACCTAATAAATATTTTTCCCAAAGTTTAATCATCGATTTATCTGGGCAGAAAAATGGATTTTTAGTTATTACTTTATCGTTCCATTGATTAACATCACATCCCAATATTCCTAGTTGGGTCACAGCACCTATAACTTTAAATTTTTTACCTAACTTATTTCTTAGAATTAGTTTTGCAATTGCACCAGCAGCAACACGAGCTGCAGTTTCTCTTGCTGAAGATCTCCCTCCACCTCTATAATCTCTAATTCCATATTTCTTAAAATAAGTTAAATCAGCATGTCCTGGTCTAAATTTATCTTTAATGTTTCCATAATCTTTTGATCTCATATCTTTATTGTAAATTATGAGCGATATGGGTGTCCCAGTTGTTTTTCCTTCAAACACACCCGATAAAATTTGAACTTTGTCATCTTCTTTACGTTGAGTTGTAAATTTTGATTGTCCTGGTTTTCTTTTATCTAATTCAATTTGAATATCTTGTTCCTTAATACTTATATTTGGTGGACATCCATCGACAATACAACCTATTGCAGGTCCGTGAGATTCTCCCCAAGTTGAGAAACGAAATAGCTTTCCAAAAGTATTAAATGACATTATTCATATTGTATAGATTATTTTGTTTAAATTATGAATCAAAAAAACTCACTTGGTCTGAATAACTGCTTCTTAGATCTAGATGATCCTATTGAATTGTTTAAAGTTTGGATGGATGAAGCAAAAAAATCAGAGCCTAATGATCCTAATGCTCTTTCGTTAGCAACATCTAATAAGAATAACATACCATCAGTTAGAATGGTTTTGTTAAAAGAGTTTAATCAAAACGGTTTTGTATTTTATACAAATTTAAATAGTCAAAAAGGAAATGAACTTAAAGAAAATCCAAATGCTGCAATGTGTTTTCATTGGAAAAGTCTTTTAAGACAAATAAGAATTAGCGGAACTATAACTCAAGTAGAAGACAGTGTAGCTGATCAGTATTATAATTCACGAGGTTATGATAGCAGGATTGGAGCTTGGGCATCAAAACAAAGTAAAGAATTAAAAAATAGGGATGAGCTCTCAAACTCAATTAAAGAGTTTAAACAAAAATTTGATGATAAAAATAATGTACCAAGACCCGAACATTGGTCTGGTTGGATTTTATCACCTACTAGAATCGAATTTTGGTTAGATGGAGATAGTAGAATTCATGAAAGATTAAATTATACTATTGATAAAAGTGGTAATTGGATAAAATCTTTATTAAGTCCTTAAAAATTTCTCGCTAGACTGAATGAGGTTAGATTTTTAAGAATTGATTTTTCTTTTGAGTCTTTAAATGCTGTAAGAGAGTTTGAAGCAAGATTGATGTAATGTTGAGCTTTTTGATAGCACTCATTTATGATGTCATATTTTTTTATTAAAACAATTATTTTGTTAAAGTCATTTTTTTCTCTTAAGTCTTTTCTAAAAAATTCTGTTAATAATTTCTTTTCATCAATATCTATTTTTTGAAATAATAAAATTACAGGCAAAGTAATCTTACCTTCAAAAAAATCTTGACCTATCTTTTTACCAAATAATTTCAAATCTGAATTGTAATCAAGAGTATCATCTGCAATTTGAAAAGTTAACCCAAGATTTCGACCATAGAATTCAAGAGCATCTTTTTCTTTAGACTCGACCTCTGATAAAATTGCACCCACTTTTGTTGCAGCTGCAAAAAGCTCAGCAGTTTTTGCTGATATAATTTTTAGATAAGTTTCCTCAAGCATATCAACCTCACCTTTATGTTGAAGTTGCAAAACTTCTCCTTGAGCAATTTTTGAGGAAGTTGATGACAACAATTTTAAAACTTCCAAATTACCATCCTCTACCATCATTTCAAAACATCTACTTAATAAATAGTCTCCAATTAAAACTGAAGAATGATTATCCCAAACTTTATTTAATGTAGCTTTGCCTCTTCTTACAGTTCCCTCATCAATTACATCATCGTGCATTAGAGTTGCACTATGAATTAATTCAACACAAGCAGCTAAATTAATATCTCTTGAACCTTTAGAGTATCCACATAGTTTTGCTGATCCTAGAGTTAATAGAGCTCTTAATCTTTTACCTCCAGTTTGAATATGGTATTCAGTCATTTTTTGAACCAACCCGACATCACTCGCTAATTTTGATTTTATTTTTTCTTCAGTAAGAATAAGCTTATCATCAACAGAATCCTTAAGTTGAAAGTATGAGTTGTTTATTTGATTTTTAAGCTGAACTACGGTTCCCATAATGATTTTAAATTAATATATTTGAGTTTTATATATTACTTATCAATTGACGCACCTAATTCTTCATTTATAAGTAATTAATATATTCAATAATTAATTCTATAAGGAATAATAATGTTCTCTTTTTTTAAAAAGAAAAAGACCGTAGCTCATATTAAATTAAATGGAGTTATTGGAAATGCCGGGAAATTTAAACAAGGTATTGATTTTGCAGGTCAAGAAGAGCTTATTAAAAAGGCTTTTTCATTAAAAAAGGCCTCATGTGTAGCCATAACCGTAAATTCACCTGGTGGATCACCAGTTCAGTCTCATATGATTTATAATTTTATTAGACAACAAGCCAATAATACAAAAAAAAAAGTAATTGTATTTGCTGAAGATGTTGCGGCATCCGGCGGATATTTAATTTCATGCGCTGGGGATGAAATTTATGCAAATTCAAGTTCAATAATTGGATCTATAGGGGTTATCTATTCTTCATTTGGGTTTACTGAGTTAATAAAAAAAATTGGTGTTGAAAGAAGAGTTCATACAGCTGGAAAAAACAAAAGTACTTTAGATCCTTTTTTAGAAGAAAAAAATGAGGATATAGAAAGATTAAAAAATATTCAGCTAGATTTACATAAAGATTTTATTGATGTAGTGGAGAAAAGCAGAGGATCTAAGTTAAACACATCTGAAGTAGAGCTATTTTCTGGAGAATTTTGGTCTGGAAGTAAAGCTAAAGATTTAGGCCTAATAGACGGAATAGGAGATGCCCATCAAGTTCTTAAAGAAAAATTTGGAAACGATGTTGTCATTAAAAAATTTGAAAAATCTAAAGGTTGGTTAAACCAAAAAATTTCTTCTTCTAACAATCAATTAGATCAATTAGCCAATATTTTAGATGAAAGGTCAATCTGGCAAAGATATGGTTTCTAAAACAAAAAAACCAAAACAAAAATTTCAATCATTTCAAGATACAATTCTTAATCTTCAAAAATTTTGGAGTAAACAAGGATGTATTATTCTTCAGCCATACGATTTGGAAGTGGGTGCTGGCACATTTCATCCAGCAACAACACTTAGATCGCTAGGCCCAAAACATTGGAAAGCCGCTTATGTACAACCATCAAGAAGACCAACAGATGGAAGATACGGCGAAAATCCAAATAGATTGCAACATTATTATCAATTTCAAGTTCTAATAAAACCTTCACCAAATAATATAAAGAAACTATATCTTAATAGTTTGTCGGTCATTGGTATTGATCATAACGAACATGATATTAGATTTGTAGAAGATGATTGGGAAAGTCCAACCCTTGGTGCAGCAGGTTTAGGTTGGGAAGTTTGGTGTGATGGCATGGAGATTACACAATTTACGTACTTTCAACAAATGGCAGGGTATGAATGTAAACCTGTTTCAGTAGAAATTACATATGGATTAGAAAGAATATGTATGTTTACCCAACAACAAAAAAATGTTTATGATTTAATATGGAATGATGAAGAGGTAAAATATCATGAAGTTTTTCATCAAGCAGAAAAAGAATTTTCTGCGTACAATTTTGAACACGCAAATGTTGAAAGTTTATTAAAAATGTTTGATATGATTGAACAAGAAGCTAAATCCCTTGTAGAAAAAAAAATATCATTACCAGCATATGATCAATGCTTAAAAGCAAGTCATATATTTAACATTTTAGATGCTAGAGGAGCAATAAGTGTAGCTCAAAGAGCTGGATATATAGGAAGAATTAGAGATATTACTAAAGCGGCCGCAGGTGTTTGGCTAGATAGTCAAAGCTAAATGTCAGAATTTTTTTTAGAATTATTTAGTGAAGAAATACCTTCATCTCTTCAAAAAAGTTTAAGAGAAGAATTGTTAAACAGTTTTATTAGAGAATTTAATGAAAAATCAATTTCATTTAAAAAAAGCTCATCATTTTCAACTCCTAATAGATTGGTCATTTTGTTTGAAGGCTTGCAAAAACAGATAACTTTCAAATCAAAGGAAATAAAGGGCCCAAATGTAAAAGCTCCA
>JAOHJV010000012.1 GCA_028100865.1 Candidatus Pelagibacter sp. | reverse complement strand
GTTGGAAGTACTATGGTGGACACCTCAATTAAAAATAAATTACAACAAATCGAAAACAGAATGATAGAGGCATAAATGGAAATAAATCCTTCAGAAGTAACAAAGATACTAAAAGAACAAATTAAAAATTTTGGTGATAAAGCAGAAGTAACCGAAGTTGGGCAAGTACTATCAGTAGGAGATGGTATCGCTAGAATTTATGGTCTTGATAATGTTCAGGCTGGAGAGATGGTTGAGTTTGCTGATGGATCTAAAGGTATGGCCTTAAACTTAGAAAGTGAAAACGTTGGAGTTGTAATTTTTGGAGATGACAGAAATATTAAAGAAGGTGATACTGTAAAAAGAACTGGAAACATTGTTGATACTCCAGTTGGAAAAGAATTATTAGGTAGAGTTGTTGATGGATTAGGAAATCCAATTGATGGTAAAGGACCTTTAGATAAAAGTGTTAAAAAAAGTAGAGTTGAAGTTAAAGCTCCTGGAATTATTCCAAGACAATCAGTTAGTGAACCTATGCAAACAGGTCTAAAATCTATCGATAGTTTGGTTCCAGTTGGAAGAGGTCAACGTGAATTAATTATTGGTGACAGACAAACAGGTAAAACTGCCGTTGCAATCGATGCAATTATTAACCAAAAGAAAATCAATGAGTCTGGTGATGAGAAACAAAAACTTTATTGTATTTATGTTGCGATTGGTCAGAAAAGATCAACTGTAAGACAAATTCAAAAAACATTAGAAGAAGCGGGAGCAATGGAGTACACAACAATCGTTGCCGCAACAGCATCTGACTCTGCGCCACTTCAATTTTTAGCACCTTACACAGGGTGTACAATGGGTGAATATTTCAGAGATAACGGAATGCATGGATTAATTATTTATGATGATTTATCTAAGCAGGCTGTTGCTTATAGACAAATGTCTCTATTATTAAGAAGACCTCCAGGACGTGAAGCTTATCCTGGTGACGTATTCTATCTTCACAGTAGATTATTAGAAAGAGCAGCTAAATTAAGTGATGAGCATGGTGGTGGTTCGTTAACAGCACTTCCAATTATTGAAACACAAGGTGGTGATGTATCAGCATTTATTCCAACTAATGTGATTTCAATTACTGATGGCCAAATTTTCTTAGAAACTGAACTTTTTAACCAAGGTATCAGACCAGCAATTAACGTTGGACTATCCGTTTCTAGAGTAGGTTCTTCAGCACAAACAAAAGCGATGAAAAAAGTTTCTGGATCAATGAAATTGGAATTAGCCCAATATAGAGAAATGGCTGCTTTTGCTCAATTTGGTTCTGATTTAGATGCTTCAACACAGCAACTTTTAAACAGAGGTTCAAAATTAACTGAACTTCTTAAACAAAAACAATATTCACCAATGACAGTAGCTGAACAAGTAATTTCAGTTTTCTGTGGTGTTAAAGGTTATTTGGATGATATTGAATTAAAAGATATTGCTGAGTTTGAAAACAAAATCATTGAAAAATGTAAGTCTGATAAACCTGAAATAATTGATTCAATTCAAAGCTCAGGCAAACTTGAAGATGATAAAGAAAAATTACTAATCGAAGTAATTACTCAATTAAAGGAAAACTTTAAATCTTAATTTATTATGGCAAGTTTAGACGACCTTAAAAAAAGAATAGCTAGTGTAAAGTCTACACAGAAAATTACAAAAGCTATGAAGATGGTAGCAGCAGCAAAACTTAGAAGAGCTCAAGAGAGTGCTGAGAAGGGAAGACCTTATTCAGAAAAAATGAATAACATTATTCTAAATCTTTCTAGTGGGATTTCGGATAAAGAAAATGCTCCAAAATTATTATCTGGATCAGGTAATGATAAAGTGCATCTTTGTGTTGTGATGACTTCTGACAGAGGTTTATGTGGTGGTTTTAATTCAAACATAATTAAAAAAGCTAAAGCCTACTTTGCAAAACTTGTAAAAGATGGAAAAGATTTAAAGATTATTACTGTAGGTTCTAAAGGTAATGATCAACTTAAAAGAGCTTATGGTGATATGATAATTGCAAATATTTCATTTAAAGATTCTAAACACGCTAATTACTTTGATGCTGATAAAGTTGGCAAAATGGTAATTGAAAAATTTGGTGCTGAAGAGTTTGATGTTTGTACTATTTTTTATAACCAATTTAAAAATGTAATTACGCAAATTCCTCAAGCACAACAAATAATTCCATTAAATGTTGAAAATTCAGAGGAAGATAAATCTGAGGACAGTTATGAGTTTGAACCAGATGAAGATGAGATTTTAAGCAATTTATTGCCAAAAAATATTTCAACACAAATATTTAAGGCAATGTTAGAGAATTCAGCTAGTGAACAGGGCTCAAGAATGAGTGCAATGGATAATGCAACCCGAAACGCAGGTGAAATGGTTGATAAGCTTACTATTGAGTACAATAGAAGTCGTCAGGCAGCAATTACTAAAGAACTAATAGAAATCATATCAGGAGCAGAGAGTTTATAATTATGAGCAAAGGAAAAATCACACAGATTATTGGAGCAGTAGTAGACGTAAAATTTAATGAAGATCTTCCGGAAATTTTATCAGCATTAGAGTGTAAAAATGGAGACAATAGACTAGTTTTAGAAGTTGCTCAACATTTAGGAGAGTCAACTGTTAGAACAATTGCAATGGATGCTACTGAAGGATTAAAGAGAGGCGACGAGGTCATAAATACTAAAGCACCTATCCAAGTTCCTGTTGGACCAGAAACCTTAGGAAGAATTATAAACGTTATTGGTGAACCTATCGATGAAAAAGGTGAAGTTAAAACAAAAGAAAAGTGGCCTATCCACAGAGCAGCTCCTGAATTTAGTGATCAGTCAACAGAAACTGAAATATTAGTTACAGGAATTAAGGTAGTTGATTTATTGGCACCATATGCAAAGGGTGGAAAAATTGGTTTATTCGGTGGAGCTGGAGTTGGAAAAACAGTTTTGATTATGGAATTAATTAACAACGTTGCAAAAGCACATGGTGGTTTCTCAGTTTTTGCTGGTGTTGGAGAGAGAACTAGAGAAGGAAATGATTTATACCATGAGATGATAGATTCAGGTGTAATCAAGAAAGATGGAGCCGGATCTAAAGCTGCACTAGTTTATGGACAAATGAACGAACCTCCTGGAGCTAGAGCTAGAGTAGCTCTTACAGGATTAACTGTAGCAGAGTATTTTAGAGATCAAGAGGGACAAGACGTTCTTTTTTTCGTGGATAACATTTTTAGATTTACACAAGCAGGTTCTGAGGTGTCAGCCCTATTGGGAAGAATACCGTCAGCTGTTGGTTATCAGCCTACACTTGCAACTGATATGGGTAACCTTCAGGAAAGAATTACAACTACTAACAAAGGATCAATTACTTCAGTACAAGCTATTTATGTACCAGCTGATGACTTAACTGACCCTGCGCCAGCAACATCATTTGCTCACTTGGATGCAACTACCGTTCTTTCAAGACAAATTGCAGAGATTGGTATTTATCCTGCGGTTGACCCACTTGATTCTACTTCAAGAATTTTGGACCCAAGAATTGTTGGTGATGAGCATTACAGAGTTGCTAGAGAAGTTCAAAAAATCTTACAAACTTATAAATCGCTTCAAGATATTATCGCCATTTTAGGTATGGATGAATTGTCTGAAGAAGATAAATTAGTTGTAGCTAGAGCTAGAAAAATACAAAGATTCTTATCTCAACCATTCTTTGTTGCAGAAGTATTTACTGGTTCTCCTGGTAAGTTAGTTGATCTAGATTCAACAATAAAAGGCTTTGCTGCTATATGTAAAGGTGATTATGATCATTTACCAGAAGCTGCTTTTTATATGGTTGGAACAATAGAGGAAGCGATAGAAAAAGCTGATAAAATGGCTAAGGAAGCTGCTGCTTAATGAGTGAAGAGTTTAAGATTGAGATAGTAAACCCAGAAAAATCTTTTTTAGTTAAAGAGGATGTTTCAGAAGTTGTTGTACCTGCTTTTGAAGGAGAAATGGGTATACTTAAAGATCACATTTCCATTATCTCATTTTTAAAACCTGGAATTATCAAAATTTTATCTAAATCTGGAGACGAAAACTATTATGTTGAGGATGGGATTGTTGAGTTTAAAAATAATAATTTATCAATTTTAACTAGCTCAATTTTCAATCTTACAGATTTAGATAAGTCTAAACAACAAGACTTGCTCAAATTGGCTGAAGAGGAAGCAGGCAAGCCTGATATTTCTGATCAATCAAAATATTTAGTTGATCAAAAAATTGAAGTATTAAGATCTCTTAATTAATAATTTTTCTAACTTTTTCTTGAAGTTCTTTATAAACGTGTAGTTTAAAGTCGACTACTACTTCTGTAATTTGATCAAGGTCTATCCATTTCCAATCTAAAAATTCTGGATTTTTAGTTTGAATATCAATTTCATTTTCATCACCAGTAAATTTCATTAAAAACCATTTTTGTTTTTGGCCTTTGTATTTACCTTTCCAAATAATTCCTAATAAACGATCAGGAAGTTCATAGGTAATTGTACCATCTAATTCTTTTATTAATTCAACACTTTTAATACTAGTTTCTTCTTCTAGTTCTCTATAAGCTGCTTTTAAAAAATCCTCACCTTCATCAACTCCCCCTTGTGGCATCTGCCAAAATTTTTTTGCATTATCTATTCGTCTTGCTACGAAAACTTTATTGTCATTATTTAGTAAAATTATTCCCACCCCCGTTCTCAAGGGTAGTTTGCTAAAGTTCTTATTCATATTAACCGTTAAGTAGTTTTATTGCGTAATTTAATTGATTATCAGTATCAGTTTTAATTCTAAAATCATCACCTTCTTCATTTACCTCAATATCAGGTCTTACACCAACTTCAGATATGGATTTTCCAGAAGGAAGATAATATTTTGCAACTGTTAGTCTTATAGCTCCTTTATTCTTTAAAGGAATTATAGATTGTACTGATCCTTTACCATAACTATTTTCGCCAAGTATTATAGCTCTTTTGTGATCTTTAAGGGCTCCAGCAACAATTTCGGATGCTGATGCAGAACCATAATTGATCAATACCACTAAAGTTTTTCCATCAGTAATATCTCCTTTTCTTGCAAACCATTTTCTATTTTCTGATTTTTTTCTACTTTTTGTCGATACTATTTCTCCATTTTCTAAAAAAAAGTCAGAAATTTTTATTGCTTGTGTCAATAGTCCACCAGGATTATTTCTAAGATCTAATATAAATGCTTTTAAGTTTTCATTTTCTTTTAACTTTTTGATCTTTTTTTTAATTTGATCACTACTATTATCGTTGAAAGAAGTTAATCGGATGTAACCAATATTATTTTCTAAAAGATCAGATTTAACAGATTGAACCTCAATTATTTCTCTTGTTATATTAAATGTGAGAGCTTTTTTTACTCCTCGTCTTCTTACGGTTAGCTCAATATCAGTGCCCACCAGACCCCTCATAAGGTCAACTGCTTCACTCAACGATTTTCCTTGTACCTGAACACTGTCTATTTTTACAATATAGTCTCCAGCTTTAATTCCTGCTTTTGAAGCGGGAGTATCATCTATAGGAGTAATAACTTTTACAACACCAGCTTCCATGCTAACTTCAATTCCAATACCACCAAACTCTCCACTAGTTTCGGTTTGCATTTCCTGAAATATCTCTGGTGACATATAAGATGAATAAGGATCAAGTGATTGAAGAAGACCGTTAATTGCTGAGTCCATACCTTCAGACTGATCAATTTCATCTACATATTGTTTGTTAATTTTTTCAAGGACTTCGCCAAATAAATCAATTTTTTTATAAATATCTAATTCAGCTGAATTTACTGAATACGAAAAAAAAAAAGAGGATAAAAAAATTATTAAATAAAATTGAATTTTTTTCATATAATGACTTTTTCTTTTGGGATTAGTTCAGACCAAATTTTTTCAAGTTCATAAAACTTTCTTTTCTCTGGATGAAAAATATGTACAATTAAATCAATACCATCAACAAGTTTCCACTCATTGCTTTCTTTACCTTCTATTTTAGAATTTTTAATGCCATTATCTTTTAACTTTTCTAAAACTTGCTCTGATAAAGACTGAATATGTCTTGAAGAAGTGCCACTTGCAATTATCATATAATCAGCCATTGAACTTTTATCTTTAAGATCAATAATAACAATGTCTTGTGCTTTGTTGAGATCTAGTGTGTCTATTACAACTGATTTAAGATCTGAAATTTTATCCATTAATTAGAATTAGACTATCAAATTTTTCTTAATTGAGAAGATGAAATGTTGACTTTTTTAAACTCTACAAATGTAAGTGTTTTACTATTGAGGCTCTTAAATGTCTTTGATTTTAAAGAATTTTTTTTATAACCATGACGATCAAACACAATGATATTACATTTTTGTGAAATTAATTTTGATTTATGCCACTTATGAAAACTAATTAAGTTATCTGCTCCCATTAAAAAAAAAATTTCAATGTTTTTATCTTTTTTAAGATAATTGATTAAATCAATAGTCTTATTGGATTTTATAATATTTTCATAAAATTTAACTTTTATGAAAGAATTTAGTCCTATTATTTTTTTGCAATCTTTTATTTTTTTAGAAATTGGTGTTTTGCTTTCAGCTTTGAGTGGATTTTTTTTTGTGATTGCCCAAATAATTTTATCAAGTTTAAATCTTTTTCTAGCTTCTTTAGTTATTGCTAGATGTCCTTTGTGAGCTGGATCAAATGAACCTCCTAAAATTCCAATTTTCATTTTAAATATCTAGTTTATTTTCTTATTTTTCCTTTACTTGAAATTTCGTATTTATATGAAACTAATTGTTCTAAGCCAACTGGGCCTCTCGGGGGAAGTGTATTTGTTGATATACCTACTTCACCCCCAAAACCAAATTCACCACCATCAGCAAATTGTGTTGAAGTGTTATGCATTGCAATAGAGCTTTTAACATTTTTTAAAAACTTATTAGCTGTTTTTGTATTTTTAGTAATTATGGAGTCAGTATGCATTGTTCCATATTTATTGATATGATGAATGGCCTCTTCATCACTTTTCACAACTTTAACAGATACTGCTGCTGTTAAATATTCTGTAGACCAATCCTTTTCTTTGGCTGGATACACTTTACCTTTGAAATATTTTCTTACGATATTGTCTCCATATATTTTACAATTTTGATCATCAAGTCTTTTTAAAATTGGATTACAAAATTTTTTAACTATTTTCTCATGAAGCAAAATAGTTTCTGTTGCACCACAAATGGCTGTATTTCTTAATTTTGCATTATAAATAATTTTCGATGCCATATTTAGCTCCGCATCTTTATCAACAAATGTGTGACAAATACCTTCTAAGTGACCAATTATTGGAACTGTTGAAAATTCTTGAACTCTTTTAACCAAGTTTTTTCCACCTCGAGGAATTATTACATCAATATATTTTTTCATTTTTGAAAGCATGGTATCGACCATTTTTCTATCTTTAGAGTCTACAAATTGAATATAATTTTCATCAACTTTGTTTTTTCGAAGAGCTTGTCGAAATAATTTTGCTAATATTCTATTGGTATTTATTGCCTCAGATCCCCCTTTAAGAATTACAGGATTACCAGATTTAAAGCATAAACTTGCTACATCAGATGTTACATTGGGTCTACTTTCAAAAATAACACCAATCACTCCAATTGGAATAGTTACTCTTTTGATATTTAATCCATTAGGTCTACTCCATTTTTTTAGAGTTATATTTACGGGATCTTTTAGACCTAAAATTTTAATAATAGAGTTTTTAATATTTTTGAGTTTTGCCCCGTCAATTCTTAATCTGTTAATCAAATTTTCTTTTATTCCTTTGTTTTGAGCAAATTTAATATCTTTTGAGTTTTCTCTTAAAATTGATTTATTTTCTTTATCAAGCAATTCAGCATAAAATTTTAAGACTTTATTTTTGGTGTCTATATCAACTTTCTTTTCAGATGCTTTTCTACTTTTAATACCTATTAAATTCATCATTTTATTCATTTTAAATTTCTACCATATCATCTTTATGAATTACTTCTGATTTAGCAACATAACCCAATAATTTTTCTATTTGATTAGAATGATGCCCCATAATCTTAACTACTTCATCAGAGGTAAAGGAGCTCAAGCCTCTCGCACATTCATTATTTTTTTTATCTAAAATTTTAACATGATCCCCTTTATTAAATTTTCCTGAGATTTTTTTAATTCCAGCAGCTAATAAGCTTTTTCCAGATCTTAGTGCTTTTTTTGCACCATCATCAATTATTATTGATCCTTTTGGTGCAATAGAGCTTATGATCCATTTTTTTCTAGCATCAAGTTTTGAAACTTTAGAACTGAACCATGTGCAAATATTTTTTTTACTAATCATTGAGATAGGATTTAAGCTTAGTCCATTTGCTATAACCATACTACAACCTGCTAGTTGACAGATTTTTGCAGCTTCTATTTTAGTTTGCATTCCACCACTGCCGTATTCATTTACACCTTTAATGTTAATTTCTTTTAAATCTTTTTTTAAATCATTTACTTTTTTGATTAATTTAGCATCTTTATAAATTTTTGGATTTTTCGTGTATAGTCCATCCACATCTGAAAGAAGTATTAAAGTGTCAGCATTAGTAATTTGAGCAACTCTAGACGCCAATCTATCATTATCTCCATATTTTATTTCAGAAGTAGCTATCGTATCATTTTCATTTACAATTGGAATAAAACCTAAATCAAACAAATTTTCAAAAGTTCTCTTGGCATTTAAAGATCTTCTTCTTTCCTCTGTATCTTCGAGAGTTAATAAGATTTGTGATATATTTAATTTGTATTTTGTAAATGTTTGAGAAAATAAATTCATCAGTTCGATTTGCCCTATGGAAGCGATTGCCTGACTTTTATCAAGTTTAATTGTTTTTTTATTAATATTCATTTTCTTGCATCCAAGAGCTATTGCGCCTGAACTCACGATTACTAACTTTTGATTTTTATCTTTTAACTTTTTGATATCTTTTGCAAAGCTAGCGAGCCATTTTTTTCTTATCTTTTTATTATTATCAACAAGAAGTGAAGACCCTATTTTGATAACAACTATTTTTGAGTTTTTAAGAGACATAAGACAAAAGTTTAGCTTTAATTTTAGATATAGAGTCTTTTTCGAATGTTGTCATAGTCATTATCTCACAATTTTTTCCTTTAGAGAAATCATCAATTACATCTCTAACCGTATCTTCGTCTACCAAATCTACTTTATTAAGTATTACAAGCTCTTTTTTTTCAATTAATTTTGAGCTGTAATTTTTTAATTCACTTTTAACTTGTTCATAAGATTCATTTAAATCCAAGTTTGTAATATCTATAAGATGCAATAATGATTTACATCTTTCTATATGTTTTAAAAACTGTATACCAAGACCAACACCTTCATGGGCTCCTTCTACTAATCCTGGAATATCCGCAATAGTTATTTCCTTATCATCATAAGAAGCAACTCCCAAATTAGGATTTAAAGTAGTAAATCTATAATTAGCAATTTTTGGATTTGCATTTGTAATAGCCGCCAACAAACTTGATTTTCCAGCATTAGGCAATCCAATTATCCCAATATCAGCAATTGTTTTTAATTGAAGCCAGATTGTAAATTCTTCTCCGATTCCACCTTTAGTAAATTTTCTTGGAGCTCTATTTGTAGAGCTTTTAAATCTAGTGTTTCCCAATCCACCTTTGCCACCAATAGCAACGACAAACTCTTCTCCTCTTTTATTAAAATCAAACAATAAAGTTTTATTATCTTCTTCAAAAACTTGAGTTCCAAGTGGCACTTTTAAAAATAAATCATCTCCTCCTTTACCTGTACGATTTTGACCAGCACCACTCTCTCCTCGTTGTGCTTTATGGTGTTGTTGGTATCTGTAATCTATAAGGGTATTGAGATTTTCTTCAGCTTTTAAAATTATGGATCCACCTTTTCCGCCATCGCCTCCATCTGGACCTCCATACTCAACATATTTCTCTCTTCTGAAACTTGGCGAACCATCACCACCGTTACCAGCTTTTACATAAATTTTAACTTGATCAAGAAATTTCATAATACAACATCTAATTAGGTTGTACTATTAATTGGGTTTTACTGAAACGAAAGTTCTATCTGCTTTTGATTTTTTGAATACAACTTTACCTTTAGCTACTGAAAAAATTGAATGATCTTTACCCATTCCTACGTTTTCACCAGGAAAAATTTTTGTTCCTCTTTGTCTTACAATTATATTTCCAGGTATTACTGTTTCACCGCCATACTTTTTAACACCAAGCCTACGCCCAGCACTATCTCGTCCGTTTCTCGATGATCCACCTGCTTTTTTTGTTGCCATAAATTACCTAATTTATTTACCTGTTGCTGCAGCTTTTTCTTTAACTTCAGCCTCAACCTTTTTAGTTGGTTTAACCATTTTCTCTGCTTCTGATAAAACTTTACCATCTTTAGAAAAAATCTTATTAATTCTTATCATTGTATGCTCTTGTCTGTGACCATTTTTTCTTCTTGAATTATGTCTTCTTCTTTTTTTGAAGATTAAAATAGTTCGATCTTTACCATTTTTAATTAAATCAGCTTCTACTTTTGCTCCTGCAACTGTAGGTGTACCAATTTCGATAGTTTTATCGTCACCGTAAGCAAGAACTTCATTAAATTCTATTTTAGACTCAGGTTTTGAATCTGGTAGTTTTTCAATTTTTAGAATCTCTCCAGATTTGACTTTGTATTGTTTTCCACCTGTTTTTATTACTGCGTATGACATAGTATGATTTAAATTTAAGTTACCGCAATATAGTTACAGCAAAGCTATAGTCAAGTCGAATTAACTAGAAATTATCCTTTAAATCTCTCAATTTTGAAAAGGATTCAACATTTTTTGCCCTAAGGAATATATTACACTCTTTTTCATCTTTAAGAATAGAAGGGATAGTAGGAACATTATTTTTAAGTTTTTCATTAATTTTGGTTATTTTCTTTTGTAGATCTTGGTTTTGAGGGTCATGTTCAATACAAAATTTAGAGTTTTGCAGGGTGTACTCATGACCACAATAAATTTTGGTATCTTCTGGTAAATTTTTTATTTTTGATAAAGACTCAAACATTTCTTTATATGTTCCCTCAAAAATTTTTCCACACCCTAATGAAAATAAAGTGTCACCAGTAAATATTATTTTTTCATTGAAGAAATAAAAAGCAATATGACCAGTTGTATGACCAGGAATATGAATTATTTTTGCTTCGAAATTATCTTCTTTCCATATTTGATTATCTTCTACCAAAACATTTATTTCAGGAATTCTTTCAGCATCATATTTATATCCAACTACAATGGAGTCATATTTTTCCTTTAATTCTATATTGCCACCAATATGATCAAAATGATGATGAGTATTTAAAATATATTTTAAATTAATATTTTCTTTTTCAATGAAATTTATTATGGGTTTCGCTTCACTTGGATCGACTACACAGGCGTCATTTTTATTTTCATCAATAATTAAATAGCTATAATTATCTTGCAAGCACGGAATAATCTCTATCTTAATATTATTTTTCAATTAAAAATATCCCCAAATCAGAAAATAAATTTTTTATCCCAAGATTGTTATTATTTATCAATGATGTGTTTTTTTCATTTAAAGCTAGTGATTTAAAAATTTTAAAATTTCTAGATCTTACAAAATATACAAAATCCTTGATTGTACACATATGTAAATTGGGTGTGTCATACCATTGATCTGGAAGAGTTTTTGTTACTGGCATTGTTCCTTTTATTAATAGATGTAATCTAACTTTCCAATATCCAAAATTAGGGATTGTAACTATTGCCTTTTTACCAACTCTTAATAGCTCATTAATTACTAGCTCAGGATTTAAGAATGCCTGTAATGTTTGACTTAATATAACATAGTCAAAAGATTTATCAGGAAATTGCCTTAAATCGAACTCTGCATTGCCTTCAATAACAGTAAGACCCTTTTCAATACACTTTTGAACTTTATTTTTAGATATTTCTAACCCTCTAATATCAATATCTTTATTATCTCTTAAAAATTCCATTAACACACCATCTGCACAACCAACGTCCAAGACACGTGTGTTTTTTTCAACCAAATCAGCAATTACTTTAAATTCATTTTTCATTATTTAACAGCAGCATATGATTTATCTAAAAAGTTCTTAAGAGCACTTAAAAATTCTGGAACATCAAGTAAAAAAGAGTCGTGGCCTTTATCTGACTCTATTTCAGCAAAACCTACATCGGCACCAATAGCATTTAATGCAATTACAATATCTTTATTTTCCTGAGTAGGGTAAAGCCAATCAGAAGTAAAAGATATTACAAAAAATTTAGCTTTAGTATCTTTAAATGCATTAGATAAATTTCCATTGAATTGTTTTGCTAAATCGAAATAATCCATAGCTCTTGTGATATATAAATAACTATTTGCATCAAATCTATCTACAAATACCGACCCCTGATGTCTTAGGTAACTCTCAATTTGAAAATCCGCATCAAAGCTAAATTTAAGATCTTCTCTTTCTTGCAATTTTCTTCCAAATTTTTCTTGGAGACCTTTTTTTGAAAGGTAAGTGATGTGTGCTGCCATTCTAGCTACAGCCAAACCTTTATTGGGTATTGTATCCTTAATATTATAATTTCCTTCATTCCAGTTACTGTCAGCAGCGATTGCCTGACGACCCAGTTCATTAAAAGCAATATTTTGCGCAGAATGACTAGATGTGCATGCTATGGGTATCACGGTTTGTGCTTTATCAGGAAAATTACTAATAAATTGGAGAACCTGCATACCACCCATAGAACCTCCAACAATTGAAAAAAGTTTATCTATACCAAAGTGCTCAATCAAATTATATTGAGCATTAACCATATCATTGATTGTAATGACAGGAAAATTAGTGCCAAAAATTTTTTGTGTATCAGGATCTTTATGACTTGGTCCAAACGAACCCAAACATCCACCAATTACATTCGAACAAATTACAAAATACTTATTAGTGTCAATTGATTTATTAGGTCCCACAGCGTATGACCACCAACCATCTTTATTAGTGATTGGATTTAAACCAGCAACAAATTGATCACCTGTTAAAGCGTGAAAAACTAAAATAGCATTATCTTTTTTCTCATTTAAAGACCCATAAGTTTCATAAGCAATAGGGAAATTATTAATGGTCTTACCACAATCTAATTTAAGTGGTTTTTTTACTAATAAGGTTTTTAAATTTATCTCTTTGTTCATAATAAGTGTGATTATTTGAATTGTGAGAAAAAAAACAATTTTAGCGGTTTTTTTTAAGCGCTCGCAATTCAGTTAAATCAGCGCATAAATTTTGTACTAGAAGTTATTTATTATGTCAATTTTTTAAAAATTGTCTTATTCAGTGTAAAAATTTATATTTTTATCTATAAAGAGCTCATAGTAAAAAAAATGACCATTCCAAAATTTAAAAGATTTAATATTGAAGCATATAAGCCAGGTAAATCTAAAATAAAAAAACTTAAAAAAATTATAAAATTGTCAGCAAATGAGTCAGCTTTGGGGATGAGTCCTAAAGCAATGAAAGTAATTTCTGATAAAAGTTTAAAATTAGAGAGATACCCAGATGGAAAATCTGAACTTTTGAGAAAAGAAATTTCAAAAAAATATAAATGTAAAAGTGATAAAGTTATATGTGGAGCGGGATCGGATGAGGTTATTCAAATGATTTGTCAATTATTCCTAAACCCTAAAGATGAAGTTATTGTACCTCAATATAGCTTCTTAATGTACAGGATTTATGCAAATATTGTAGGTGCTAAAGTAATATTTGCAAAAGAAGTAAACTTTAAAATTTCAATATCAGAAATAATAAAAAAAGTTACAAGAAAAACTAAAATAGTTTTTTTAGCAAATCCAAATAATCCAACGGGAACTTATTTGACTAAAAAAGAATTATTAGAGTTAAGAAAAAAATTAAATAAAAATATACTATTGGTTGTTGACGATGCTTATGCAGAATATATGAAAAATAAAGATTATAAGTCAGGCTTAGAGTTGTTTAAAAACAAAGATAATGTTTTCATTTTAAGAACTTTTTCAAAAATATTTGGTTTGGCCTCTTTAAGAGTGGGGTGGGGATATGGTTCTAAAAAAATCGTCAATGCTTTAAATATAATTAAACCACCATTTAATGTAAGTCAGCTTGCTCAATTAACAGCAATACAGTCACTTAAAGATTCTAAATTTATTGAAAAATCAATAAAGCATAATTTAATTTTTGCTAAGAAAATAAAGTCTTTTCTAGAAAAATATCAAATATTTTCTAATAAGATTTCAGCAAACTTTTTATTATTAGATTTTAAAAGCTGCAGATATTCAGCAAAAAATTTTTATGAGAAACTTAAAAAGAGAGGGATTATTGTGAGATCAACAGAAGATGGCTATCATATTAAAAATAAATTAAGATTAACTATTGGCTCAAGAAGTGAAAATTTAGCATTTATGAATGCTGTAAAGAATATATTAAGTTAATATGAAAAATATTTTAATTATTGGATGTGGTCTATTAGGTTCTTCTATTTTAAGAAGAATACATAAAAAAAAAATTGCAAATCAAATTTTTATTTATGAAAAATCTAGTGCAAATGTATCTAAAATAAAAAGATTAAAACTTCCAGGTATAATTATAAAAAACTTAGATCAAGCTATAAAAAAATCTGATTTAATTATTTTAAGCACACCAATGAGTGAGTATAAAAATTTAATTCTTAAAATGAATAAATCTTTATCAAGCAAAAATATAATCACTGATATTGGTTCTTCAAAAATAGAGACATCAAAAATTATAAAAAATTTTTTAAAAAAAGGAATTATTTGGACCCAAGGACATCCGATTGCAGGCTCAGAAGTAAGTGGACCTGAAAACGGTAAACAAGATATATTTGAAAACAAATGGTGTGTTTTAATTAAAGACAAAAATACAAAGAAAAAACACTTAACTTTATTAAGTAATTTTTGGAAAAAGATGGGTTCAAAAATAGTTGTTATGACTGCAGAAAAACATGACAAAATATTTTCTATGACAAGTCATCTTCCCCATTTAATTGCATATAATTTAGTAAAATCAGCACAAGATTTTGAGAGAATACAAAATTATGATTTAATTAAATATAGTGCAGGTGGATTAAGAGATTTC
>JAOHJV010000011.1 GCA_028100865.1 Candidatus Pelagibacter sp. | reverse complement strand
CAAGATGCTCTTATTGGAAACAAAGCCTATGATTTAGCTTCCTTAATAGATGATGTTAGATATAAAACATCTAATTCTTTAAAAGATAAAGTTTATAGCTATTACTTAAAAACTAATAAAAAAATTCATAGAAAAAAATTTAAAAATGATTTTGATATTTTATCAGTTCTTAGAAACCTAAAGATTATTGGTATATTCATGAGACTAGCTGAAAGAGATAAGAAAAAAAAATACTTAAAGCTTATCCCGTATGCATGGAAGATGATTGATTATAGAATGAGTAAAAACAAAGAATTATATAATTTGAAGTTGTTATTAGCATCTGGTTTTCCTAAATTTATAACTAAGTTAGATGAAAATTAATACAGCTCTAATTTTGTGTGCAGGGTTTGGAAAAAGATTAAATCCATTAACGCTAAATACTCCAAAACCATTGATTGAACTGAACAATGTTTCAGTGCTTGAAACTTGCATTAATTTAATTGAAAGTTTGGATATAAAAGAGATTTTTATTAATACTTTTTATTTAAAAGATCAAATTCGTAGTTTTATAAATAAAAAAAATTTTAAAACTAAAATATCAATTATTGAGGATGGTAAAAATATTCTTGATACAGGTGGTGGTATAAAAAATATGTTAAACCATACAAAAGAAGATGATGTTTTAATATTCAATCCAGATACAATTTGGAAAAATAATTATTCTAAAGAAATTATTGAGATGGAAAAATTATATTTTTCCAAACAATTAAAAAACATACTTTTACTTGTTAACAAAGAATTAAGTTTTGATAAGAATTTAAATGGTGATTTTAATCTTCAAGATAATTTAATTATAAAAAATAATGATAGAAAATTTATTTATACGGGTTGTCAAATATTAAATAAAAAACTGCTTTCTATTTATGAAACTGAAAAATTTTCAATAAACAATTTGTGGAATAATTTAATTGAGAAAAAAGAGTTATATGGCTTCGAAACTAATAATGATTTTTATCACTTAACAGATCTTAAAACTTTTAAAAAACTACAAGATCTTTAGCTCTTTCAATATCTAAGTATTTACAATCGGTAATTGTCTTATTTTCATCTAAATTGATTAATAACGGATTTCCTGTTGGAATTTCTAATTTTGATATTTGATTTTCATCTAATTTAAATAAATATTTACATAATGCTCTAATTGAATTTCCATGTGCTGAAATTAAAATATTATTTTTTGAAATTTTATTTTCAATCTCTTGCTTGTAAAACTCTAATACTCTTTCATAAGTATCTTTAAGAGACTCTGTGTCAGGAATTTTATTAGTTGGTATTTCTTTATAGGTTTCAATATTTATTGGATGATAAGGATTATTTTTATCTAATGGATCTGGTCTCAAATCCCATGAACGTCTAAACTGATGAACTTTTTCTTCACCAAGTTTTATTTTCATTTCATTTTTATTTAAACCTGTAAGCGCCCCATAATGTCTTTCGTTTAATTGCCAAGCTTCATTTGAAATTTTTATATCCTGTAATATTTCTTTTATTAATTTTAAGGTATTTTTTGCCCTTAATTGGAAAGATGAATAAAAAATATCAATATTGATATTTTGTGATTTAATTAGATTGCCAGCTTTTTTGGCTTCTAATTTACCATTTTCAGTTAAATCTACATCAACCCAGCCTGTAAATTTTTTCTCAAGGTTCCATACACTTTGACCATGTCTAACTAAAATTAAATAACTCATTTGTTAATCTTTTAAATTAATTTATAAAATATGACTACTAATTAAATATATGAAGATTTTCAGAATTAATTCATTACTAATAATAATATTTTTTATTTCAGCTTGTTCTTCGATACCGTCAAACACATCAAATAGTTGTTCAATATTCAATGAAAGATATTTGTGGTTTAAACATGCAAATAAATCTGAAAAAAAATGGGGCACACCTGTTTACTTACAGCTTGCTATTATAAAAATGGAATCAGATTTTGATTGGCTTGCAAAACCTCGAAGACAAAAACTTTTTAAAGTAATTCCTTACAAAAGACCATCAAGTTCATTTGGGTATTCTCAAGCTGTGAATGGAACTTGGGAACAATATAAAAAAGAGACAGGAAATAAGCTCGCAGTTAGAACTAGGTTTAAGGATAGTGTTGATTTCATTGGGTGGTATACTAATAAATCGAGTGCTATTTTAAAAATACCTAAAAATGATGCTTTTAAACAATATGTTGCTTATCACGAAGGGTGGGGAGGGTTTAAAAATTATAAAGATAATAAAAAAATAATTAACTTGGCAAAAAAAGTTGAGAAACAATCAAATATTTATAAAAAACAGCTTTCAAAATGTGGTAGCTCGCTAACCACTAACAAATATATTATTTTTTAGATAGTTCTTTTTCTAACTCTAAATCAACGGAGTCTATTCTCTTGGTATTTTTGGCAAGCGCTAAGTACATTGTTGGTGTTACATATAGTGTAAAGAAAGTAGAAATTATCATACCTCCAAGAATAGTTGCTCCAACAGCCAGTCTAGATGCTTCCCCTGCACCTGGTCCAATATTTCCAATTACTAAAGGCATCATTGCTATCATGGTACTTATAGATGTCATCATAATTGGTCTAAATCTTAAGCTACATGCTTCTTTTACAGAACTTACTAAATCTTTACCGGTCGTTCTTATTTGATTAGCATAATCTACAATTAAAATGCTATTTTTAGTTGATATCCCGATTAAAATTACAAGGGCAATTTGAGAAAAAATATTTATTGAGCTATTTAAAAATAAAATAAACACTAAACCACCAAAAACAGCCAATGGCACAGTAAGCATAATTATAAATGGGTGTACAAAAGAGTTAAATGTTGCAGCCATTACTAGATATGCTGTGAGCAAACCGAGTGCAAAAATTATATAAAGTTCATTAGTAGTTTCTTTGACTTCTTCAGACTCGCCTTTCCAAGTAATTTGGTTTGTAGGCGCAACCTCTGCCATAATATTTTCTAAATATTCAATTGCTTCAAATAATGAGTAATTCGGATTTACATTTGCTGATATTGTTACAGCTCTTTGTCTATCATATCTTGCTAGTACTTTTGCAGAACCTTCTTCTTTTAAATTAACTAAGTTTGACAGTGAGATTAATTCTCCAGTTATGCTAGATCTTACAAATAGTTTGCTCAAACTATCTTTATCTTTTCTATCAACAAGATATTGTTGAAGTATAATTGGATATTCTTTTCCTAGTTTATTAAATGTGGTAACTCTTTTACCACCATATAAGGTTTCCAATGTTTGACCAATAGATCTAGTTGATATTCCTAAATCTTTAGCTTTATTTTTATTTATAACTAATTTTACTTCTGGTTTATTTCTATTAAAATCTGACTCAATTCTTGATAATCCTCTATTTCTTCTAAGTTTACTTATAACTTCTTTTTGAATGTCTTCTAATTCTTCGTAGGTACTTCCTAAAATTACCATTTGGACCGGTTTATTATAATTAGAAACTCGTATTCCTTGAGGTGAAATTGGAAAAGCTAGAGTTTGAGGTACAGTTACTATCTTGCCTATAGCTTGTCTCATGATTGTCATAGCATCTTCGTCTCTTTTTTTCCAATCATCTAGTAAAGCAATTATTATAAAACTATTAAATGAATTTGCAGAACTTCCAAATCCCGGAACTCTCATGATAAACCTATTGTAAGGACTATCCTCGGCCTGTAGCAAAGGAAGCAATCTCTTTTCTACATCTTGAGCCTTTTGTTGGGTATAATCAAACGAACTTCCTTCATCTGTAAAACCAATAACTAAATAAACACCCCTATCTTCTTTTGGAAGCAGTTCTTTGGGAGTGTACATAAATAATGCAACCGAGCCAGCTACGATCAAAAAAATAAAAGTTATTACTGTTTTCTTTTTATTTACCCAATAGTCTAATGTTTCTTTATAAAAATTTGAAAATCCTTGAAAAAAATTATTAAATTTTTTTACAAAAAACCCATTGCTTGATTCTTTTTTCAAAAATTTACTTGCTAGCATTGGTGATAAAGTTAATGCAACGAACGAGGATACAACAATGGAAAAAGATAGAGCTATAGCAGTTTCTCTAAATAAAGTTCCAGAAATTCCTTTTATAAAAATTAATGGAATGAAAACAGCAAGTAAAATTAAAGTTGTAGCAATAATTGCAAAGGTAATTTGTTTTGAACCTTTGTAAGCAGCAAGTAATGGGTTTTCTCCATTTTCTATTCTTCTATAAATTGCATCAGTCATGATGACCGAGTCATCAGTTATAATTCCAATTGCTAGTATAAAACTAAGTAAAACAAAAATATTAATAGAAAGATCAAATAAATAAATTCCAAGAAATGATGCAATTAAACTAACAGGTAAAGCAACCGCAGGAACTATCACAGCTTTAATATTACCCAAAAATAAATAAATTATTACTACAACTAAAACAAATGCAATTGCTAAAGTTTTGTAAACTTCTTCAATAGCAGCTTTAACATATGTGGCTCTATTAAATGAAACTTCTAACTTAAGACCATCTGGCAAAGTTTTTCTTACTTCAATAATTTTTTTTTGAATTTCCTTTGATAACTCAACTGTAGAGGCACCACTTTTTGCATAAATTCCAATACCAACTGTTTTTTGATTTAAATTATTTTTACTTTGAGCTTTAAATAAAGTTTTTTCAGAAACAGGACCTAATTCTACATTTGCAACATCTGATAATCTTACAATTTTATCTTTTGTTCTTTTAATAGGTAAAAATTTTAATTCATCGATATTCGTGTAAGACTTATCTAAATTGATTGTTAAATCTATATTTTCTGCTTCTAAAGTTCCAGCAGGTAGACTTATATTTTCATTTCTTAGCGCATTTTCTACTTCCTGAATAGTCATATCATTTGCAGCTAATTTAATAGGATCAATCCAAACTCTAACACTAAGCTCTCTAAGCCCTCCTAGTAGAATTCTTCCAACATTTTTTACACTTGAAAAAGAGTCTACTAAATATCTATCTGCATAATCACCAAGCTCTAAATCTGACCAGGTTGAAGATGAAACGGAAAGCCACATCGTAGTTGTAAAACCAGCTGCTTGTTTTAATATTTGTGGAGCATCAGCTTCAGAAGGAAGATTGTCGACTACTCTAGCCACCCTTTCTCTTATGTCATTTGCAGCATCATCAAGCTCAATATCTGTATCAAACTCTATATTTATACTACTTCTTCCGTTTTCAGATTTTGAATCAATATTTTTAATTCCTTCAGCACCTCCAATAACATCTTCAATGACTTGAGTTATTTCTTGATCCACAATTGGAGCTGAAGCAGATTTATAATCAACTTTAACTTGTACTACAGGTGGCTGCAAACCATCAGGCAATTCTCTAACTGGTAGTTCAGAATAAACAAATAAACCAAATACTATAAGTATTAAAGATAGAACCCAAGCTACAACAGGTCGTTTTATGCTTACCTCGGTAATGTACATTTATTTATTTTTTCTCTGTCTCAGATTTTTTAAATGGGTTTAATTTTTTTAACCAATCAAATTTACCTTTTTTTGGTTCATCACTTTTAGGTTTGGCTTTTTCCCCCCAGCTTGATGATTTTTGTTTTGAGCCATATTTAATTGGTTTAATCTTTCCATTAGGCCTTGTTTTTTTTAGACCTTCAGCAACTACCGTGTCACCATTTTCAAGACCAGATTTGATTTCTACAATTCCTTTTTTTCTTAATCCAATTTCTACGGGTACCTTTTTCACCGTATTTTCTTTGTCTACTTTATACACATAAACATTATCACCCTCCATCAGCAAACTAGTATCAAGAATGCTTAATGAGCTTCTCTCATTATAATTAATAGAGATTTCTAATAACGATCCAGATAAAAGTTCATAGTTAGGGTTATCAAGTTTAATTCTTACTGGTAGAGATCTTTTGTTTGTGTCAATTCTGCTTGCTGTAGATTCTACCCTTCCAGAGTATTTTTTAAGAGCATTTCCTGAAAATTTTATATTTACGTTTTGACCTTTTTTTACGTAAGGTGCAAAAGTTTCAGGTATATCAACATCAACAAATAGAACTGAAGTATCCTCTAAATTTAATATAATTGAGCTTTTTGATACATCTATATCGTTAGAAAAATCTCTTTTACCAATAATGCCATCAAAAGGAGTAGTTAGATTTCTATTCTTTAATTTTGCAATTACATCTCCTTTTTTTACTTTTGTATTAAATTTAATTGGTTCTAAAATTTCATATTTTTCAATATTAAAGGATTTGATTTGTGCAGGAACTGCAGTGCCAAATGTCTCGATAGTATTTTGAAATAATTTTTGTTCAACTACTTGAACAATTATTCCTGGAGGAGGTCTTTTGCTAAATTTTTTTTTGAAATGATTTCCAATCATTGTTCTAGCAATAATTACAGCAGCAATGATAAAAAAGAAGATTAGTACTATTGATATAATTTTTGTTGATCTTTTCATTTTTTAAATCTTTCCATACTCTGACCATGAGCCATCGTATATAGTCGGCATATATTTATCATTTATTAATGAATATGCTAGAGCCAATACGCTCGCAGTTACACCTGATCCGCATGAAAATACTAGATTTTTACTGTGGTCAAAATTAAGTGACTTAAATTTTTCTAAAATTTTATCTTTATTAACAAACGTATGATCATCATTTATTAATTCACCAAAAGGTAAGCAAAAAGAATTTTTTATTGACCCGCTTCTTAAACCTTTTCTTGGCTCAGCAACTTTACCTTCAAATCTTTCTCTGCTTCTTGCATCAACGACATTAAATTCATTTTTATGTATATTCTCATCTATTTGTTTTTTATTTTTTACAAGTTCAGTATTTTCCTTACATGAATATATTGAAATTTTAGTGATAACTTCTTTGTTGTTCGTAGTTTTATTTTCTTTTTTCCATTTTTTAAATCCTCCATCAAGAACATGAACAAGTTTAGGATCATGACCAAAATAGATTAAATTATACCAACATCTACATGAGCTTATCACATCTGAATTATCATAAATTACAATTTCATCTTTATTTTCAATTCCCATATCTTCCATAATTTTTTCCCAAGAGCTAATATCAGTTAGCATGTGGGGCAGGTCAGTATTCGTTTTTGAATTTTTATCTAGATCAAAAAAAATTGCATTAGGTATATGTTCTTTATTATATTCTTCACAACCATTTCTATTTGCCTGAGGCATATGCCATGAACAATCAATAATTTTTACATTATTGATATTTTTTTCTAACCAATTTGTATCCACTAAAGACATCCTATCTTTTTTCTAAATATTTTTGATGATATTCTTCTGCAGGACAATAATTTTTTACTAAAGAAGTTTTTGTTACAATTTTTTCTGAAAATTTAATATTTTCCTCTCTAATTATTCTTTCTGAAATTTCTTTTTGTTGATCATTTAAATAAAAAATTTCACTTCTATACTGAGTTCCAAAATCTGGACCTTGAGAATTTAAAGTTGTTGGATCATGAATTTCAAAAAAAAATTTTAAAATTTTTTCATAAGAAATAATTTTTGGATCAAAGTCTAGCTTTACGACCTCAGCATGATTGGTAGTTCCAGTGCATACTTCTTTATATGTTGTTTCACTACTATTGCCTCCACAATAACCTACTTCAGTTTTAACAACCCCATCAAGTTTACTAAACTTAATTTCTGGTCCCCAAAAACATCCCAAACCTAAAATTGCTATTTCCATTGATAATTAACTTAATTAATTTAAAGTTAATCATATGTTGTCTAAAAATCAATTGGGCTTTTTTTACATGTTCATTTCAGTATGTGCGTTTTCATTAATGGATGTCATAGTTAAGTGGTCTGATGAATATCCAGTAGGAGAAGTGTTATTTTTCAGAGGTTTCTTTGGAATAATACCTCTTTTATTTCTTATACCTAAAGACAGGTACTTTGATTTTTATAAAACTAATCGACCATTGCTACATTTAAAAAGATGCTTAGCTGGCTTAATAGCTTTAATCTCAATATTTATTGCTCTAAGAAATTTACCTCTTGCAACAGTCGTTAGTATTTCTTTTGCTGCTCCAATATTTACAACTATTTTTTCAATTTTTTTATTAAATGAAAAAGTTGGATTTTATAGATGGTTAGCAGTTTTAGTGGGTTTTGTAGGGATTGTGGTTATTTCTGAGCCAGGTTTCAGCTCTCTAAATCTTTATTACATTTATCCAATTATTTTTTGTTTAGGTTTATCTTATGTCGCTATTTCAATACGAAAATTATCAACCACAGAACCTGTTTGGTTAATTAGTTTTTTCTTCTCATTTTCAATAATGATTTTAAGTTTTTTTACTTTTTATCAAAATTGGATTATGCCAAGTTTTAAAGATTTATTTTTACTTTCAATGATTGGAATATTAGGAGGTTTGGCAAATTTATGGTTGTCTCAATCTTATAAACTTTCAGAGGTAAGCTTAGTTTCACCGTTAAAATATCTAGCTTTAATTTTTGCAATAATTTTTGGTTATATAATTTGGGACGAAATACCTACTTCAAAAACCCTAATAGGAGCTTTGCTGGTAATTTTTTCTTCATTTATAATATTTAAAAGAGAGATGACTTTAAAGAAACGTGTATCGGTTGCAAGACATGAGTAATACCCCCACATATTGGAATGCAGCAAAAAAATATTTATCTAAAAAAGATAAAGTTATGTCATCTTTGATCAATAAATATAAATCCCCATCAGAAACAGTATTAACTTCTAGAAAAGATGTTTTTTTTTCACTTTGCAAAAGTATTATTGGTCAACAAATTAGTGTTGCTGCAGCAAACTCTGTTTTTTTGAGATTTAAAAAAAAATGTAAAAATAAAATTAATGTCAAAACTGTTAATGGTTTATCTTTTTCTCAATTAAAATCGTGTGGGCTTAGCAAACAGAAAGTAAAAGGCATTAAAAGTTTATCAAAGCAAATTCTAGACAAATCATTTAATCCAAGATTAATATCTAAAATGTCAGATGAAGATGCAATACTATATCTTTCTCAATTGAGACAAATCGGAAGATGGTCAGCTGAAATGATTTTATTGTTTACATATAATCGATCTAATATTTGGCCAGTTCAGGATATAGGTTTATTAAGAGCTATCTCAAAAAACTATAAAAAAAAATATTTACCACCTGAAAGTTATGTAAATTTATTGAATAAAAGATTTTCACCATATTGTTCTGTTGCAACTTGGTATCTATGGAGAAGTATAGATCCAGAACCTATTCAGTACTAAATCCCTCTATTACCTGCATATGTCTTACGGTAGTATCTTTTGCAATATCCCATCCTGCTAAATATTCCTTGCTATTATGGCATTCTATAGCTTTTTCATAACTAGGGAACTCCCATACAACTGTTCTAACAAAATCATCACCCTCAAATGTTTTGTGATTTCCACCTCTTACTAGGGGAACTCCCCCAAAACTTTTGATAATTGGTGTTACAGTTTCTGCATATTTTTTTAAATTATCTTGATTTTCAACTTTGACATATAAACTGATCCAATACGCTTTCATTATTTCTCCCTTTTAAAATTTTTTAGTTATGATAGTAAAATTCATGGCTGACAAATTAATTATCACTTTTGATGAGTATAACAAAATTGTTGAAAAGTTAGCAATTGAGATTTATAAAAAATACAAACCTACAGTTTTAGTAGGAATAATGAGAGGTGCTGCTCCAATTTTGGACATCCTTTCAAGAATTTTGAAATTACCAACCGCATATATAGTTATCCAAAGTTACTCTGGAGAGGGTATGGAAGATAAACAAGGCCAACTAATGTTTGCAAGAGAAATTAGCTCTTTAGCTGAGAGCAAAGACTATAATAAAGTACTTTTAGTTGATGATCTTTCAGATACAGGGTTAACATTGAATAAAAGTATAGAGTGGTTAAAAAATTATGGTCCAACTAAAGATTACATTAAAGAAGTTAAAACAGCTTGTTTGTGGAAAAAGAAATCATCTACTTTTGAGCCAGACTTTTGTCCAATAAGATTAGATACAGATCCATGGATTGTGCAACCCACTGAGCACTACGAAGAATTATCTATTGAAGAAATTGTTAAGAGAAATTAATGAATAGGGCTAGTTTACACTAGCCCTATTAAATATTTTTAAGCAACTGCAAAACTAATAACACTTAGTATCGCAATAACAAATATTGCTGGCGAAGTTGTTGAGAACTTACCAGTAAATATTTTAATTAAAGCATATGATACAAATGCTAAAGCAATACCGTTACTAATACTGTAGGTTAAAGGCATTGCAATCATTGCAAGAATAGCTGGAGCAGACTCTCCAATATCATCCCATTCAATATCTGTAATATTTCTTACAAATAAAATAGAAACAAATAATAAAGCTGCACCATCAATTTGCTTTGGCAAACTAGTTGCTAAAGGAGCAAAGAATATACATGCTAAAAATAGCAAGCCAATTACAAGAGATGTCATTCCAGTTTTTCCACCAGCTTTTACACCAGCACCAGATTCAACATAACTTGTAACAGTTGTAGTTCCCATCATTGCGCCCGCAACAGTACCAACACTGTCTGATAACATTGCTTTATTGATATCCTGAACTTTTCCTTGTTTATCAACTTTACCAGCTACGTTCGCTACGGAAGTTAATGTTCCTGCTGTATCAAAGAAGTCAATAAAGAGTAAAGTAAATATTACCGTAGACATTCCAGCTGTAAAAGCAGCAGACAAATCAAATTCAAATAGATAAGTCATTGGTGGTGGCGAACTTGCAATACCATTAAAATTTGCAAGTCCAGCAGTCCATGCGATAATACTAAATACTAAAATACCAATTATAATATTACCTTTTACATTCATTTTTTCTAATACAACTATTACAATAAAAGTTGCACAGCCCAATAGAACTAATGGATTGCTTAGATCACCAAGTTTTACTAGTGTAACTGGATCATCAACAACTACTTCCATAATTTGCAATCCAATAATTGCTAAGAATAATCCTATACCCGCTCCAATTCCCAACTTAAGACTTTTAGGAATTGAATTAATTAACCAAGCTCTAATTGGTGTAAGAGATATGATTAAAAACAATACTCCAGCAACTAGTACTGCACCTAAAGCCTCTTGAGGTGTGTATCCCATACCCGCACAAACCCCAAAAGCAACAAATGCATTAATTCCCATTCCTGGCGCAAGTCCAATTGGCCAAGTTTTTCCATAAAAAGCCATTATAAAACATGCAAGTGCTGTTGCTAATATTGTTGCGGTATATACTGCGCCGAAATCAAAGAAACCTTTTTCGGGACCGGCAAATTCTCCCGATAAGATGAATGGATTTAAAAACATTATATAAGCCATAGTTAAGAACGTTGTTGTTCCAGCTATAACTTCTGTTTTAAAATCTGTTTTGTGTTTTTTATAATTGAAATAATTTTCAAGCATTTGTCCTCCTAATAATGGACAATTATTTGATTCTGTTGACAAATACTCTTTAAAACTAAGATTTATTCACAAATTTCAACTTAGAAGTTTATATTTATGCCATAATTGAGTTGTTATTATCTATTTATGGGAAAATTAAATTTATTTTTTTTAACATCTATTCTGATTTTAATGGTTACGGGCTGTCAGACAATTAAAGAAAAGACAGATTCAATTGTTGAAAAAGAAAATGAAAAGTTGAGTAAGTATATTAGTAAACCAGCAAGTGTTTTACAAATGGATTTAGGAAAGCCAGATGAAGATTTCAAGAACGCAAAAGGAAATTTTGAGTTTATCTATAATACTAAAAAATATGGAATACCTTGTGAGAGAAGGTTTGAAATTAATTCTGAAAATATTGTAATTGGGTTTGTATCTAACGGTTGTTTTTAAGAAGTACTTGCGAGGAAATAATCCCCGCAAGTAAGGTAAAACTTATTTAATTTCTATAAGTTTCTTTTTTTTATGTTCTGGAATAATTCTTTCACATGAAATCGTCAATAGACCATCTTTAAGTTCAGCACCATTGACTTTTACGTCATCAGCAATAGTGAATGATCTTGCAAATTGTCTTTGAGAAATACCTTTGTGAATAATTTCTCCATCAACATTGTCTTCTTCTGATTTATTAACTAATTTGGTTCTTACTGTTAATAAATTATCTTCAAACTCAACCTCAACATCTTTTTTATTAAAACCGGCTAATGCAACTTCAATAGCATAGTTATCTTTTCCAGTTTTTCTAATATTGTATGGTGGATAATTTGACTGCATAGTCAAATTTCCATTACCAAGCATATTTTCAAATTGATCAAACATATCGTCAAAACCAATTGAAAAAGGTCTTAGTGAGTTAAAGATAGATAGATCCTTACTTGTCATAATATTCTCCTTTTTAGTTAAGCAAGTTTATTTTATGTAAGCCCCATTAGGCGACTTACAATTATTATGTAGGAATTCGTTTTAATATTTCAAGATTAGTGGTATTAAATTTTTTCTGATATCTTTAAAGCAAATGCATAATCGATTGCAATTTCTTCAATAGCTCCATCTCTTCCAGATTTTCCACCATGACCTGCATTCATTTCTGTTTTTAAAAGCAGCAAATTATTATCAGTTTTATATTCTCTTAATTTTGCGGTGAATTTTGCCGGTTCATCAAATAAAACTCTATTATCACTTAAACTGGTAGTTATTAATATATGGGGATAGTCCATCTTTTTAATATTATTATAAGGGGCATAAGAAAATATATAATCAAAATGCTGTTTATTATCTTTAGCATTTCCAAATTCATCAAACTCTCCAACAGTTAAGGGTAGAGAGTGGTCAAGATTGGTTGTTAGAGAGTCTACGAATGGCACAGCCATAATTATTCCTAGAAATAATTCTGGGACCTGATTAACCACTGCACCCATTAATAAACCTCCCGCAGATCCACCCATACCAATTATTTTTCCCTTAGAAGAATATTTTTGATCAATTAAATATTTTGCGGCATAGATATAGTCTTCAAAAGTATTTTTCTTGTTGGTAAGTTTTCCCTCTTTCCACCACTTCATCCCTTTTTCCATACCACCTCTAATATGTGCAGTTGCCCAAATGATATCCCGATCAATTAAACTCAATCTTGTAGATGAAAAATTTGGACTCATAGAACTACCGTATGAACCATATCCATAAAGTAATAAGTTTGCTGAACCATCAATTTTAGTTTTTTTATGTCTGGTAATTGTTAATGGTACTAATCTTCCATCATGTGATTTATATTCTATCCTTTCAACTATATAATCATCTGGGTTGTGACCAGAAGGTATCTCCTGTTCTTTAACAAGTTTTTTTGATTTGTTATCTAAATTATACAAATAAACTCTCGATGGTGTTTTGGGAGATGAGTAACCAAGGTATACTTCATTAGTATTTCTATCTCTCTGTACCAAAGAAATACCTGGCACATAAATATTTTCATCAGAAAATAATAATTCTTCTTCTAATCCTGTTGAAATATTTCTAACAAATAACTTGTCTAATGCATTAGAAGTTTCAGATCGAATGATCCAATCTTTTAAAAAAGTTAATCCACCTATCAAAACTTCATCTCTTGAAGGAATAAATGTTTTCCATTCTTGATTAATTAGATTGTCAGAAATATCAATTTTAAAATCTTCTGCATCTTTGTTTGTATGATTGTAAAATTTGCCATCCCAAGAACTAACCGAATAAAGAATACCTTTCTCTCTTTTCATTATTAACTTAGGAGTGGGATTTTCTTCATCTACTCCAAAATAATATTGCTCGGATGTGTTATGGTCAGATGTATTAATAAAATAATATTTTTCATCAGAACTTAAACCAATACTAACAGTGAATGCTTCACTTGTTTCTTCAAATATTAATTGATCTTGGTCTTTAAAATTTCCAATCTCGTGTCTATATATTTTTCTTGCTCGGTGATTTTCATCAAGTTTAGAGTAAAAAATAAATTTATCATCTAAGCTAAATGTTATTCCCCCTGAAGTTTCAGAAATTTCTTTTGTTATGATCTTATTGTTTTCAATATTTCTTATAAAAATTGTATAATATTCAGAACCTTTAGTATCTAGAGAATATCCTAAATACTTATCATTGTGACTTACCTCTAAATCACCAACACCAAAATATTCAACACCTAGAATTTCTTTTTCTTTATCTCCATTCCAAATTTCTTCAACTTCATCTGAATTAATTTTCTTTCTAAGCTTTATTGAATAATTTCCAGTTATAGTTGTCTTGGTCCAATATTCATAGGTATGATCTCTATAAGGCAAAGACTCATCATCTAATTTTATTCTTCCTTTAATTTCGTCAAATAATTTTTTTTGTAAAGGCTTTGTGTTCTCTAAATGGTGATCAGTATATTTATTTTCTTCTTCTAGATAATTCTTTACTTCAGGTAAAAGTTTACTTTTATCTCTAAGTACCTCTAAAATATTTTTTTGGTGTATCCAGCTATAATCATCCTGCCATGTAACATCATGACATGATTTTAATTCTGGTTTTTTTTTAAGATATGGTATTTTCATTACTAGGGAAATATATGAATATAATAATTTATACAGTATTAATTTTGGTCGCTTTATATTTTTTATTAAGGTTTTTTGCGGCTATAAATTCAAAAAAAATATCACAAGGTGTAAGAATATTATTATTTATTGGTTTAATAGCTATCGCAATTTTATTTGCTGTCGCGGGCAAATTTTTATTAACTTTACCACTAACAATTGCAAGCTTGGCTTTATTAAAATTAAAAGGTCTTTCTTTTTTTCAATTAATTTCACTATTTCGTTTAATTCAAACCCTTAGAAATTCTGGAAGATTTTCATTTAATAATAAAAATGTTTCTAATTCTAATTTAATGACTACTTCAGAAGCGTATAAAATATTAAATCTTAATCCGTCTCAAAAAATTACAAAAGAAGATGTGAATAGAGCATATATTAAAATACAAAAAAAAATTCATCCTGATATTTCACCAGAAACTACAAGACTTTCATCTATAGTTAATGAAGCAAAAGAAATTGTTATAAAAGATTTATCTTAATTTATTAGGCCTTTACTAAATCTTTTTTTTATATAAGTTTTATTTATGAGTAAAATTAATGGCATATATGCAGCTTCAATGTCTGTTATCAATAATGATTTAACATTAGATGTTACAAAAACAATTAAACATGCAGAGATGATTATCGATCAAGGTTGCCATGGTGTTGCAATATTTGGTAGCACAGGTCAAGCTCAGTTAATATCAATTAGTGAGAAGATAAATTTATTTAATCAATTATCTACAAGTAAATATAAAGAAAAATATATAATTGGAACTGGTTTAAATTCTTTAAGTGAAACTATAAATTTAATTAGTGTAGCCAGGTCATTGAATTTTAAAAAATTTTTAATCATGCCACCAGCATTTTATAAATATTCAGATCATAATGTTATTAGTTTTTATTCAAAAATTATTGATGCATATCCAGAGTGTGAAATAGTACTTTATAATTTTGAAAAATTATGTGGATATAAGTTTACTGTAGAGTGTGTTCAAGAATTAGTAAAATTATTTCCAGAACAAATTATTGGCGTTAAAGATAGTTCATACAATCTTTTTGAAAATCTAGAAATAGATAATTTTTCAATTTTACCAGGATCAGAGTCTAAATTATTAAAAGGATTAGAGCTTGGGTGCTCTGGAATAATTACAGCAACTTGTAATGTTACATCAGCATTAGCAAGAAAAGTATATGATGATTTTTTTGATAAAAAAGAACAAACAGTCAATCAAAAGCTTTGTGATGTCAGAAATACATTTGAAAAATATAATCTAATATCTGGACTTCATACTTATTATTCAAAAAATGATTTAATTTATAAGAATGTTTTACCACCATTATCGATTTTAAATTCTAAAGAAGAAAAGGAGTTAATTGATAATTTAGAAAAATTAGATTTTTCTATAAAACCAACAATGGCGGCTTGAAATGCAATTAGCTAGATTTCTTAATAGTGTGTTTAAGAAAGATGGTTTTATCTTGGAAGATGCCTATTCTAAAAATTATATTATTGGAACACCTAAGAGTGACAAGCCAATTAAGATCAAAATTTTAGATAAAAAACTTCATTACAAATTATTGTTTCAGCCAGATTTATATTTTGGTGAAGCTTATACTGATGGAGATTTAGTAATTGAAAATGGAAGTTTGAGTGATTTTTTAGATTTAGCTTTAATGAATTTTGGAAGAAATGACCTTAACTTATTTAGTTATTTAATAAATAGATTAAGAGGATCTTATAGATACTTAACTAATTTTAATTTTATTAAAAAATCTAAAATGAATGTATCTCATCATTATGATATTTCGGATGATCTTTATGACTTATTCTTAGACCCTAAAAGACAATATTCTTGCGCATATTTCAAAAATGAAAATGATACTCTTGAAGATGCTCAAAATAATAAAATTCAGCATATAATCAAAAAATTAAATATAAAGCCTAACCAGAAAGTTTTAGATATTGGGTGTGGTTGGGGTTCCTTAGCTATTGATATAGCTCAAACTGCCAATTGCGAGGTTACAGGAATAACATTGTCTGAAAATCAATTTAATTATTGTAATAAGAAAGCAAAAGAACTTAATTTAGAAAACCAGCTTACATTTAAATTGGTAGATTACCGACAGCTTAACGAAAAATTTGACAGAATTGTAAGTGTTGGAATGTTTGAACATGTTGGTAGAAAATTTTATAAGAAATTTTTCAAGCAAATTGATAATTTATTGAGTGATGATGGAGTATCCTTAGTCCATACAATAGGCTCAGTAAATCCACCTAGAGACCCTCATCCATGGATAACCAAATATATTTTTCCTGGTGGTTATACTCCAAGTTTGAGTGAAGTAACTACACCTATTGAAAAAGCTGGGTTAATTGTCTCTGACATTGAGGTCTTAAGACTTCATTATTCACATACATTAAGACATTGGAAAGAAAACTGTATTAATAATAAAGAAAAAATTATTGAAATGTTTGATGAAAAGTTTTTTAGAATGTGGGAATTTTATTTAGCTGGATGTGAAATGGCATTTAAGTGGGGCGACCAGGTTGTATATCAATTTCAACTTACAAAAAATTATACCTCAACCCCAGTAACAAGAGACTATATTTATCAATAAT
>JAOHJV010000010.1 GCA_028100865.1 Candidatus Pelagibacter sp. | reverse complement strand
TTTTTTTTACCTTGAGTTTTGCTGTTTTATCTATTCTTTTTATTGTTTGCAAAATAGGCATTATTAAAACTTTTTTTTCAGGTCCATATGCATGAATTAATTTTTTTGAATTTATACACATTGCAACATGTCCTTTCCAAAAAATAATGTCACCTTTTTTAAATATATTTTTTTTAATTATTTTTTTTGAATATTTGATTTGATCTTTAGTGTCCCTGGGATAGTAGGAGGAATTATAATAATTAAACATTTGAAGTAATGCTGAGCAATCTATTCCTTTGAATGTTTTACCTCCCCACACATATTTTGTATTTAAAAATAATTTAAATATTTTAGTGTAATTTTTTTCTTTATGATTAATTTTTTTTAAATCTTTTTTTTTTAACCATTGATTTTTATTCTCATTAGTTGCCTCAATTTTTGATCCAAAAGGTAAAAATTTTTTAGTTTTTTTATTTGGTTTACTAAAGATATTAGCTTTTAAAGAATAAACTTTATATTTCGGAAAATGTTTATCTATGTAGTTTTTATTTTGAATATATCCAATATAATTATCAAATGATGATTTTATCTTAATCCATTCTTTATTTTTAGATAATATTTTAAATTTCTCCCCGTAAAGTATTTGAGATGTGACTTCAGAATTTTTTGAAGCTTTTTTATAAATATTAGAAAATTGCTTTTTAAAAAAAAAATTATTTTTCACTTAATTTTAATTTATCTTTAATAATCCATAAACAAATTAAAGAGGGGATGACCATTACTGCTGTTAAAATAAAAAATGTACCCCAGTCTCCATTTAGCCAATCTACTAATGCTCCAGATGAAGATGCAAGTGTAGTTCTTCCAGCAGTTCCAATTGATGCTAGTAGCGCATATTGTGTTGCTGTGTAAGTTCTATCAACAAGTAAAGAAATAAATGCTACAAATGCAACTGTTGCAAAAGCTGCTGCTATATCATCAAAAATTACTGCAACTGCAAATAACCATTCTGACTTTCCACTCCACGCTAATGCTGTAAATAACAAATTGGTTGCTGCCATTAAAATACCTGCAAGAAACATTGCTTTTAAAACTCCTGATCTAATTACAAATAGACCACCCAATAATGTAAAAATAACTGTTGTCACCCAACCCAAAGTTTTTGAATAAATTGCAATGTCACCTTTTGAAAAGCCTATTTCTTTATAAAAGACTATGGACATACGACCTAAAAATGCCTCACCTATCTTAAATAAAAACACAAAACCTAAAATACCTAATGCAATAGAAAATCCATTTTTTTTAAAAAAACTTATTACAGGACCTCCTAGAGTACCACTTATCCAAGCAATCATATTTGTTATAAAATTTTGTGATCCAAGTTTACTTTGAATTAATTGATCAGTTTTTTTTTGATTATTTTTTCTAGAAGTTGAGTTTGTTTCATCGACAAACATTAACCCAATATTCATTAAAATTACCACAATACCCAAAATTAAAAATGTTGATTGCCAGTAATTAACTATGCCAATGTTTTGAAAGTATTCTGCTGTAAATAAAGCTATTACACCACCTAATTTATATCCACTCCACCAACCAACAACTGCCATCGCAGCACCTGCAGCCATTGATTTGCCCTCATGTTCACCAATTTGTTCGATTCTTAAAGCATCTACAGTTATGTCTTGTGTTGCTGATGCAATTGCAATGATTAAACCAATTGTAATTAATAGAGCAAGATTTTCTGTCGGGTTTATTAAACTCCATACAATTAAACAGATCAAAATAGCTGTTTGCATTAACACTATCCATCCACGTCTATGACCAAGTTTTTTTGTGAGATAAGGAATTTGAAGTCTATCGATAAGAGGTGCCCATAAATAATTGAAAGCGTATACTCCAAATATTAATCCTGCCCATCCAATAGTTGATCTACTTAATCCTTCTTCCTTTAGCCATAAACTCAAACTGCTGCCTATTAAAACCCAAGGAAAACCAGAGATAGCTCCAAGCAATAATATTCGTACCATTCTTTTATCAAAATAAACTGAAAAGGTTTCTGATAAAGATTGTTTTTTTATTTCAAGCATTTTTAGTTTCTCCAAAAAGATGGTAGAAATAATACTAATATTGCAAATAGCTCAAGTCTACCCAAAATCATACCAACTGTTAAAATCCATTTTGAAATATCAGGTAAAGAAGAAAAATCTCCATTGGGACCTATTATTGGCCCTAATCCTGGTCCAACGTTTGAAATTGATGTTGCAGCTCCTGAAATTGCAGTAATAAAATCTAGACCAGTTAGAGATAGAAGTGCAGCAAGCAAAAAGAAGATTACAAAGTAAAAATAAATAAAAGAAATTATTGATGCAATAAATTTGTCATCAACTGAATTTTGATCATATTTAATAACAAAAACACCTTTTGGATAAATAATTTTTTTAATTTGAATTGCTATAAATGAATATAAAATTTGAATTCTAAAAATTTTAATACCACAAGTAGTTGATCCAGCACAACCACCTATAAACATTAGTGCTAAAAATAGAGTGATTGGAAAGCTACCCCAACTATCATATTCAGAATTTACATATCCAGTTCCTGTTAATATAGAAATGCTGTTAAAAAATACTGACCTTAAATTAAAATTCTCATAATTACTTAACAACAAGTATATGGATAATAAAATAATTGCCGTGATAATAATTTTAAAAAATGTTTTAATTTGTACATCTGTTAAAAAAATTTTTTTATTTCCATTTATAAATTTAATGTAAACGATAAATGGTATACTTCCTAAAATTATGAATATCATTGAAGCTATTTCTATTGGAACACTATTGAAATAACCAATAGATTGATTGTAATTTGAAAAACCGCCTGTAGCAATTGTGGTCATTGAGTGTGTTAAGCTGTCAAACTTACTCATTCCAAATAACCAATATGTGATTGCACACATTATAGTTAAACCTGAGTAAATATAGATTAATCTTAAAGCTATCTCTTTAGATTTTGGAAGTATTTTTTCAGAAGAATCATTACTTGAAATTTTGAATAATTGCATTCCACCAACGTTCATTATTGGCATCAAAGTGATTGCCATTACAATAATACCAATACCACCTAGCCATTGTAGTATCGCTCTCCATAATAAAATTCCTTTTGGTGTAAATTCTAGATTTGAAATAATTGTTGAACCAGTAGTCGTTATTCCTGACATACTCTCAAAAAATGCATCAGTCACTGAAAGTTCTATTGTTGAAAATATAAATGGTAAAGATCCAAAAATTGCTATGCTCAGCCATGAAAGTGCAGTGAGCAAAAAGGCTTGCTGTAAATTTAATTTTTTATCGTGATCTAAGTTTGATAAAAAAAATAGAGTTCCAAAAATGATTGTAATAATTGATGCACCAAAAAATGAGGAGTCTATTTCAGAATAAGCAAATTGAGCAATAATAGGTATGAACATGGATACCCCCAGAATTATTTGCAAAATTCCTAGTGTAAAAAAAACAGTTTTATAATTAGACATTTTGAAAGAACATTATTTTATGGTAAATAAATTTCAACTCTATAAGAATTAGTAAAACCACTGATTTAAGATTATTAGAAGCATAATTCATGATTAAAAAAGAAAATTTAGATAAAACTAGTGCTTGGCCTTTTGTTGAAGCAAAAAAATTACTTAGAGAGAGAAAATCATTTATAGAAAAAAAAGGTAAGATTACGCTTCAAACAGGTTATGGCCCTAGTGGACTTCCCCATATAGGAACATTTGGAGAAGTTGCAAGAACTTCGATGATGGTAAATGCCTTAAAGCAGTTGTCTGATTTTCCTACTGAAATAATAACATTTTCTGATGATATGGATGGTTTACGAAAGGTACCTGACAACGTTCCTAATCAAGAATTATTACAAGAAAATCTTCATAAACCATTAACCCAAGTTCCCGATCCATTTGATAAATTTAGTAGTTTTGGTGAGCACAATAATGAAATGTTAAAGAAATTTTTAGATAGTTTTAAATTTAATTATAATTTTCAAAGTTCTACTACACTTTATAAAAGTGGTTTTTTTAATCCAACACTTAAAATTATTTTAGAAAATTATGAAGGAATTATGAATATTATAATTCCCACACTAGGTAAGGAGCGTCAAAAAACTTATAGTCCTTTTTTGCCTATTTGTCATGAGACCGGGCATGTTTTAGAGATTCCTGTAATCGAAATTGATAAAGAAAAATCAAATATTATTTTTGATAATAAAGGAAAAAAATTAGAGACAAGTATTTTAGATGGAAATTGTAAATTACAATGGAAAGTTGATTGGGCCATGAGATGGTACGCTTTAGATATAGACTTTGAGATGTATGGAAAAGATTTGATTGAAAGTGCAATTTTGTCTACAAAAATAATAAATTTATTAGGAAAGAAAAACCCATCTGGCTTTGCATATGAGCTATTTTTAGACGAAAAAGGTGAAAAGATTTCTAAATCAAAAGGGAATGGAATAACAATTGACCAATGGTTGGAATATGCTTCACCAGAAAGCTTATCTCTGTACATGTATCAAAATCCAAGAAGAGCTAAAAAACTATATAAAGAAATAGTTCCAAAAGCTGTTGATGAATATTTAGATTGTATTGAAAAGTCAAAAAAACAAAATGAACTACAATTACTTATGAATCCCGTGTGGCATGTTCATAATGGTAATATCCCAAATGAAGAAATGATTATGACATTTTCCATGTTACTAAATTTAGTTGAAACTAGTAATGCCGATAATAAGGATTTATTGTGGAAGTTTGTTAAGAAATATAAACCAGATATCTCTGAAACAAATTTTCCAATTTTTGATGCCTTAGTTGGATATGCGATTAAATATTTCAACGATGTAATTAAAGCTCAGAAAAAATATAAAATACCAAATGAGTCAGAAAAAAAAGCTCTTGAGGCTTTGGTGAAAACCCTAGAAAAGTGTACAGATGAAATGTCACCAGAAGATATTCAAACTTTGATTTATTCAACTGGAAAAGAAAATGGTTATGCAGACAATTTAAGAGATTGGTTTAAATTAATATATGAGGTAGTTTTTGGAGATGAAAATGGACCTCGGATGGGATTTTTTATAAGCTTTTTTGGTGTAAAAGAAACAACCGAGCTATTAATGAATAAACTAAAATAATGTTTTCTAAACTAAGACCGCTAATATTTAAGGTAGATCCAGAAAAAGCACATACATTAGCAATAAAGTCATTAAAATTTAATTTAATTCCAAATGTATTTGATGAAAATAAAAACGACTCTATTTTTCAAACAAAAATTTTTAATAAAGTTCTTGATAACCCAATTGGAATGGCAGCTGGATTTGATAAAAATGCAGAAGTATATAACGCATTATTTAAATTAGGATTTGGATTTGTTGAAGTTGGAACAATAACTCCTTTGAAACAATATGGTAATCCTAAACCTAGGGTGTTTAGGCTAGTAGAGGATGAAGCATTAATTAATAGATTAGGTTTTAATAATCATGGAGCTGAAATTGTCAAAGACCGTATCAGGCGTAATAAAAAGTTAGGATTACTAGGTATTAATATTGGTCCTAATAAAGATACCAGCGATAGATTGAATGATTATCTAATTGGATTAAAAACTTTTCATGAAGAGGCAGACTATATAACAATCAATATTTCATCACCAAACACTGAAAATTTAAGAAATTTTCATGAAGGTGATAAATTACAAGATTTACTCAAATCAATTATTACAGAAAAAAAAAATTTAAATTCAAATATTCCTATTGCTGTTAAAGTGTCACCAGACATCAGTGAAGATCAAGTAAATCAAATCACTGAAATTCTATTAGAAAATGAAATAAATGTAGTAATCGTTTCAAATACATCAGATGCAACAAGAGATAAACTTAGCAACATTCAAAGACATCAAAAAGGAGGTTTGTCTGGAAAACCAATTGAGGAAAAATCAAATATTTTGATAAATAAATTTTATAAATTATTAAAAGGTAAAATTAAAATAATAGGTGTCGGTGGAGTTGACTCTGGTCAAGCGGCTTATGATAAATTTATAGCTGGAGCAGATTTTGTTCAACTCTATACAGGAATGGTTTTCAAAGGCCCTAATATTGCAGGAATTATTAAAAAGGACCTTAAAGAATTATTAATTAGAGATGGTGTTAAAAATTATACTGAAATTGTAGGAAATAAAACTATATCTTAAATGTAATAAACTTGACGCTTTCAATATCTCCCCTTATATAGGCACTATTATTATGTCAAAAAAATGTGAATTAACCGGAAAAATCCCAATGAAGGGTCATAATGTTAGTCATGCTAACAACAAGACTAAAAGAAGATTTTTACCAAATTTAAAAAAAGTTAAATTCACAAGTGAATTAATGAAGAGAAGTTTAAAATTAACAGTGAGTAATTCTGGAGTTAGATCCGTAGATAAAAAAGGTAGCTTTGATGAATTTCTTAAGGCTGTTAAAAATAAGAATTTATCACCTAGACTAAAGAAATTGAAAAAAGGTATTTTAATAAAATCTCCTTTTAAGAAAAAGCCTGTAGCTAAATCAGCTTAATGAACAAACTTTTTATTACCCTGTCAATTTTGATGGGAGTAGTTGTTTTATCCTCTAATTATCTTGTACAATTCCCAATCAATTATTATGGATTAAGTGAAATTCTCACTTACGGAGCCTTAAGTTATCCAGTAGCTTTTTTGATTACCGATTTAGCAAATAGATTTTATGGTAAATTTGTAGCTAGAAAAATCGTCTATTTTGGATTTTTTATAGGAATTATTTTTACTCTTTTATTCTCAACTGATTTTGCTGATTTAATTTCTGTAAGAATTGCAATTGGATCAGGAGTTGCTTTCATTACAGCGCAACTATTAGATATTCAAATTTTTGATCGTCTAAGAAAAAAAGAATGGTTTATAGCACCTTTAACCTCATCTTTTATTGGTTCAACAGTCGATACTTTTTTATTTTTTTCTATTGCATTTTACGCAACAGGAGTTCCTTGGATTACATTGTCATTAGGTGATTTAGCAGTAAAATTATTTGTATCCTTAGTAATGTTGATACCATTCAAAATTTTACTTAAAATCAGTAAGCCAATTTAAATTTAATACAAAAACTTATAAGATAAAATTTTGTAAGCTAGCTTAGCTACAAGAAAGTTATATGAGTTAAAACCTTTTATTGGAGATAATTCATTGATATCTGCACCAACAATTTTTGAATTTTTTGCTGCAATTCGAATAATATTTAAAGTTTCATCCCATAGAAGTCCACCTGGTTCAGGAGTTCCAGTTGCAGGCATGATACTTGAGTCCAACCCATCAACATCAAATGTTAGATAAACCGTTTTGTTCTTTATTAATTTTTTAAATTTATTAAGATTCCATTTGCTCTTATCTTTTGCCCAAAAGATATTAATTCTAGATGAGTTTTTTTTTAAAAATGGGATCTCACTTTCAGATATATTTCTTATACCAAAAGAAATTAGAGAAACATTTGGGAAATCCAAACATCTTTTTATTGCTGAAGCATGTGAAAATTTTTCTCCATTATAGCTTTCTCGCAAATCTGCGTGAGCATCAAAGTGAAGAAGACAAATATCTTTGTATCTTTTTACAAAAGGAGCAATACATCCAGGTGTGATTGAGTGCTCACCACCAAAGGTCATAGGAAAAAGTTTTTTATCTAAAATTTCTTCATTAATTTTAGACATTTTAAATAGTGCTTTTTTAATATTTTTATCAATCTTGAACGGTTTTAAAGTTTTGATACCTATTTTTTTGTATGGTTCACAATTTAATTCTTCATCATAAAGCTCTACTTGATGTGAAGCTTTAATTATTTCTTTAGGTCCATTTCTTGTTCCTCCACCATAACTAACTGTTTTTTCTAAGCCAAAAGGAACTACTACAACTTTTTCTTTAAAATTGACCTTATTATCAATTCCAAGAAATCCATTTTTATTTGAAAGATATTTCAATTTTTACTCAAAAATTTTGGTGAAGTTTTTTCTATCTCTATTTTTCCACTCAGCTCTATGATAAGCGTCACTTGCGATCAAAGGTAATACACTTGTTGCCTCTGCAAATACCATTTGCTCTTTTGTAATATCTACCTTACCCCAAGAGCTTGCTTCTTTTAAAGTTGAACTGCTACATGCACCATCTCTTGAGTCAGCCACAGTAATTTGTACAGCATATTTATGCATATCAACTTCTTTACCTAATAGTTCAGCACAAATTACAGTATCCTGTATAAAATTTTTTGGCACACCTCCACCAATCATAAATAAACCTGAGCCTTTAGATCTAATTTTTATTTCTGTCAGCTCTCTGAATTCTCTTACAGAGTCTATTGTCATGTGTTGTTTTGGATTTTTTTCTTGATGAATCACTAAACCAAATCCTGCACTTGAGTCTGTAAAAGCTGGACAAAAAATTGGCACATTATTATCAAAAGCTGTTTCAATTAAAGAATCCTTCTTTTTTGAGTTTTTCTTTAAATATTTTCCCATTTCATAAATAAACTCTCTAGAGGTGTAACTTCTTGGTTCTAAAGTATCAGCAATTTCACATATAATTTTATCACACATCTGAAGCTCCTCTTCATCAATGTAAGTATCATATATTCTATCTATATAATTATTTCTCAGTTCAGTATCATCTTGAAATTGTGAGCCTTGATAGTGTTTAAATCCTAGTGCCTCAAAAAAATCCATATCTACAATAGAAGCTCCAGTTGCTACAATTGCATCAACCATATTATATTTAACAAGATCTTTATAAATATTCATACATCCAGCAGCTGATGTAGAACCTGCTAATGTTAAAAATATTGTACAATCTTTATCTTTAAGCATATCATTAAAAATATTGGCAGCATTTGCTGTTTCTCTTGAAACAAAAGACATTTTTTCCATTGAAGAGATTATCTTTCGAGAGTCAAAAGATGTAATATCAATATGTTCTACTGGATTTTTTAAAAAGTCTTTTTTAATATTATGACCTGGGTTTTTATGATCTGACATTAAGCGACTAAAGTAGCTTTGTTAATGTCTTTGTCATACATTGTCATGATCGGTTTATCCTCAACTTCATAGATTTCATCTGAGTAATAACCATTAAATTGAGTTCTAAATGTTAATCCATAAGAACCAAGCTGACCTAACTCAATATAATCATTTTCTTTAATATTATTTGGAAGTAAAAAAGGACCTTTCATATAATCCATACTATCACAAGTTGGACCATAAAAATCAAAAGCAGTTAATTTCTTTGATATAATTTTATTAGAATTTTCTTTAATCATTTTAGATGGAAAGACGATATTAGGTGTACCAGCATCAAAAAGTGTTCCGTATGTCCCATCATTTATATAAAGTTTCTGTTTTTTTCTTAAATTTACTCTAACAATAGTAGATCCACTTTCAGCAACTAATGCTCTTCCAGGTTCACAAATAATTTCAGGTAACTTTTCAAGTTTTAAATTTTCTAACCCTTTTTTTATTTCATTAAAATAACTATCCATTGATTGAGGTATTAAGTCAGGATAAATTGTTGGAAATCCTCCACCAACATTAATGTAATCAGGTAATATTTTTGTTTTTTTGATTATATTTCCGATTTCATTAATACCTTTTGAATAGGAGATTGGATGCATACATTGAGAGCCAACATGAAAACTTAGCCCAATTTTTTTTGCATGTTGTTTTACAAGCCTTAACAATCCTGCCGCCTCTGAATTTAATGCGCCAAATTTTTTTGATAAATCTATTTCAGCATGTTCATTTGAAACTGCTACTCTTACAAATAATTCTAAGTCTTTAGCATTATTAGTGCTCTTAATTATTTTGATTAATTCATCTTTAGTATCTAGTGAGAAGGTTTTAACTCCATAATTAAAATAAGCTTCTTTAATACTTTCTCTACTTTTAACCGTATGCATGTATGAACACTTTGCTGTTTGGCTAAAATTTCTAATGCTTCTAATTTCTTCTACAGAAGCAACATCAAATTGCTTTACACCACTGTCTATAATCGTTTCAATTACTGTAGGATGTGGGTTGGTCTTAACAGCGTATAGAATTTTACCTGGAAAATTTTTAGTAAAATATTTGACCGCAGATTGAATAGAATTCTTTCTGATGCAATATACCGGCTTTTCAGGTTTCAGTTGATTTATTATTTCTTCAACTGATTTAAATTTTTGCATTTAAAATGCCTCCAAAAAAAATTTAATAAAAAAAAGCTTTTTATCTCTAAAAAACTTTAAAATTTCCTCCTATTAAGCTTATAGATTAATAATGTAAAGCAAATAATAGGTCTTGAATTATTTTGACTAATTACCATATCTATAAAATGAAAGAACAACTAATCCTAAAAAACATTAATGATTTTGATAATAAATCTCTACTTATAGTTGACGACGACAATCCCTTTAGAGAGAGATTGGCTAGAGCTATGGAAAAAAAAGGATTTGAAGTTGTTCAAGCAGAAAGTGTGCAAAAAGGCATAGAATCAGTTAAATCAAAAAAGCCAGGTTTTGCTGTAGTAGACTTAAGACTTGGAGATGGTAACGGACTAGAGGTTGTAAAACAAATTCAAACTACAAATAGTGAGAGTAGAATAATTATGCTCACAGGATATGGAAATATTCCAACAGCAGTTGCAGCTATCAAAGAGGGCGCAATAGATTATCTTGCAAAGCCAGCAGATGCAGAAGATGTAGAAAAAGCTTTACTTGCAGACCCTAGTAAAAGAGCTGCTCCTCCCGAGAATCCGATGTCAGCAGATAGAGTTAAGTGGGAGCACATACATAGAGTATTTGAGCTATGTAATAGAAATGTATCTGAAACGGCTAGAAGACTGAAAATGCATAGAAGAACTCTTCAAAGAATTCTCTCTAAAAGATCACCTAGATAAAATTTCTAATTTTTAAAATTTTTTTTGTTAATAAAGCCAAGAGTACAACTTTAAATACTTCAGCTAATAAAAAAGGTTTAGCTCCTAACGCAAAAATAGGCTTATCCCAGCCAATTAGAGTTCCAAGCCATAATAATCCTAGCAAATAGATAGTTGAAGTTGCAATTGTAAGTTTTGCTAAAACTAGTAAAAAGTTATCTTTGCTACTGATCTTGGATGCTAAATAGCTTGCAGTCAGAAAGCCAATTAAATATCCCATTGTAGGACCGGTAAAGTAAATTAATCCAACACCTTTTTCAGGAGAATTAGAGAAAACAGGCAATCCAGCAATTCCTTCTAGCAAATATAGCCCAACACTTGCTAACCCAATTTTATAACCAAGACTTACTCCTAAAAACAAAACTATAAAGGTTTGCATTGTCATTGGCACTGGATAAAAAGGAATCTTAATTTTAGCAGATATAGTTAAAGCTAAAGATCCAAGTATTATTGCAAACAATGACTTTACTAATCTAGTTTGAGATATGTTTTTAGTAAGCTCCATATGGTGAATGATACTATTAAAGATTAAAATAATCTAGATATAATTATCATTGTTAAGAAAAGTAAATTTTTTATATACAGATTTTATAACCACTGTAATATTTAATGATATTCTAATGGATAAGATTAAAAAAACAGATCATTTTTACCTTATAGATGGCTCAGGATATATTTTTAGAGCTTATTATGCATTGCCACCACTTACTAGAAAAAGTGATGGATTGCCAACTGGTGCAGTTAGTGGTTTTTGCAGTATGCTTTTCAAACTTCTTGAAGACTCTAAGTCAGATCAAAACCTACAAAAACCTACACATTTTGCCGTAATTTTTGACTCAGCAAGAAAAACATTTAGGAATGATATTTACAGTGATTATAAGGCTAATCGGTCAGAAGCTCCTGATGATTTGGCCCCTCAATTTGAATATATACGAAAATCTGTTCTAGCTTTTAACCTTCCTTCAGTTGATTTACCTAATTATGAAGCTGATGATTTAATAGCAACTTATGTTGAAAAAATATTAAAGATAGGTGCTAAGGTTACAATTGTTTCATCAGATAAAGACTTAATGCAGCTTTATAAAAAGGGTGTTCGTATTTTTGACCCTATGAAAAATAAATTTATTTCAGATGAAGATATTTTTACTAAGTTTGGAGTAGATGCTTCTAAGGTAATAGATGTTCAATCTCTTGCTGGTGATAGCAGCGATAATGTTCCAGGAGTTCCAGGCATAGGAGTTAAAACTGCAGCTGAATTAATTAATAAATATGGAACTTTAGAAAAACTTTTAAAGTCAGCTGATGAAATAAAGCAAAATAAAAGAAGAGAAACTTTAATAGAAAACAAAGATAAAGCATTGATTAGTAAACAGCTTGTAACTTTAATGAAGGATGCTCCAACTAATAGAGAGTTAAGTGAGTTTAAACTAAAAGATATTGATAAAGATAAACTTTATGCCTTTTTAAGAGAAATGGAATTTAATCGATTACTAAGTTCTGTTATTTCTGCTTATGGTGAACCAGAATTATCAGGCTCGATTGATGAAAAAAAAATTAAAGAAAAGCAACAAGCAATCAGCAAAAAAAATTATCACTTAATTACAAATCTTGATCAAATAGATGAATGGATAAAAGAAGCTGAAGAAGTAGGAGAGGTTGCTGTAGATACAGAAACTAGCTCTTTAGATGCGCATCAAGCAGACTTAATTGGTGTTTCTCTAAGTTCAAAAATTGGTAAAGCTTGCTATATACCAATTGGGCATAAATCTTCAAAGTGCCTAAAAAAGGATGATGTTATAAAAAAACTAAAACCTTTATTAGAGGATCCAAGCGTTAAAAAAATAGGTCAAAATATAAAATTTGATTTTATTGTTTTATACAAACATGGAATAACAATCTCATCAATGGAAGACACAATGCTCATGTCTTATGTTTTAGATGCTGGAAAAAATAGACATAATATGGATACATTGTCAGAAATTCATTTAGGACACAAAACAATTTCTTTTAAAGAAATTGTAGGAACGGGAAAAAAAGAAATAAATTTCAGTGAAGTTGAAGTTGATAAAGCCAAAGACTATGCGGCTGAAGATGCTGACATAACTTTTAGACTATATAAAAAATTTATTAAGAATTTAAAACTAGAAAAAATGGTTAATATTTATGAAATATTTGAAAAACCACTAATTAAGATACTTGCTTTCATGGAAATGGAAGGGATCGAAGTCGATAGTAAATTTTTAAAATCTCTCTCTTTAAAGTTTGAAAAAAAAATTAAAAATCTTGAAAAAGAAGTTTTTAAAATTTCTAAAAAGGAATTTAATATTGCTTCACCTAAGCAATTAGGTGAAATAATTTATAATGATCTTAAGATTGCAGGTTTAAAAAAAACTAAAAAGGGGAGTTTTGCAACTAGTGCAAGTGTTTTAGAGGATTTAGCTTTTAAAGGTCATAAGTTTCCCCAATTAATCTTAGATTGGAGGCAAGTTTCAAAATTAAAAAATACTTATTCTGACTCCTTACCTGAACACATAAACCCAACAACAAAGAGAGTTCATACTTCTTTTTTATTAGCAGCAACAACAACTGGTAGATTGGCATCTAGTGATCCAAATTTACAAAACATACCTATTAAATCAGAAGATGGAAAAGATATTAGAAAAGCTTTTTCTGCAAAAAAAGACCATTTATTAATTTCAGCAGATTACAACCAAATTGAAATGAGAATTTTAGCAGACCTTGCAGATGTTAAAGAGCTTAAAAAAGCTTTTAAAAATAATGAGGATATTCACTCATTAACAGCTAGTCAGATTTTCAATATTGATATTAAAAAAGTAAATCAAGATCATCGAAGAAAAGCTAAAGCTATAAATTTTGGAATTATTTATGGAATTTCACAGTATGGTTTGGCAAAACAGATCAATGTTTCAAATTATGAAGCAGAAGAATTTTTAAATGCATATTTTGCAAAATTTCCTGAAATAAAAGTTTATATGGATAGTACAATTAGTTTTTGTAGAAAAAGTGGTTATGTAAATAATATTTTTGGAAGAAGATCTCATTTTAATGGAATTAATGATAAAAATTTTAATGTTAGAAACTTTCAAGAAAGGGCTGCAATTAATGCGCCTATACAAGGATCGGCATCAGAAATTATGCGATTAGCAATGATAAGATTAGATAAACAATTGTTAGAACAAAAAAATAATAAATCTAAAATGCTTTTGCAAATTCACGATGAATTAATATTTGAAGTGCCAAAAAAAGATGAAAAAATAATGGTTAAATTGATCAAAGAAGAAATGACCAGTGTTGCACAAAGCGATTATCATTCATTTTCAACTCCACTAACTGTTGATGTTAATGTTGGAGAAAATTGGGGAATGCTTCACTAATTTTATTAAATTGCCCAATTTAGAACAATTTAGTATTTTTAAATAAGATATGCACAAACAAACCATAGCTTTAATAGATGATGATAGAAATATTCTCACTAGTTTGAGTATAGCTATAGAAAAAGAAGGTTTTAAAGTTCAAACATATATAGATGGAGAGAGTGCATTGATTGGTTTAACTAGAACACCCCCAGATCTAGCAGTGATAGATATAAAGATGCCAAAAATGGATGGGGAGGAATTGCTAAAAAAACTTAGAAAAAAAACATCATTACCAGTAATTTTTTTGACATCAAAAGATGATGAAATTGATGAATTGCTGGGATTAAAATTGGGAGCTGATGATTTTGTAAAAAAATCTGGTGGCTTTTCAATAAAAGTTTTAATTGAAAGAATTAGAGTTCAGCTAAGAAAAAAAGACTCAAATAACATTTTAGAGGAAAATAAAAGTTTAATTGCTCATGGAAAGCTAAAGTTAGATCCATCTCAACTCGAATGTGAGTGGAATAACAAACAGCTACCAGATAAATTGACTACAACCGAATTTTTAATTGTTAAAGAGTTGGCAAAAAGACCTGGAATAATTAAAGAACGGGCGCAATTAATGGATATTGCTTACAGAGAAGATACAGATATCGAAGATAGAACTATCGATAGTCATGTTAAAAGAATTCGTAAAAAATTCAAAAAAGTAGACCCTGATTTTTCAGCTATTGAAACTAGATATGGTAGTGGATATAGATGGAATGTTAGCTAATGTTTAGTAAATACTTAAAAAGCCTATCTATATTAAAAAAATTTTTATTCATAAATTTTATAATTTTTACAATAATTAGTTTATTTACTTTTATTTATTTGAGTAATGTTCAACCTAATTTAATAAAAAAGAAATCTATCAAACACATTAATGTTATAGATAATACAATTAATACCCTCATAAGATTAGATATAAAATTTGCTGATGATGATATTAGAAAGTTTTTATTTTCAACTCGATTTATTTTTCAAAACCTTGATAGAGTAATATTTTTTGATAATAATTTTAATCTTATAGGAGATACAGATACTTTAGATCTTGATCCAAGATCTTTTTCTACAAGATTAGATGATATTGAATTTGAAAGTTTAAATGAAACTAAAAATCTAGATAAAAATAAAAATAAAAATATTAATTTAGCTGAAAATAAAATTTTATCCTTCAAAGAAATTTTAAAAGATTATTCAAACTCGAACACTTATGGAAATTCTTATACTTTTTTACAAGAAGATCTTAATCAATTAAGATTAATTACAATTAAGAATGTAATTAAAGATAATTTGAATGTTGGATATCTTGCAATTGAAGAAAATGCTAATGATATTAAAACAGCGACTGATGAGAGAAAAGCTTTTGTCCTCAGAACGGCAATCGCTGTGGGTTTTGTAATTTTAATTTTTTCTTTTGTTTTGAGTAGGTATTTTATTAAACCAATCCAAAATCTTGTAAGTTATACAAAAGTTATTAAAGAAAAAAGTCAAACTAAAACAAATATTGATAGTCTTAAAAGTCGTAATGATGAATTGGGACTTTTATCAAATTCATTAGATGACATGACAATCGAACTTCAAAAAAGAGTTGCTCATGCTGAAAATTTTTCAACAGATCTTGTTCATGAAATAAGAAACCCACTGGCATCTCTTAAAAGTGCTTCAGAAATATTACAAGACACTAATAGCCCTGAACAAAGATTAAAGTTATTAAATATTCTTAGTCACGATGTTTTGAGAATTGAACGATTAATAACTGATTATTCTCAGATGCTTAAAGATGAAGTTGCTCTCAGTAAAGAAAAGATGAAAAAAATTAATGTAGAACCAATCATTCAATCTGTTGTAGATGATTATAATAATATCCAAACAGTCAAAAAAAATATTAAAATCCACTACGAAAATGATGGTAATGAAAAATATATTATTAACGGTATAGAAAATAGAATTGAGCAAATAATTGCAAATTTATTAGATAATTCAATTTCATTTAGTAAAGAGGGACAAAATATTTTTGTAAATATATCAAACTCTTTAGATAGAATGATCATTGTTAAAATTACTGATGAAGGTCAGGGATTTAAAGAGAATGATACATCAAAAATATTCAAAAGATTTTATAGTAATAGGCCTGATAAGTTTGGAGAGCATTCGGGCCTTGGGTTAAATATTGTTAAAAATTTAGTTGATCTTCATGATGGACAAATTTTAGCATCTAATCGATTAGATGTTGATGGTGCAATGGTAGAAATAAAGTTTCCAAGTGTACAATCTAAACTTGATTAATTGATTGTTAACGGTATAAAACTGATCCATGGAAGATTTTAAAGTAAAAGACATATCAGAAGCTGAATTTGGCAGAAAAGAAATCTCAATAGCTGAAAGCGAAATGCCAGGATTAATGGCTCTTAGAGAAGAGTATTCAGGAACTAAACCTTTAAAAGGTGCAAGAATTATTGGCTGTTTGCACATGACTATTCAAACAGCAGTGTTAATTGAGACATTGGTTGAATTAGGTGCTGAAGTAAGATGGTCTTCATGTAATATTTTTTCTACACAGGATCATGCAGCTGCTGCAATTGCAAAAGCTGGAATACCTGTTTATGCATGGAAGGGTGAGACAGAAGAGGAATATCTTTGGTGTATTAAACAAACTATTGTTGGTAAACCAGATTGGAAACCAAATATGCTTTTAGATGATGGCGGTGATTTAACTGCAATTATGCATAATGAATATAAAGATTTAATGAAAGATATAAAAGGTGTTTCAGAGGAAACAACTACTGGAATAAAAGCTTTAAACAAAATGGAAAAAGATAATTCTCTTTTGGTGCCTGCAATTAATGTTAACGACTCAGTCACTAAATCAAAATTTGATAATTTATATGGTTGTAGAGAGAGTCTAGTTGATGGAATTAGAAGAGCAACAGATGTAATGATGTCAGGAAAAATTGCAATTGTAGCAGGTTTTGGAGATGTAGGTAAAGGAAGTGCTGCATCATTAAGACAAAGTGGAGCAAGAGTTTTAGTTACCGAAGCAGATCCAATTTGTGCATTACAGGCTGCAATGGAAGGTTATGAAGTTGTTTTAATGGAAGAAGCTATAAGTAGAGCAGATATAGTTGTAACAGCTACAGGTAATAAAGATATTGTTACCGCTGATCATATGAGAGACATGAAAGATAGAGCAATTTTATGTAATATTGGTCACTTTGATAATGAAATTCAAGTTGAAGCTTTAAAAAATTATAAATGGAGTGAAGTTAAACCACAAGTTCACGAAATTGAATTACCAAGTAAAAAAAGAATTATCCTTTTAGCTGAAGGCAGATTGGTAAATTTAGGGTGTGCAACTGGACACCCAAGTTTTGTAATGAGTGCTTCATTTACAAACCAAGTGATTGCTCAGATAGAACTTTGGAATAATTTCAAAAACTATGAAAATAAAGTTTACGTACTACCAAAACATCTAGATGAAAAAGTAGCCACTCTTCATTTGAAGAAAGTAGGTGCCAAACTTACTAAATTATCTAAAGAACAAGCTGACTATATAAGTGTTGGAACCGAAGGTCCATTCAAACCAGATGCCTATCGCTATTAAAAATAGCATAATAGATATATCCTCAGAAGAGACGACCAGAGAATTAGCTCAAGAGCTTTCAAATTATTTAAAAGGTGGTGAAATAATTTTTTTATATGGAGAAATGGGAGTAGGCAAAACTACTTTTGTAAAATATTTGATAAATCAATTTCAAATAAAAAAAAATATACAGGCTACAGAGGTAACAAGCCCAACATTTAACTTACTCAATGAGTATGAGGTAAATGATTTGGTAATTAAACATTATGATCTGTTTAGATTAAAAGATGAGTCTGAAATTTCTAATTTAGACTTATTTGAATATAATAAAAGTACAATAACTTTAATAGAGTGGCCCCAATTAATTAATAAGGAAAACTTAAAGAAGACTATAGATTTGATATTTAATTATGAAAATGAATTAAATAATAGATCTGTTAAAATTGATGGTTTAGATTAATCTTTTACTATGAAACTTTCAAAAGATTATAAGGAAATTAAAGGAGATGCATCTTTTAGAAAATTTTATAGAAATACCAAAAAGAATTCAATTATAGTATTTGCTAATATTGAAAAGATTAAAAATTTATTAATTTATGACTCGGTTAATAAAATCTTAATTAAAAACAATATAATTGCCCCCAAATTATTAAGTCAAAGTTATAAAAAAAATTATATTGAGATACAAGATTTAGGAGACAAAACAATTTATCAAATTTTTACAAATAATAAAAAAAACTATTATTTGATATTAAAAAAAGTAATTAATGTTTTGAATAAAATTCAAAGAATAAAAGATAAAAAAATCAAAAATTTCAAAAATCAATTTTACAAGCTTAAAGATTATAAAAAC
>JAOHJV010000001.1 GCA_028100865.1 Candidatus Pelagibacter sp. | reverse complement strand
GGGATTTACCCAACCAGCTTGTGGTTATTTATGGAAAAGTGAATTGTACACAAGCGGTATTGAACTAAATAAAGAAGATTATTCCAACCCAGCAATGGAAGCAGAATTTGGTGTTATTTTAAATCGAGATATTAAACCTGAAATTTCTTCTTTTGATTATATATTAGAATCGATTGAAGGAATTTATCCTCTAATAGAAATTCATAATCTGGTTTTTCATGGTAAAGAGCCGTATGGCGCTGAACTATTAGCAAATAATGCAATTCATGCTGGCGTGGTCTTGGGATTAGAAACAAAATTACCTACGAATAAATCAGAAACAGATCTCAAGCTTATTTATGACAATGAAATAATTGACACTTGGATTAATAAAAAATGGCCTGTTGATATGCTTTCTGAAGTAAACTGGCTAGTTAAAGAGCAAGCTAAAAGTAATAATCATTTAAAAAAGGGTGATTTAATTTTAACGGGGGCTTATGGTTTTCCAGTTCCAATAAATGATAAAAAAATAATTGAAGTCACATCTTCAGCTTTTGGTGAGGTAAAAGCTATATTTAACTAAGTATTTTATTAAAAATATACCTAATAATGAGGTGGCTTTTTATCTTCTTTATCAATACTTGAAACAATTTCACCATCCATGTCTTCAATTCTTTTATTTAAATTTGTAATTTCATTTTTTAAATCTTTAATTTCTTTTTGTTGAGAATAAAGTTCTTTACTTATTTGTGATATTTCTTGTTGAAGAAATGTAATTTGCTCTTCTAATTTTTTAACTAAATTTTCCATGAAAATATTATTTAAGGAACCAACCAATGATCTTTGTTATTTTCTAATTCAAATCTAGCTCTTCGATGACCTTTGGCTGCTAAATAAAGCCACTCAATAGATTTAATTTTACACTGAATAACAGTAAAGTTTTTATAACCTTCTTCACTTTGCTCTTTTGTATAATCAAAGTTATCAAGTTCTGGTTTTAATCCTGAAGTTGGAATGTCACTTTCAGTTCCAGGTCCATTATCAACTAAGTAACATTTTCTAGATATATGTTGAGTTTTAGACCAAGACTCTTTTGTAACTTCATTTTCATGATTAATAGTGCATTCTACTTTTAGTCTAACTTGGATCTTTTCTTCTTTATCATAAAATAACATTGCAGCGTTTTTGTTAGCTTTTAATTTAGCAATTTTATCTGACCTGATATCACTATGGTATTGAACTAAATTATTAGCCTCATCCGCTTTTCTAAGAACAACTATCCGTCCATCAAAGTCAGATTGGTTTCCACAAATGAATACAGGTATTCTAAAAGGTGAGCCTCTATCTTTAACTGCATTAGTTAACATAGACCAAATTTTCTTTTTGATCTCATTAAAGTCCTCGTAATAAGGAACTGTGTCAGTCACAAATATTATTTCTTCTTTTTTAAAAGAGCAATTAGACTTGAGCTATCCCAACGGTTTCCACCCATTTCTTGAACTTTTGCATAGTAGCCATCAATAAGTTCAGTGATTGGAACTGGGGAACCATTTTTTTTAGCTTCTTCGATTACAATTGCTAAATCTTTTCTCATCCAGTCTACTGCAAAACCATAATCAAATACATCATCAGTCATAGTTCGATATCTGTTTTCCATCTGCCAAGATTGAGCAGCACCCTTTGATATAGTTTCCATCACGATATCCATATCTAATCCTGCATTAATTCCAAAGTTAATCGCTTCCGACAAACCTTGTACTGCACCTGCTATACACATTTGGTTCATCATTTTAGTTAATTGTCCACTTCCTGTAGCACCAATTAATTTTACTTTACGACTGTAGCAATCAATAACTGGCTCTGCTTTTTTAAAGACATCTTCATCACCACCAACCATTACTGTTAATATTCCACCTTCAGCACCTGCTTGACCACCTGAAATAGGTGCATCTAAAAAATCAAAACCTTTATCTTTTGCAGCTTTATATAGCTCTCTTGAAATTTCAGCTGATACTGTAGAATTATCAATGTAAACACAACCCTCTTTAGCGGTATTAAATAATCCGTTTTCTCCAAGAGACACTTCTCTTAAATTATCATCATTTCCAACACAGGTAAAAATAAAGTCAGCACCCTCAGCAGCTTTTGCAGGTGTATCTGCTTTTGAACCTTTGTACTCAGTAATCCACTTTTCAGCTTTAGCAGCTGTTCTGTTATAAACAGTTACATTGTGACCGGCTTTTGATATATAACCTGCCATTGGATAACCCATGACACCAAGACCTATGAAAGCGACATTAAAAGACATAATTTTTATTTCCCATGTTTAGTAGTTTGAAGTTTAAAGTAATTCTATTTGGATTTATTTTTACATTTTTTTCTAGCTTTGGACAGAGTTATTTTTTAGGTCTATTTAATTCTAGTATTAGAGAGGCACTATCTATTACCCATGGACAATTTGGCTCAATTTATGCCTCAGCAACTTTATGTAGTAGCCTTCTATTAATTTGGGTTGGAAAAAAAATAGATGATGTAAATATTTTTAAATTCGCTTTTTTTGTAACTATTCTTTTATCTTTTGCATGTTTTTTCTTTTCAAGAGTAACTTCAGTTTTTTTATTATTTATTGCAATCTTTTTAATGAGATTTTCAGGTCAAGGAATGATGTCTCATACAGCATCAACCACTATCTCAAGATATTTTACTAAAACAAGAGGAAGAGCTTTAAGTATAAGTTGGTTCGGACTTTCCTCTGCAGAATTTATTATGCCTGTTTTAATGGTTTATTTATTAACAATTATAGATTGGCAGAATCTTTGGCTTATTTTTTCTATTTCAGTTTTAATTATTTTACCAATTGTATCATTTTTATTAATTAAAAATTTAAACTTAGACTCAAGAGAAGCAAATGATGAAAACATTAAACATGTTGAAATAAAACAGTGGAGGAGGCGAGATGTATTAAAAGATTATAGATTTTATATAATTAGCTCTAACATGTTGGCTATGCCATGGATTTTCACTGGCTTTGCTGTTTTTCAATCTTTTGTGCAAACTTCAAAAGGGTGGGGTCCATATGTTATTGCTCAATCATTTATGTCTTATTCAATTTTTTCTGTTTTAACTTTATTTCTATCAGGATTTCTAATTGATAAATTCACTAGTAGAAAATTACTAATTTATATGAATATTCCACTTCTGTTATCTGTAATTGTCTTATTCTTATTTGATACACCAATTACAGCATTTTTATTTTTAGGTTTAGTTGGAATATCTAATGGTTTTGCTAACATATTGGGATCTTCAACTTGGGCTGAGTTATATGGGGTTAAGTATCTTGGATCCATCAAAGCCTTAACTACAGCATTAATGGTATTTGCTACTGCCTTTGGAACTGCTTTATTTGGATATTTGATTGATATTGGTTTTACTGTTGGAGATATTGCTATTGTATCAGGCACTTATATATTCATTTCTTTAATTCTTCTTTTCATGGTTAGAAAAAAGCTTAATCCAGTAATAATTTAGAAAATCCTTGCATTTTTAAGGTTCGAGGTATAAATAATCGCCCATGGCAAGAGTCACAGTAGAAGATTGTATCGATAAAGTAGAGAGCCCATATGAATTAGTACTTGTTGCTAAAGAAAGAGCTACTCAATTAAATTCAGGAATTGAACCAACTTTAGATAGAGACAACGATAAAAATACAGTTATTTCATTAAGAGAAATCGCAGAAGAAAAAATTAAAGTTTCAGATTTAACTGAAAGTGCAGTTTACAAACTTAGAAAACATGTTGAGCAAGTAGATGATGGCACTGAAGATGATGAAGAAATTGGTGATGATTTTGAAAATATGTACAAAGGTGAAATTTCAAAAAGTGGTACACCAATTCTACCATCTAAGAGAGCAAGAAAAACTCCAGAAAAAATTCAAGTATCTCAAGAAGATCTAGCAGAATTATCAGAAACAGCTAAACCAGATGTAGATGTGTCAGCTGGAGAAGAAACGATGAACGAACAAGGTGAAGTTTCTTTAGATGAAGTATCAGAACAAGAAAATCAAGAAGCAGAAGCAATTACAGAAGATTCAGAAGCTTCAAACTCATAGTAAAATAATATAAAGTTAAACCATGAATAGGAAAGTATCAGTTGCTCCTATGATGGATTGCACAGATCGTCATGAGCGTTACTTCTTAAGATTGATTTCAAAGAATACACTTCTTTATACAGAGATGGTTGTTGATGAAGCAATTAATAGAGGTGATAAAAAAAGATTACTAGAATTTAATATTAACGAAAAACCTGTAGCTCTTCAATTAGGTGGATCCTCTCCAAAACTTTTAGCTGAGGCTTCAAAATTAGGTGAAGATTTTGGTTATGATGAAATTAATTTAAATTTAGGTTGCCCAAGTAGAAAAGTTGAAAAAAGTAAATTTGGTGCTTGTTTAATGAAAGAACCCAATTTAGTTGCAGATTGTTTAAGCAAAATGCAGGCTTCAACAAACTTACCCGTAACTATAAAAACTAGAATTGGATATGATAATGTTGAAGATTATGAAAATCTTCATAATTTTATTTCAACATTAAAATCAACAGGAGTTAAGACATTTATCATCCATGCTAGAAAAGCAATGTTAGGAAAGTTTACTCCTAAACAAAATCTAAATATTCCTCCTTTAAAATATGAGTACGTTTATAAATTAAAAGAAGATTTTCCAAATGAAGAAGTAATTATAAATGGTGGAATAACTGCCGTTGATCAAATCAAACCACATCTTCAAAAAACAGATGGAGTAATGATTGGAAGAGCCGCCTATCATACACCTTATATGTTAGCAGAAATTGAAAAAGAAATTTTTGGAACAGAAGAAATTCCTAGTAGGCAAGATGTTATCGAACAACTAATTCCTTATGTAAAAGATGAACTTAAAAAAGGTACGAGATTAAATCAAATAATGAGACATACTATAGGTTTGTTTCATGGGCAAACAGGTGCAAGTTATTGGAAAAGATACTTAAGTGAAAATATGTGTGTAAGAGATGCTGATGTTAAGAAAATAGATCACATTATGGATAAGATTAAGTACAATAATATTGATACAAGTGTAGGGCAATCTGCTTAATTCAATTCTAGCAAACGAATACAGTTATTTTATTTTATTAATGGCTTTAACGGCTGTGCCTGTTGGTTTTGTTGCTGGTTTATTTGGTATTGGTGGTGGTTTAATTACAGTTCCATTTCTTTATTATATTTTTGGATCTTTAGGAATTGATCAACAATATATAATGCATTTAGCAGTTGGAACCTCATTTGCAATAATAATTCCAACATCAATTGTTTCAGTTTTAACCCATCATAAATTTAACGCGGTTGATTTTAATGTAGTTAAAAACTATGGTATTTTTGTAGTTGCAGGAGTTGTTTTAGGAACAATATTTGCTGCAACTTTTAAAACAAAATCTCTAGTACTTTTCTTTTCAATCGTAATATTCCTTTTAGGAATTTATTTACTTTTGATTAAAGAAAAAGAACAAAATGTAATATCTGAAATGAAAATATATTTAAAAATAATACTTGGTACGATTGTTGGATTTATTTCAGCTATAACTGGTATTGGTGGTGCTGTCATGAACGTACCAATTCTTAAGTTTTTTGGTTATTCAATTAATAAAGCAATTGGTAGTGCAGCAGCAATTGGTTTTTTAATTGCATTGTTTGGAGCTACAGGTTTTTTTATTTCAGGAAGTTATTTAAAAACAAATTTACCTTTTAGTATTGGATTTTTAAATGTACCAGCTTTTTTAATCTTTATTCCTATTACAACTTTTATGGCTAGGATTGGAGCAAGAACAGTTCATAAAATTGATAAAAATAAAATTAGCAAACTCCTTGGTATTTTCTTGCTAATCGTAGCAATTAAATTTTTTTATGAATATATAAAATTATAAATATGTCATTTAAATTACATAAGAAATTTTTAAAATCATCACATCATTTATTGGATTTAAAGCTATGTACAATTAGACTTCATGATAATTCCAAATTTCCATGGATTATGTTGATTCCAAAGAGAAAAAATATCAATGACATAACCGATCTTAATTCTAATGATCAGATGCTTCTTATGAAAGAAATAGTTTTTGCAAGTAAAGTAATGAAGAAATTATTTAAAACTTCAAAACTTAATATTGAAAAAGTTGGCAACATAGTTCCTCAACTACATATTCATATTATTGCTAGATACAAAAAAGATAATTCTTGGCCTTTGTCAGTTTGGGTTGTTAAAAGTAAACTGTATTCGGCTAAAGCTTTAAAAGAAGTTGTAAATAAAATTAGGATAGCTTTTAAATAGAAAGAGGTGACTTCAGTCTCCCTCCATCACCTCACTTTAATAATTACTTGATTCTTGGTTAATAACTAAGCACGTTTTGATTGAATCTTTGTCTTATTGTATAACTTTACTGAAGTATTTTTTTTTCACAGAATTTAGCAGCAAACTCAGTATCTTTATAAATATCCTCTGGTTTTTGCTTGAATACAGCATCCAATTCTTCATCAGAAAACTTCATGTTTAATTTATCAACAGTACATTGGCAGTAGGATTTAGCCTTATCTGCACCCAAATACTGTTTAGAGTTTTGATAACATCCAAGATATAATTGTTGTTTATTTTGCTCAGTTAAAGCGTGACTTTTTAAAGGTAGTAATAAAAATAGAGTTAAAATTAACTTAAATTTTCTGATCATATTCACCAACTTTTCCAGTTTTTTGGAGTAAATCGTCAATAAAATCAAAGATTTTCTTCTTTCGATCATCTGAAGTTGGGCTTTCTGTTACAATTACTAATGAAGGCTTATTCGAAGAAGCTCTAATTAGTCCCCATGAGCCATCTTCAAAAGAAAATCTTACTCCATTAACTGTTAACACTTCAGTTATTATTTGATCATCAATTTTAGTTTTATTATTTTTTATTTCTTCAACTTGATTTACTAATTCTTCAACTACTTGATATTTTTCCTCATCTTTACAAAAAGGGGCCATAGTTGGTGTTTGGTAGGTATTAGGTAATTCATTAATGATTTCGCTCATTTTTTTTTTTTGATTATCTAATAAATGGCAAACATGAATTGCTGAATTAATTCCATCATCATAACCATAACCTAAAGGTTGATTAAAAAAGAAATGACCACTTTTTTCAAACCCTGCTAAGGCTTTTTCGATATTAACTTTTCTTTTAATATGAGAATGTCCTGTTTTCCAATAGATTGTTTCACAGTTATTTTCTAATAGAACCTTATCTTTTGAATATAACCCTGTTGATTTTACATCTACAATGAATTTAGAATTTTTATGTTTCGTAGATAAGTTTCTTGCAATTAGTAAACCAATTTTGTCAGAAAATATTTCATTTCCTTCATTATCAATAACACCAACTCTATCTCCATCACCATCAAATCCAAATCCTATATCTGCTTTATTTTCTTTAACAGCTTTTGCAATTGCATGAAGCATTTCTAAATCTTCTGGATTTGGATTATATTTAGGAAAAGTCCAATCTAGATTACAATCAAGTTCAATAACCTCACAACCAATACCTCTTAATATATCAGGAGCAAATACCCCAGCAGTACCATTCCCACATGCAACAACTGCTTTTAATTTTTTATTAATCTTGTTACCGCTTATTAAATCATCTTTGTAAACTTGTTGAAAATTTTCAATTTGTTTCTCATTACCTTCACCGTTTGAGAAGTTTTCATTTAATGTAATCTCTTTTAATTCTTTCATTTCTTCAGGAGCATGAGTTAAGCCTTTTTTGATACCCATTTTAACACCAGTCCAACCATTCTCATTATGACTTGCAGTAACCATAGCAACAGCATCTGCATCTAAATTAAATTGCGCAAAGTAAACCATTGGTGATAATGATAACCCCACATCCTCAATATGGCAGCCTGTAGAGATTAAACCTTTTTTAAGGGCACTTTTGATTTCTTCACTGTAAGATCTATAATCGTGTCCAACGATTACTCTTGGCTTCTTTTTTTGGGTATGTTTTTTAATTTGAGTGCCCAAACCTTTACCAAGATTCGTGATTCCCTCTCTGCTAATGTCCTTATCGTACAACCAGCGAGCGTCATATTCTCTAAAACCATAGGGATCTATTTTTATTTTTTGATTCATCTGTTAATTACTTAACCTTTTTTAGATTTTTTTATTGAAATATATTTTGTCGCGTTCTATAAATGTTCTGTTGAATAATTGTTTATGTAGTATATCAACATTTAACGCATACAACATATAGTTGTTTTCGTCACAATAACAAAATATAGTATTAATTATGAATAAGATTCTATCACAGGCCCTAAAGAAAGCTGTCTCCGAATATAGCCCAGAAGTAAAAGAAGTATCAAAAGGAAATAGACCTGACCTTTTTTCTTTGAGTACTGAAACTGAACTTTTTCAAAATGACAAAGGAATTATAATTAAGATTGATAGATCCAAAGATGTAAACTTAACTGACTTTGGTAAAGCAACTTTAAAAGATAGATACCTGGGCCATAACGAATCTTTTCAAGATTTATTTGCACGTGTTGCAAGTTCATATGCTGATGACAATTTACATGCACAAAGAATTTATAATTACATAAGTAATCTTTGGTTCATGCCAGCAACACCTGTTCTATCAAACGGTGGAACTAAAAGAGGTTTGCCTATTTCATGTTTTTTAAATGAAGCTTCAGATAGTTTGGGAGGAATTCTTGATCTTTGGAGTGAAAACGTTTGGTTAGCTGCAAAAGGTGGTGGTATAGGAAGTTACTGGGGTAACCTTAGATCTATTGGAGAAAAAATTGGTAAGGTTGGAAAAACATCTGGAATAATTCCTTTCATTAAAGTTATGGATTCTTTAACGATGGCAATTAGCCAAGGTTCTTTAAGAAGAGGATCTGCTGCTTGTTATTTGCCAGTTGATCATCCTGAAATTGAAGAATTTATTGAAATGAGAAGACCCACAGGAGGAGACCCAAATAGAAAAGCTTTAAATTTACACCACGGTGTTTTACTTTCGGATGCATTTATGAGAGCTGTAGAAAATGATGAGCAGTGGGGATTAAAAAGTCCTGCAGATGGTACTGTTCAGCAAACAATATCTGCAAGAAATTTATGGATAAGATTATTAACTGCAAGAATTGAAACAGGTGAACCATATATTATCTATATCGATACTGTTAATAGATTAATTCCACAGCATCATAAACTTGCTAACTTAACTGTTAAAACATCAAACTTATGTAGTGAAATAACTTTACCTACTGGAATTGATAAAGATGGAAGAGATAGAACTGCTGTTTGTTGTCTATCTTCATTAAACTTAGAAAAGTATGAAGAATGGAAAGATGATCCAGACATGATCAGTGACGTAATGAGATTTTTAGATAATGTCTTAACTGATTTTATAAAAAAAGCTCCTGATCAATTTAAAGATGCAAAGTATTCTGCAGAAAGAGAAAGAAGTGTTGGGCTAGGTGTTATGGGCTTCCATTCTTTTTTACAAAAAAATAGAATTCCACTTGAGTCAGTAATGGCAAAATCTTGGAACAAAAAAATATTTAAACAAATTGATGAACAAGTTAACAAAGCTTCAAAAGATTTAGCTGAAGAAAGAGGGGCTTGTCCAGATGCAGCAGAGTACGGATATCAAGAAAGATTTTCAAATAAAACAGCAATTGCGCCAACTGCATCAATTTCAATTATTTGTGGCGGTGCATCTCCAGGAGTAGAGCCAATTGCAGCTAATAGTTATACCCATAAAACTTTGTCAGGTTCTTTTAATGTTAGAAATAGATATTTAGAGGAAATCTTAGACAGTCATGGTAAAAATGATGATGAAACTTGGTCTACAATCACAACAAATCAAGGTTCTGTATCTCATTTAGATTTTTTAACTGATTTGGAGAAAGATGTATTTAAAACTGCATTTGAACTTAACCAACAGTGGATTATTGAATTGAGTGGAGATAGAACTCCATTTATATCACAAGCTCAGTCAGTAAATTTATTTCTACCAGCGGATGTTCATAAAAAAGAGTTACACAAAATTCATTTTGATGCTTGGAAGAAAGGCTTGAAGAGCCTTTATTACTGTAGATCAAAATCAATTCAAAGAGCTGAAAATATCAATGATGCAAAATCAACAGATGTTTTAGCCAACGTTTATAAAAACAAACAAACTAAATCTGAAGAACCAGAATACGAGGAGTGCCTATCATGTCAGTAGCAGAAAAAATTAAGACACCAAACAATGAAATAATCCAACCAAAAAAAATGGGTTTGTTAGTTGAAAATCCAGTTTACAAACCCTTTAGATATCCTTGGTGTTATGATGCTTGGTTAACACAACAAAGAATTCATTGGTTACCGGAAGAGGTCCCATTAGGTGATGATGTTAGGGATTGGCAAAAAAATTTAACTCAGTCAGAAAAAAATTTATTAACTCAAATATTTAGATTTTTTACTCAAGCTGATGTTGAGGTTAGCAATTGTTATCTAAGACATTACACAACCGTATTTAAGCCAACAGAAGTTTTAATGATGATGACAGCTTTTGCCTCAATGGAGACTGTCCATGTAGCAGCTTACTCTCATTTGCTAGACACTATTGGAATGCCGGAGTCTGAATATTCTGCTTTCATGAAATATAAAGAGATGAAAGATAAATATGACTACATGCAAGGTTTCAATGTAAACTCTAAAGAGGATATTGCAAAAACAGTTGCAGTGTTTAGTGCATTTACAGAAGGACTTCAGTTGTTTGCAAGTTTTGCAATCCTTTTAAACTTTCCAAGACATAACAAAATGAAGGGAATGGGGCAAATTGTTACTTGGTCTGTTAGAGATGAAACTCTTCATTGCAATTCTATGATTAGAGTTTTTAAAGAATTCATAAATGAGAACCCAGAAATATGGACTCCAAAACTTAAAAAAGAACTTTATGAAGCTTGTAGAACTATCATTGAACATGAAGACGCTTTCATAGATCTTGCTTTTGAAATGGGTCCAATGGAAGGTTTAACTGCTCAAGAAGTTAAAGATTACATCAGATTTATAGCTAATAGAAGACTTACACAATTAGGTCTAGAGCCAATTTATGATGTGCAAAAAAACCCTTTAACTTGGTTAGATACGATGCTTAACGCTGTTGAGCACATGAACTTCTTTGAAGGTCGTGCAACAGAATACTCTAAAGCATCGACGCAAGGTACTTGGGTAGAGGCTTTTAGTTAATTTTTAAAAATTATCTTTGATTTAACTGCATTACTTTTCGGTGCTTGCTACCTTTATAGCTAGCAAGTGGTCGAATAAGTTTATTTGCAGCGTGTTGTTCCATTATGTGGGCTGACCAACCTGTAATCCTTGAAATCACAAATATTGGTGTAAAGAAATCTGTATCAAAACCCATCAAATGATATGTAGGACCAGTAGGGTAGTCAACATTTGGATGGATATTCTTTTTCTTGATCATCACTTTTTCAACAATGTCGTATATCTTTTCAAAAGTTTTATCTTTTTTAATTTTAGCAACTTTTCCAAAGTATTCTCTCATTGTTGGAACTCTTGAGTCTCCAGATTTATAAACTCTGTGACCAAACCCCATTACTACCTCTTTATTTTTCAGAGCATTATTGATCCATTTTAATGCATTTTCAGGTTTCTTAATTTTTCTCATCATGTGCATCACTTCCTCGTTTGCACCACCATGCAATGGACCTTTTAAACTTGCTATAGCTCCAGTTATTGCACCGTGAATATCAGACAAGCTACTAGTGATAGTTCTTGCAGTAAATGTTGAAACATTAAAACTGTGCTCTGCATACAAAATTAAAGATACATCAAATGCTTTAACAATTTCTTTTTGAGGAACTTTTCCAAAACACATATAGAAAAAGTTTTCAGCAAAAGTTAATTCTTTTTTAGGTTTGATAATTTTTTTACCATTTCTAATTCTATAAAAAGCAGCTAAAGCAGTTGGAGTTTTTGCAAAAATTCTTAGTGCTTTTCTCATATTTGCATCATACGAAGAGTCTGAAGTTTCTTTATCTTCTAATCCCATCACACTAACAGCAGTTCTTGCAACATCCATTGGGTGAGATTTTTTTGGCATATGTTTAATTATCTCATATAAATTCTTTGATAATTCTCTGTTGTTTTTTTCTTCTTTTTCAAATTGTTTTAATTGAATTGAGTTTGGAAGGTCTTTATTTAAAATTAAGTATGCGACTTCTTCAAATCTGCAATATTCACACAAATCTTGAGCGGCATAACCCCTATAAGTTAGAGAGTTGATTTCAGGCATTACTTTTGAAACTTCCGTTTCATCAACCACTATTCCTAATAAACCTTTTTTAATATCATCGCTCATTATTCATGTCCTTCCGTACTAAAGTTATAAATTTTTTCATCAAGTGAGTTGTACTTTTCGTACTCGACTAACTCATAAAGTCTTTTTCTAGTCTGCATTTTATCAATAATATTATTTTGATGTCCATTCACATAAATGTCTCTTAGTCCATCTTCAACATTCTTCATTGCTAATCTTTGTGTAGTGACTGGATAGATCACTATATTATATCCAAAATTCTCTAATTCCTTGTAATTAAATAGCTTTGATTTACCGAATTCAGTCATATTAGCTAATAGATAGCAAGAAAGCTCCTTTCTTACTTTTTCAAAATCTTTTTCATCTTGGAGTGCTTCTGGAAAGATTATTTCAGCACCTGCATCAATGTAAGCCTTACATCTATCAATCATTTTATCAATTCCCTCAACCCCTTTAGCATCTGATCTTGCAATTATTTTAAAATTATTATCTTTTTTAGCTGCTACACATTCTTTGATTTTAGTAACCATGGCCTCAGTCGTAATCAATTCTTTATTATCAAGATGACCACATCTTTTTCTTTCAATTTGATCTTCTAAATGAACAGCTACAATTCCAAATTCTTCAAAAGTTTCAATAGTTTCTTTACAAGATTTAAAACCTGTATCGATATCTACAATTGTTGGTAAGTTAGTTACTCTTGAAATTAAATAAGATCTCGTACTAACATCTTGTAATGTTGTTAAACCAATATCAGGAAAACCAAGGTCATTAGCCATCACGCCACCTGAAACATAGATTGCATCATAACCAATTTCTTCAATTAGTTTTGCAGTCAATGGGTTATAAGCACCTGGTACTCTAAGAATTTTATTTGATTTTAATTTATTAACAAAATCTATTCTTTTCTGACTTGGTTCTTTTTCAACAAAGTGCACTAAAATATTCCTTTTTTTAAATTTCTTTTTAAATCACTTTTTTTAACTTCTATGTTCAATTTATCTAATTCACCTGATTTTAAATTTTTTAAATTTTGAACTATTTTTAAGAAACGATCACTTTCTTTTTTATTAAGAATTCCATCTGATAAAGTTAAAAATTTGTTAATATAATTTTGTCTTTTAAATGGTCTAGCTCCATAAGGATGTGCGTCCGCTCTATCTAATTGCTCAATAATTCTTTTACCATTGTTTAAAATGACAACTACTTTAGCACCAAAAGATTTTTTCATTGGATTTGGATCATGATATTTTTTAGTCCATTTCTTATCCTCATAAGTTGTAATTGATTTCCAAATTTTAATAGTGCTTTTTTTATTTGCTCTTGCTTTTGTATAAGATTTCACATGATGCCAATCTCCATCCTCTAATGCTACAGCAAAAATATACATGATAGAGTGATCAAGTGTTTCTCTGCTTGCATTTGGATCCATCTTCTGTGGATCATTGGCACCTGTTCCAATTACATAATGAGTATGGTGACTAGTAAATATATCAATCTTTTTTATTTGATTTAGGTTAGGTATTTTAGTTTTAAGTTTTTTAGCTAAATCAATTAACGCTTGTGATTGATATTCTGCTGAATATTCTTTTGTGTAGGTTTCTAGAATAGCTTTTTTTACATCTCCTTTTTTGGGAAGTGGCACTTTGTAATTAGCTTTTTTTCCATCCAATATTCTCGCAATAACACTATCCTCACCTTCATAAATTGGACTAGGGGCTCCTTCACCACGCATAACTCTATCTACTGCTTCAATTGCAAGTTTACCTGCATGAGCTGGAGCATAAGCTTTCCAACTTGAAATTTCACCTTTTCTAGATTGTCTGGTAGAGATAGTTGTATGTAAAGCTTGTTGTACTGCCTGATAAATTGTTTCAGTATTAAGTTTTAGCATTGAGCCAAGACCAGCTGCAACGCTTGGTCCTAAGTGAGCTATGTGATCAACTTTATGTTTATGTAAACAAATTCCTTTAACTAGATTTACCTGAACTTCATAGGCTGTAATAATTCCACGTAATAAATCTAATCCACTAATTTTATTCTGTTGAGCAACTGCTAGTAGAGGTGGAATGTTATCACCTGGATGACTGTAATCAGCTGCTAAAAAGGTGTCATGAAAATCAAGCTCTCTAACTGCAGTTCCATTTGACCATGCTGCCCACTCACAATCAAATTTAAGTTTGGAGCTTACACCAAATAAAGTTGCACCATTTTTTCTAGAATGTTTTAACGCCATTTCTCTTGAAGAAATTACAGGCTTTCTGTTCAGTGATGCTATTGCAACAGAAGCATTGTCAATAATTCTATTGATAACCATTTCAACAGCGTCTTTATTTAATTTTGCATTGTCACTTGCAATCTCTGCTATCTTCCAAGCAAGTTGCTTTTTCTTAGGAAGGTTAATTTTAGATGGATAAACTTTAACTGTATGTAATAACAAAATAACTCCTTAATAGTGATTTTGTTTTAATAGTTAAAAAAAATTAATCAATATTAAAGATATTTAGATATTATTTTTTCAATACCAATGAAGTCTTTTATGAGGTGATTATGATAAATTTCTTCTGATCTTTTTTCAGTATATCCATATTTAAGTAAAATCATTGGAATTTCAGCTTCTTTAGCTGCATTTGCATCTGTTTCGCTATCACCTATCATTATTGATTTGTTTTTATCACCATTTAACATTTCTATAGTCCTAAGCAAATGTCTAGGATCTGGTTTACAGTATTCAAAAGTATTATGTCCTGAAACATATTCAAAAAAGTCATAAATTTCAATTTTTTTTAAAAGATCAATTGCCAAATGTTCAGTTTTATTAGTACAAACTGCCATTGATATATTTTGATTTTTACACCATTTTAAAAATTCTTTAACACCATTAAGAAGAGTGCTCTCATGTAAAATATTTTTTTTATAAAAAGATAAAAATTCATCTGTCATTTCATTCTTAATCTTCTCATCAAACCACTCCCATTTACCATTACCTTTTGCCATAATAGCTTTAGCACCTTTGCCAACAGCATTTTTTAATTCATTTATAGATTTTGTTGGATAGCCAAATTTTTTCATCACGTGATTATGTGCGCGAATTAAATCGGGCGCTGTGTCAACAAGGGTTCCATCTAAATCAAACAAAACAGTTAATTTTTGCTCCATTATCAAAGATATTTTTTAATTATTTTTTCAACACCAGTGAAATTTTTTATAAGATGATTGTGATATATTTCAGTTGTATTTTTTTCAGTATATCCATTTTCTAATAAAATAACTGGTATCTCTGCAGCTTTAGCAGCGTTTGCGTCAGTTTCACTATCTCCAATCATTATAGTTTGTTTTACATCTCCATCTAATATTTCTACTACATTTGTTAGATGTCTTGGATCTGGTTTACAATAATCAAATGTATCTGATCCGGCAACATATTCAAAAAAATCATAAATTCCAATTTTTTTTAAAAGATCATTAGAAAGATGTTCTTGTTTATTTGTACAAACTGCCATCGAAATATTTTGTTCTTTGCACCAAATTAAAAAATCTTTAACTCCAGTTACTAGAGTACTTTCATTGATAATATTTTTGCTGTAGAAATTTACAAATTCTTTAACCATTTCATCTTTTATTTTTGTATCCAAGACTTTACTAAATTCTTTTTTTGCTTGTCCCCATATAGATCTTCCTATTAATGCACCAGCACCTTTGCCTACTAAATTTCGAATATCTTCTGTTGATTTAGTAGGATAACCAAATTTCTTCATCACATGGTTATGGGCCAACATTAAATCTGGCGCTGTATCTACCAGCGTTCCATCTAAATCAAATAAAATAGTAAATTTTTGCTTCATTTTAAAAGTTTTTTTAAGAAATATTATGTGAATTAATTAATCCTTATTCTTAATATAAAGCAATTTAAAATGAAAGAATTAAATCTACAAAAAATCCAAAACAAACTTCGTAAAAAATTTTTAGCTAGTGGTGTTAAAATGCTTGGACTTGAAACAATTTTTTTTTCAAGTGATACTAAAGTTGGAAAAAATGTAACGATTGAACCTTATGTTGTTATTGGAAAAAATGTAAAAATAGGAAATAATGTTGTTATAAAATCATTTTCACATTTAGAATCTTGTAAGATAGAAAATAGAGTCGAAGTTGGTCCTTACGCACGAATAAGACCTGATACCATTTTAAAAGAAGGCTCAAGAATTGGAAATTTTGTAGAAATTAAAAAAAGTATAATAGAAAAAAACTCTAAGGTGAATCACTTATCTTACATTGGTGACAGTAAAGTAGGAAAAAATGTTAATATTGGCGCTGGAACTATAACTTGTAATTATGATGGTGTTAAAAAAAATAAGACTACGATAAGAGATGGAGTTCTGATTGGCTCAAACTCTTCTTTGATTGCACCAGTTACAATAAATGCTGATAGTATAGTTGGTGCAGGTTCTGTAATTACAAAAAATGTCAAAAAAAAATCATTAGCATTAACTAGATCATCACAAATAGAAATAAAAAATTATAAAAAAAAATAAGTTATGTGTGGAATAATAGGGATCTCTAGCAACAAGTCAGTATCAAGCAGTATTATTAATTCCCTCAAGAAATTAGAGTATAGAGGATACGACTCTGCTGGAATTGCAACTTTATCTAATGGTTTTATTAATGAAGTTAAATCTGAAGGAAGAGTGGAAAATTTAGAAAACAATTTTGATTTAAAAAATCTTTCAGGGAATATTGGCATTGGTCATGTAAGATGGGCAACCCATGGAGTGCCAAATAGTGTTAATGCTCATCCACATTCATCAGAAAATGTATCGGTAGTTCATAATGGAATTATCGAAAATTCAACATTATTAAAAAAATATTTATTAAACAAAGGACATAAATTTAAATCTCAAACAGACACCGAAGTAATTGTTCATCTTATTACAGAAAATCTTAAAACGACCGAATTGCAAGAAGCTATTACAAAAACGTTAAAACAGCTTCATGGAAGTTTTGCCTTAGGAATAATTTTTAAAGATATGCCAGATTTAATAATAGGGGCAAGACGTGGTTCACCTTTAGCTGTGGGGTATGGTCCTAATGAAAATTACCTTGGATCAGATTCTTATGCTCTAAAATCAATGACTAATAAGATAACTTATTTAGAAGATGGTGAATTTTGTTTTATTAGAAAAGATGAAGTGAATTTTTTTAATGAAGAAGGAATAAAGATAAATAAAAAAGTTTTAGAACTTTCATCTGAGCAGCAAAATTATGACAAAGGAGACTTCAAACATTTCATGGCCAAAGAAATTGAAGAACAACCCCAAACGTTGAAGACAGGGATTAAAGAGTACATAGATAGTATGAATTATGACATCAATATTTATAATTTTCCCTGGAAAATAGATGAAATCAAATCAATTATGCTGATTGGTTGTGGAACTGCATACCACTCTTGTTTAATGGCCAAATATTGGTTTGAAGAATTAACAACTTTAGATGTTAATATTGATATAGCATCGGAGTTTAGATACCGAAAAAACAGATTTAAAAATGATACTTTATATGTGTTTGTATCTCAATCAGGTGAAACTGCTGATACTTATGCGGCTTTAGATTTATGTAATAAAAATAATATGAAGACTTGTGCCGTTGTAAATGTAATTGAAAGCTCAATTGCTCGAGACTCAAATTTTGTATTACCAATTCACTGCGGTCCAGAAATTGGAGTTGCATCAACTAAGGCATTTTTAGGCCAGTTACTTATATTATATATTTTGTCATTAAAATTATCATCATTAAGAAAAGAAATTAAAAATGAAGATTATCAAGAAAAGATTAAAAACTTACAAAATTTACCAAAGTTAATTGAAGAAACATTGTTAGTAGATAATGACATTCAAGCTATTGCTTCAACATTTAATGAAGCTAAAGGATCAATGTTTTTGGGAAGGGGTTTTTCTTATCCAATTGCATTAGAGGGCGCATTGAAACTTAAAGAACTTTCTTATGTTCACGCTGAAGGTTATCCTGCAGGTGAAATGAAGCATGGACCGTTAGCATTAATCGAAGAAGGCATGCCCGTTGTAGTTTTGGCTCCAAGAGACAACTATTATAAAAAAACTATTTCAAACATGCAGGAAGTAGTTGCAAGAGGAGCTAAAGTTTTATTAATTACCAATAAAAGTAAAGATGAAATTGTATCTGAAAACATTTGGGAAAAAATTGAAGTAGAAACTAGTAATGACGACTTACTACCATTTCTTTTAACTATTCCGCTTCAAAAACTTGCTTATTATTCAGCTCTTAAAAAAGGTTATGATATAGATAAGCCAAGAAACTTAGCTAAATCAGTAACAGTTGAATAAAGTCTAAACTCTGTTAAAACAATCCCCGGTTGAATATGAAAAATTGGAAAAAAAATAGCTGGAGAAAATATCCTGTAAAACACATTCCTGAGTATCCTAATAAAAAGGAATTGGATACAGTGTTGGATAAGATTGGAACATTCCCTCCTTTAGTATTTGCTGGTGAGACTAGACATTTAAAAGATCAGCTTGCAGATGTGGTAGATGGTAAAGCATTTTTGCTTCAAGGAGGAGATTGTGCTGAAAGTTTTGCAGAATTTAATCCAGATAATATCAGAGACACATTTAAACTAATGTTGCAAATGTCATTAGTTTTAACTTACTCAGCATCTTTACCTGTTGTTAAAGTTGGAAGAATAGCTGGTCAATTTTCAAAACCTAGAAGTTCACCAATAGAATCTAAAGATGGTGTGGAACTTCCAAGTTATTTAGGTGACAATATTAATGGAATGGAATTTAATGAAAAATCAAGAGTTCCTGATCCAAAAAGATTATTTAAAGCTTATTCTCAATCTGCTGCAACACTAAACCTTATAAGAGCTTTTTGTCATGGCGGTTTTGCAGATCTTAAAAATGTTCATAATTGGAACTTAGGATTTATTAAAAATAGTCCTGCATTAAAAAGATTTAAGGAATTAGAAGATAAAATAGCTGACGCACTAGCATTTATGGATGCATGTGGAATTAATTCAGATTTCAATAGAAGGTTAAAAACAGTTAATTTTTGGACTTCACACGAAGCTTTATTATTACCTTTTGAAGAAACGATGACAAGAACAGATTCTACTACAGGAGAAAATCACGATACTTCAGCTCACTTTGTTTGGATTGGAGATAGAACTAGACAACTTGATGGTGGACATGTTGAGTTTTGTAGAGGGATTAAAAATCCAATAGGAATTAAATGTGGACCAACATTAAAACCAGAAGATTTAATAAATCTTTGTAATAAAATTAATCCAACCAATGAAAAAGGTAAGATAACTTTGATTTCAAGATTTGGTGCTGAGAATGTTTCAAAACATTTACCAAAATTAATCAGAGCAATTAAAAAAGAAGGTTTAAATGTAATTTGGTCATGTGATCCTTGTCATGGTAACACAATAAAAGCTACTACTGGATTTAAGACAAGACCATTTAATAGTGTTTTAAAAGAAGTTAGAAATGTATTTGCTTGCCATCAAAGTGAAGGAAGTTATGCAGGTGGATTGCACATTGAAATGACTGGTCAAAATGTAACTGAATGTATCGGTGGAGCTCAAAAAATATCAGAGAGAGATTTGTCGTCTAGATATCATACTCATTGTGATCCTAGACTTAACGCAAATCAGGCTTTAGAATTATCTTTTTTAATTTCTGATGAGATTAAAAAGAATAGCTCATATTCTAAAAATGCAGACAGAGCGGCATCTTAAAACATTGTAAAAGATACCAACTAACAATATTTTATAACTATGAATACTTCAGAAAAAGTAAATTTTATAACTAATTGGATTAAAGATTATGCATACAATATGCCAAGTAAGGCACAATCATTAGTAATTGGAATTTCTGGAGGAATAGATTCTTCTGTTTCAAGCACTTTAAGCGCAATGACTGGTTTAAAAACAATTGTGTTATCCATGCCAATTAAACAAAAATCACAACAACATGATTTAAGTTTAAAGCATCAAGAGTGGCTAGTTAATAAATTTAAAAATGTTGAATCTCATACAATAAATTTAGATGAATTGTTCTCAGCTTTTTCTTCTAGCTTATCTAATTTTGATAATGAGCACGGTATGGCAAATTCTAGAGCAAGATTAAGAATGACTACTCTTTATCAAGTAGCTGCTGCAAATAAGGGTATTGTAGTTGGTACAGGTAATAAAGTAGAGGATTTTGGTGTTGGATTTTATACAAAATATGGGGATGGTGGTGTTGATATATCTCCAATAGCTGATTGTAACAAAAGTGAAGTTTGGGAAATTGGAAAAGAGCTTGAAATTTTAAATGAAATAATTGAAGCCGCTCCAACAGATGGTCTATGGGATGATGGACGTACGGATGAAGGTCAACTGGGTTTAAAATATCATGAATTAGAAGAGGCGATGGATAATCCTAACTCACCTAATAGAGCTAAATACGAAACGATAAGAAAACAAAATTTGCATAAAATGGAGCCCATTCCAGTATGCAAAATTCCAAACTAATCAAATAGATTCACAAATCTATAAATTAAGTATATTTCTAAAATTATGAATAAAGATATTTTTTTAACAAATAATCTAAGTAACAAAAAAGAAAAATTTGTTCCAATAGATGAAAAAAATATAGGCATGTATGTTTGTGGGCCAACTGTTTATGATGACCCTCACATTGGAAATGCTAGACCAATTGTAATCTTTGATATTCTTTTTAAAATACTTAAAAGTAAATATTCATCGGTCACTTATGTAAGAAATATTACTGATGTTGATGACAAAATAATCAAATCATCAAATGAAAAAAAAATATCTATTTCAGATTTAACGCAGACTGTAATTAAAAGTTTTAGTGAAGATTGTAATTATCTAAACTGTGAAATCCCAACTGCACAGCCAAAAGCTACAGAACATATTGATTTAATGATCGAAATGATTTCTGAATTAATTAAAAAAGGTTTTGCTTATGAAAATAATAAACATGTTTATTTTGAAGTAAAAAAATTTGATGATTATGGTCAATTATCAAATAAAAAATTAGAGGAATTAATTGCTGGTTCTAGAATTGAAGTTAGTGATAACAAAAAAAACTCAGAAGATTTTGTGTTGTGGAAACCTTCTTTTGAAAATGAACCAACTTGGAACTCTCCTTGGGGGAATGGTAGACCAGGCTGGCATTTAGAATGCTCAGCAATGTCTAAGAAATTTTTGGGAAATGAATTTGATATCCACGGTGGAGGGATAGATTTAATTTTTCCACATCATGAAAATGAAATTGCTCAATCAAGATGTGCAAATGATACTAAGGTTTTTGCTAATTATTGGCTTCATAATGCTTTTATTACTATGTCGAATGAAAAAATGGCAAAATCCCAGGGTAATATTTTAAAGATTAAAGATTTTAGAAGTAAAGTTAGCGGACAAGTTTTAAGATTAGCTTTGATCAGTGCTCACTATAAGCAACCATTAGATTGGAATGATAAATTGTTAGAAGATTGTCAGAATACAATTGATAAATGGTATAATGCTTATTTACCTTCTAACCAAGACTTGGGAGATGAAATTATTCAACCTTTATATGATGATATCAACACACCAGGTTACATTGCAAATTTACATAAACTTTATGATAAAGCATACAAAGGAAATGATGCTGATAAACAAATATTTAATTCAGCATGTAATTTTATTGGTTTGCTTCAAGAAACTAAAGATGAGTGGTTAGATTATAAAAAAGGAAAAATAGATATTTCAGAGACAGAAATTGAAAATAAAATAGAACTTAGAAATATAGCTCGAGTAGATAAAAACTATGCAGAAGCTGATAATATTAGAGACTACCTTTTAGACAAAGGTGTTTTAATAGAAGATAAAGATGGTAAAACAATTTGGAAATTTAAATGAGTAAGGAAAAGCTATATATTTTTGACACCACATTAAGAGATGGGGCTCAAACCCAAGGGGTTGATTTTTCAATTGATGACAAAGAGAAAATATCAAATTCACTAGATAATTTAGGGGTAGATTACATTGAAGGTGGTTGGCCTGGAGCTAACCCAACTGATACTGAGTTTTTTAACAAAAATCATGGTTTTAAAAATGCAAAACTTACAGCCTTTGGAATGACTAAAAAATCAGAACATAGTGCTGAAAATGACCCAATGTTAGCATCATTAATTAATTCAAAAAGTTCTTCTATTTGTTTATTTGGAAAATCTTGGGATTTTCAAGTTGATGTAGCGCTTGGTATATCGAATGAAGAAAATTTAGAAAATATTAGCGAAAGTGCAAAACATATCGTTGGCTCAGGTAAAGAATTTATGTTTGATGCAGAACATTTCTTTGATGGATATAAATCTAATCCTGAATATGCATTAAAGTGTTTAAAAGCTGCATACGATCAAGGGGCTAGATGGATTGTTTTATGTGACACCAATGGCGGAACTCTTCCACACGAAGTATCTAAAATTGTATCTGAAATCACAAAACATATCCCAGGAGAAAATTTAGGGATCCACGCTCATAATGATACAGAAAATGCAGTAGCAAATAGTTTAGCTGCAGTTCAAGCTGGAGTTAGACAGATCCAAGGAACCATTAATGGACTAGGGGAGAGATGTGGCAATGCAAATTTAATGTCTTTGATCCCGTCTTTATTTCTAAAAAAAGATTTTAGTGAAAAATTTGAATTAAATATTAAGCGAGAAAACTTAAAAAACTTAACTCAGTGCTCAAGATTATTAGATGAATTGCTTAATAGAAAACCTAATAAACATTTACCTTATGTGGGTGCTTCCGCTTTTTCACATAAAGGAGGTATGCATGTATCAGCAGTACAAAAGGATCCAAAAACATACGAACATATTGATCCTGAAGAAGTAGGTAATTCAAGAAACATCGTAGTTTCAGATCAAGCTGGTCAATCTAATATAATGTCTAGATTAAAATCAATTGGTATCCATATTGAAAAAAATGACCCAAAGATTAAAAAACTTTTGAGTGAAGTAAAAGACAGAGAATTTATAGGCTATAGTTATGATGGAGCAGATGCTTCATTTGAATTATTGGCTAGAAGATTAATAGGAGATATTCCAAGATATATTTTAATTAATGAATATGATGTAACAGTTAAAAAAGATAATACAGGTGAAATCATTTCAGTTGCAAAAGCACAATTAGAAGTTGATGGTCAAAAAATATTATGTGAGGGCCAAGGGAATGGCCCTGTTAATGCACTTGATAATGCGATTAGAAAAAATGTAAATAAACTTGCAAAATACTCGGAATATTTAAAAGATTTAAAATTAGTTGATTATAAAGTAAGAATTTTAAATACAGGTACTGAAGCGGTAACTAGAGTTTCAATTGAAAGTACAGATTCTAAGGGTGTTAACTGGTTTACTATAGGAGTTTCACCAAATATAATTGATGCATCATTCAAAGCATTAGTTGATAGTTTGGATTACAAGTTATTTAAAGATAAGGCTCCAGCTAGCCTATAAGATTTGTATTAATAATAATGTCAGCTAATAATATTACTTTTATCCTCCACAAACCTCAACTCTCAGAAAATATTGGCGCATGTGCAAGAGGAATGAAGAATTTTAACTTTCAAAAATTATCTGTTATTGATCCAAAACCAATTTTTCCAAACGATAAAATTTTAGCAACATCAGTTGGTGCAAAAAATATTATTAATAAAAGTAAAGTTTTTGATAATCTAGAATCAGCGCTTAAAGATATAGATTATGTGATCGCAACATCAGCAAGATTTAGAAATAAAAATATAAAACATATTCAATTAGAGGATTTAAAAAAAATAGATTTTACCAAAAAAGTAGCATTTCTTTTTGGATCTGAAGCATCAGGTTTGTCTAATAATGAGATTAGTTATGCAAATTATACGTTACAAATTCCAACTAATCCTGAATTTAAATCTTTAAATTTATCTCACAGTCTAATTATCATTGCTCAATATGTTTCAAGTATCGTGAAATCTAAGACTTCTGATTTTAAAAAGTCTAAAAAAATTAAATCTGCTTCTAAAAAAGAGATTCATTCAATGACCAATTTATGTATTCAAAATTTAGATGAGATAAACTTTTTTAAACCCAAGGAAAAGAAACCCATTATGTTAGAAAACTTGAGAAATATTTTCTATAAAATGGAGTTATCATCTAAAGAAACACGTATATTAGCCAGTGTATTTGCTAGTTTGGGTAAAAACGTTGATTGACAAAATAGCCTGTAAGCTTATAAACCCCATTATTAAATGACAAAAAGATTAAACTCTAAACACAAAGTAGACAGAAGATTAAAGGCTAACCTTTGGGGAAGACCTAAAAGTCCTTTCAATAAAAGAGACTATGGACCTGGACAACACGGACAGGGCAGAAAAGGAAAACTTTCTGATTATGGTACTCAATTACAAGCTAAGCAAAAATTAAAAGCTTACTACGGTAACATTAACGAGAGACAATTCAGAAATATTTATAAAAAGGCTGTTATGCTTAAAGGTGATACTGGTGAAAATTTAATTGGTTTACTTGAGAGAAGATTAGATGCAGTTATCTACAGAGCAAAATTTGCAACAACAGTATTTTCTTCAAGACAGTTAATTAACCATGGCCATGTTAGAGTAAATGGTAAAAAAGTTAATATTGGAAGTTACATAGTAAAAGAGGAAGACTCTATAGAGATTAGAGACAAATCTAAGCAACTTGCAATTATCGATATTGCGCTTGCAAGCAAAGAAAGAGAAACTCCAGAATATATTCAAATGGATGAGAAAAACAAAAAAGTTAAATTTGTAAGAACTCCTAAATTTGAAGAAGTTCCATATCCAATCGTGATGGAACCAAATCTAGTAATTGAATATTACTCTAGATAATAATAATTAATTTTTAGCTTTAAAATTTATTCCTTTAGACTCAAGTAATTTTACTAATTCACCACTTTCATACATTTCTTTAACGATATCGCAACCACCCACAAATTCTTTTTTAATATATAGTTGAGGGATAGTGGGCCAGTCACTAAAAACTTTAATTCCTTCTCTAATGTTTTGATCTTCTAAAACATTTACGCCTTGAAAATTAACTTCAAGAATTTTTAACATATTAGATACAGCCATAGAGAAACCACACTGAGGAGCATCAGGTGTTCCTTTCATAAATAAACATATTTCATTATTATCGATATGATTTTGAATTAAATTTTTTGTATTGTCGTCCATTATTGATCCTTTGTTTTAATTGCTAGGGCATGTAATTCATTTCCCATTTTACCCTTAAGAGAATTATACACCATTTTGTGTTGTTCAATTTTGCTTTTACCTGAAAACTCTTTTGAAGTAACTGTTGCTGAATAATGATTACCATCACCAGCCAAATCTTGAATTTCAACAGTAGCATCAGACAATGCTTCTTTGATTAAACTCTCAATTTCTTTTAAATCCATTGCCATTATTTACTCATATAATTTGTTAGCCAATTTGTATTCGATGTTGTTAATTCGTCAATTGATACTTTTGTCTTTTCATTAATAAACAATTGATCTTTATTAATCGTTCCAATTTCATCATAATGAACGGCGTTTTTGTTTAAAATATCAGTCACTTTTTTAAGACTGTCTTTACTTACTTCAATTATGTATCTGCCTTGATCTTCACCAAAGTAGTACTCAATTTCATTGATTAAATATTTTGGTTTTTTAAGATTAATTCCCTTATTTCCTTTAATGCACATCTTTGAAATAGCAGTAATTATTCCTCCAATGGATACATCATGAGCACTTTTGATATGACCTGCATCAATTAACTTTAACACGGTTTCTCCATTATTTTTTTCATTAAATAAATTTACTTCTGGCGGAGGACCATTTTTTTCATTTAAAATATTTCTTGCAAGTAAACTCTGATCAATATGACCTTCAGTTTTGCCAATAACTAGAACGATATTGTCAACTTGTTTAAAATCCATGGTAATCATTTTTTTATAATCTTTAATTAAACCAACTCCTCCAATAGATGGGGTAGGCTTAATTCCTTCATCTTTGGTTTGATTATAAAAAGATACATTTCCTGAAACGACAGGGAATTTTAAATATCCAGCAGCTTCTCCAATGCCTTGAACACACTCAACAAACTCACCCATATTTTCTTCATTTTCAGGACTACCAAAGTTTAAACAATTAGTAATAGCAACCGGTTTTGCTCCAACAGAAATTAAGTTTCTAAAACTTTCACAAACTACTTGTTTTCCACCAGTTAATGGATGTGCCCAACAATAGACTGCAGAACTATCAACCGAAGCTGCAACTGCTTTATCAGTTCCATGTACACGAACAACTCCTGAGTCACCCCCAGGTTTTTGAATAGTGTCTCCCATAACGGTATGATCATATTGTTGCCAGATCCATTCTTTACTACACACATTTGGATGAGATAAAACTTTCTTTAAAACATCTATAATTTTTAAATTTTTAAGATCTTCTTTTTTAATTTTATTTTTTTTAGGAAGTTTTGCTTTTTTCCATTTACGGTCATACATCGGTGAATTTTCAACCAAAGTATTAACTGGAATATTTGCAACTTGCTCATTATCAAAAAATAATTCAATTTTTTTAGAATTAGTTGTTTTACCAATTACAGCAAAATCTAAATTCCATTTATCAAATATTTTTTTAGCTTTTTCCTCTTTGCCGTTTTCAAGAACAATCAACATTCTTTCTTGGCTTTCAGAGAGCATGATTTCATAAGGGGTCATGTTTGCTTCCCTGCATGGAACTTTATTTAAATTAATTTCAATTCCAAGGTTTCCTTTTGAAGCCATTTCGATACTAGATGACGTTAATCCTGCTGCACCCATATCTTGAATAGCTATAATCGAGTCTCCGGCCATTAACTCTAGGCATGCTTCGAGTAATAATTTTTCAGTAAATGGATCGCCAACTTGAACTGTTGGTTTTTTTTCTTCAATTTTTTCATCAAAACTAGCTGAAGCCATACTTGCACCATGAATTCCATCACGGCCTGTCTTTGAACCTACGTAAATAACTGGCTTGTTTAATCCTGCTGCTTTTGAATAGAAAATCTTATCTTTTTTAACTAAACCTAAGGTCATAGCATTGACTAAAATGTTACCATTATAAGAGCTATCAAAATTTGTCTGACCAGCAATGGTTGGAACTCCCATACAATTTCCATAGCCACCAATACCGTGAACTACTCCTCTAAGTAGATTTTTAGTTTTCTTATGTTGGGGAGAGCCAAAATGAATAGAGTTCAAGTTTGCAATAGGGCGGGCACCCATTGTAAAGACATCTCTCATAATACCACCAACACCAGTTGCAGCTCCTTGGTAGGGTTCAATAAATGAAGGATGGTTATGACTTTCAATTTTAAATACAATTGCATCATTATCCCCAATATCAACTACACCAGCGTTCTCTCCTGGACCCTGGATAACCTGCTTTCCTTTAGTTGGTAGTGTTTTTAAATGAAGTCTTGATGATTTGTATGAACAGTGCTCATTCCACATTGCAGAAAAGATACCAAGTTCAGTAATATTTGGAGTTCTCTTAAGAAGCTCACAAATTTTAGCATACTCATCTTTTTTAAGACCATGATCTATGGCTACTTGTTCGTTTACAATCATTTTAGATTATTGATTAAATTATTAAAAAAAAGGGATCCATCTTCACCTGATAGAGAAGGGTCAATCATTCTTTCAGGATGAGGCATCATTCCTAGAACATTTTTTTCTTTGTTAAAGATTCCTGCAATATTTTTAATAGATCCATTAGGATTAAATTGTTCTTCAGTTTTACCATTTTTATCGCAATAATTAATTGCAACTTGTTCATTATCCTCAATTTCTTTTAATTGGTCTTTAGTACAAAAATAGTTTCCTTCATTATGAGCTATATGAAACTCTAAAACATCATTATCAATGTTTTTAAAGTAAGTATTTTTTTTATCTTTAATTTTAACAAAAACGTTTTTACAAATAAATTCTAAGTATTTGTTTCTTAATAGAACCCCTGGAACCAAACCTGTTTCAACTAAAATTTGAAAACCATTACAAATTCCCATCACCATACCCCCAGAATTTGCAAAGTTAATGACAGATTTCATGATTTTAGATTTAGATGCCATACTTCCACATCTTAAATAATCACCATATGAAAATCCACCAGGCAAAACAACTAAATCACTTTTAGGTAATTCAACATCATCATGCCAAACCATTTTATTTTTAAACCCAAATTTTTTAAGAGCAACATCCATGTCTCTATCACAATTTGATCCAGGAAATGTAATAACGGATGATTTCATTAATTATTGTGCATCAATAATTTTATAATTTTCAATAACAAGATTAGCTAAAAGTTTTTTGCACATATCTTCAACTTTATCTTTAGCTTTTTTTGGATCACTTTCTTTGGTATCGATTTCAAAATACTTTCCTTGTCTTACTTCGTTAATATCGTTAAAGCCCATTCCATCTAAAGTTTGATGAATGACTTTACCTTGTGGATCTAGCACATCTTTTTTAAGTGTGATAATTACAGAAATTTTCATTTACGCTTCCTTTTAACTGAAGATAATTTTGTAACATTAACTGCTGAGACGTTAGATTGCTCGTGAAGTATCCCCAGTCTTTTTGCAACCTCGGTATAAGCCGGAATAAGATCGCCTAAATTTTTTCTAAATCTGTCTTTATCTAGTTTTTTGTCTGTTATACTATCCCAAAGTCTGCAAGTATCAGGGCTAATTTCATCAGCTAATATAACCTCATCTTTATCGTTAACTTTTAGTCTTCCAAATTCTAATTTAAAATCTATCAATTTAATTCCAACGCCCCTAAACATGCCAATCATAAAGTCATTGATTCTTAAAATCATTTTTTTAACTTTTTCGATTTCTTTTTTCGTCGCCCAATCAAAAGCTAAGATGTGTTCTTCTGCTATTAATGGATCTCCTAACTTGTCATCTTTTAAGCAATACTCAATTAATGGCTCTTTTAAAACTGTACCATCTTCAATACCTAATCTTTTAGTAATAGATCCTGTTGCAACGTTTCTTACAATGAATTCAATTGGAATGATTTCAACTAGTTTAATAATTTGTTCTCTCATATTCAGTCTTTTTACTAAATGATTTTTAATTCCAATTTGTGATAAGTTTGAGAGAATATGTTCTGAAATTCTATTATTTAAAACACCTTTTCCTTCAATGACAGATTTTTTTTGGTTATTAAATGCAGTTGCATCATCCTTAAAATATTGAATAACTAAATTTTTATCATTTGTTGCATAAATGATTTTAGCTTTACCTTCGTATAGTTTTTTACCTTTTTTCATTATTTAAAAACTCTTCTAAAGATGAAATTCACATTTTTAAAGTGTTTTGCGTAACTAAATATGGATTTTAATTTTTTAGGAGTAATTTTACTCATAATTAACTTATCAGAACTTATCACATCAAATAAATCTAGGTTTTCAGCAAAACATTTTTTAGCATAATTTTGAACCATTTTATAAGATTGTTCTCTACTTAATCCAGATTTTGTTAACTCTAGCATTACTTCTTGAGAGAAAATTAGGCCTTTAGTAATATTTAAATTCTCCAACATTTTTTTAGGGTAAACAATCATATTGTCTAAAATGTTAGTTAATCTAACTAATGCAAAATCAGTTGTGATATTGGCATCAGGTCCAATGTTTCTTTCAACACTTGAATGCGAAATATCTCTTTCATGCCATAGAGCAATATTTTCTAAAGCAGGAATTACAGCGCTTCTAACCATTCTAGAAAGCCCAGTTAAGTTTTCACTTAATATTGGATTTTTTTTATGAGGCATAGCTGAAGAACCTTTTTGATTTTTAGAAAAGTATTCTTGCATTTCATAGACTTCAGTTCTTTGTAAGTGTCTAATCTCAACTGCAACTCTCTCAATTGATCCAGCAATAATTCCCAATACTGAAAAATAAAAAGCATGTCTATCCCTTGGTATTACTTGTGTTGAAATTGGTTCAACTTTTAAGCCTAGTTTTTTAGCAACATAACTTTCAACTCTTGGATCAATGTTAGCAAATGTTCCAACAGCTCCTGAAATTGCACAAGTTGAGACTTCATTAATTGCATCTACTAATCTTTTTCTATTTCTCTTAAATTCTTCGTAAAACGAAGCCAATTTTAATCCAAAAGTAATGGGTTCTGCGTGAATACCGTGACTTCTTCCCATGCACGGTGTGAATTTGTATATCTTAGCTTGTTTTTTAAGAACTTTTAAAATTTGATCTAGGTCTTTTAAGATAATTTTACCTGATTGAACCATTTGGATATTAAAACTTGTATCCAATACATCTGATGAGGTCATACCTTGGTGAAGATATCTAGCTTTAATACCTGCTTTTTCAGTTACAGAAGTTAAAAAGGCGATAACGTCGTGTTTAACCTCAGCCTCTATCTTGTGAATTCTGCTTACATTGATTTTAGCTTTTTTTCTAACAACCGATGCTACACCTTTTGGGATTTGACCAAGTTTTTCCATCGCTTCAGCTGCAGCAACTTCGACATCTAGCCAAATTTTATATTTATTTTCCTCTGACCAAATGTCAGTCAATTCTTTTCGCGAGTATCTTTTAATCATTAATTATAAGTATGGAGGCTTTGAATAACCTTTAGCAGATTCTGTAAAGATTTCATAACCATTTTCAGTAATTCCTAACGTATGTTCAAATTGTGCTGATAAAGATTTATCTTTTGTAACAGCAGTCCAGCCATCATTTAACATTTTCACATCGTATTTACCTGTGTTAATCATGGGCTCAATTGTAAAAGTCATTCCAGGTCTTAAATCCATTCCAGAGTTTTTACTTCCATAATGAAGAATATTAGGAGGTTCATGAAATATTGTGCTAATACCATGACCACAAAAATCTCTTACAACAGAAAAACCTTTGTCTTCAACGAATGATTGAATTTCATATCCTATATCTCCTAATCTAATTCCAGGTTTTAAAATCTTTATGGCTCTCATCATAGATTCGTAAGTTGTATCAATTAGATTATTTAGTTTGACTGATGTGTTTCCAATTGAAAACATTCGACTTGTATCCCCATAATGTTCATCTACGATAGCGGTTACATCAACATTAATTGCATCTCCATCTCTTAAAACTCGATCAGATGGAATACCGTGGCAAACAACATGATTTAAAGATGTACATAAAGATTTGGTGAAGCCTCTATAGTAAAGAGGGGCAGAGTGTCCACCGTTATCTCTAATAAATTCATAACCTAATTTATCAATATAATCTGTTGAGACACCTTCTTTAATGTTGTCAGTTAACATATCTAAAGTTTGAGCTGCTAGTTTTCCAGCAACTCTCATTTTTTCAAATTTTTCTTTATAATCAGTCATCAATAATTTTTAATTTCTTATCAATAAAAATTTTTTTAGAACTTATATCACATCTATAAGCTAAAAAGTTAACACCTGCTTTTTTAGCTATTAAGTAATTATTATAATATTCTTTATCTATATCTTTAGCTATTTTGAATTTTTCCATATTTTGTATTTGAACTAAAAACAATAAGTAGCTTTTATAGCCTTTTTTTATGGCATCAATAAGAGTCAGCAAATGTTTGGTACCACGTGATGTTATGGCATCTGGAAATTCTGCAGTATCCTTGTTTCTAAAAAGAGTGACATTTTTTACTTCTACAAAGCTTTTTTGTTTATTTTTCTCTATCAGGAAGTCAAATCTGGTTTCTTTATTAAAAAACACTTCTGGTTTAATTAGATCACTATTTTTAAGCTCTTTGATAAGATTATTTTCTAGAGCATGTTGGGCTATTCTGTTAGCCATATGAGTATTAACTCCAACAAGATTTTTTCTAGTCTTAATAATCTCTAAGCCGTATTTTAGTTTTCTTTTAGGATCATTATTAGGAAGCAAATAGACATCGTTTCCTTCATCGAGCAGACCTTTCATTGATCCAGTATTGGGACAATGAGCAGTAACAACTTCTTTATCTAACTTAACATCAGTAAAGAAACGTTTGTATCGTTTGATTAGTTTGCCTTTTACTAAAGACTTGGTAAATTCCATTACTAAATTATACATTTAAAATGACTAAAAACACAAAAGTTAATGCCGCAATATTAATTATAGGGAATGAAATTTTATCTGGCAGAACTCAAGATACTAACACCTCAACACTAGCAACCTGGTTAAATTCTATTGGTGTTAAAGTTGGAGAGGTTAGGGTTATTCCCGACATTGAGAAAACAATAATTGATACACTTAACACACTTAGATCAACTTATGATTATGTTTTTACCACAGGAGGTATTGGCCCTACCCATGATGACATTACGGCAGAGTCTGTTTCAATAGCATTTGGATTAAAATATGAGATACATAAAGAGGCATATAAGATTTTGGAAGCTTACTATAAGCCAGGTGAATTTAATGAGGGTAGACAAAAGATGGTTTGGATGCCTGAAAATGCCAATTTAATATTAAATCCCACTAGTGGCGCTCCTGGGTTTAATGTTGAAAATGTATTTTGTTTACCAGGAGTACCTTCTATTTTAAGATCAATGTTAGGGGGTTTAACTAATAGAATTATAGGTGGTAAACCTATTTTAAGTGTAACAATAAGTCTTAGAACTGTTGAAAGTGAAATTGCTAATGCTTTAACAAAAGTTCAAAATGATAATCAAGATGTAGAAATTGGAAGCTATCCTTTCTTTCAAGCTGGAAAATTAGGAGTTTCAATAGTGATTAGATCTGAAGATCAATTAAAAATTGATAATTGTAACTCACAAATTTTAGAATTTGTGAATGAAAAAAAAATTGAAGTAGTGAATCGTTAAATGCTTTATTTTGCATATGGAAGCAATCTTCATCACTTTCAAATGAAAAGAAGATGTAAAGATAGTGTTTTTCTTAAAAAAATAAATTTAAAAGATTTTAAATTAACATTTAGAAGCAAATACAGAGCAGCAGATATAGAGCAAAAAAAAAATTCAATAGTTCCAGGTGGATTGTTTGAAATTTCAAAAAATGATGAAAAAAAACTAGATATTTATGAAGACTTTCCAAATTTATATAAAAAGTATTATTTTTATTATTATGGCAAAAGAGTAATGACATACATAATGGTAAAAAAAACACCATTTAAATTTCCAACTGAAAGATATTTAAATATTGTGAAAAGAGGCTATAAAGACTGTAAACTGGATAAAAAATTTATTATTAAAGCATTAAAATCTTAATTCATATGTTTTTTAAATATTAAAAAAAAGGTAAATTTTAAAAAAAATGTAGATATAAATTTAATAATTATATTATTTTTATCTCTCAAAAACTTACAATATGAATAATTTTTTTATTTATAAATCATCATTATTTTTTACCTTCATTTATTTTGCTGTATCAGTTGGTTTGATGTTTTTTACTTATCCTCATGAGGATGCATTAATTATGTTTAGGTATGTCGAGAATTTTGCAGATACTGGCAATATTTCATTTAACATAAACGGTGAAAAATCAGAAGGTGCAACAGATTTTTTATGGTTTTTGATTTTGTCTATACTCAATTATATAGGTATCAATGTTAACTTTGCAGCAATCTTAATAAACACAATATCACTTTTATTTATAATTAATTTAATAAATAAATTTTTTTTAAAAAATGAAAATTTAACATATACAATAATTTTATTTTTAATTTTCTTAAACATAGGCCCAATTGTTGGCTCTTCTCTATTTGGTTTTAGCTCTATTTTTTTTATTTATTGTGGTTTTGCATGCTATCTAAGTTCTTTTAATAAAAAATTTATTAGCTGGACTATTTTTTCTATTATATTTTGCTTAACTAGACCTGAAGGAGTATTTTTATTTTTACCAACAATTTTAATTATTTTTAGCAAATGTAATGAGGATGAAAAAATATTTTTTTATAGAAGTTTTATAATTATTTCAATTGTAGGTTTATTTTATTTTATTTGGAGATATTTTTATTTTGATAACATTCTTCCATTACCAATTTTGGTTAAGAGCATAGGTGGTGAAACCAGCATAAGTAGAATGGGAGCCTTGGCGATACAAATACTTAATACATTTTTATTTGTATTAATTTCTTCAATAATTTACTCATTTATAAAAAATTTTAAAAAAATTTTCAAAAATTTACGTAATCTGTATTTATTTATTGGAACAATATTCATATGGGCTATATATTTATTTATTCTATCTAGGGGATTTTTAAATCAAAACATATTTGATAGATATTTTGCCTCTTTTTATTTTATAATATTTATCACTTTTATATGGTGTTTTATTCATCTTACCAATTTAGAGAAAAAAATAATTTTAGTATTAGTTGTAATTGCATCTATTGATAGCAGTAATTTGTTAACAAGAACATTAACAACTAATAAAGTAGTTCTTACCAATGATACTTATAAAGTATTCAATGTTTTCTTTAAAGATAACCGCTGGGCTGACCATCCCATTATTAAGATAGGAAAAACTTTAAAAGATAAAAAACTAAAAATTATGCTTACAGAGGCTGGTGCATTACCTTATTTATCAAAGGAGAGTAAAATTTATGATATTGTGGGTTTAAATACTAATATTTTTGCAAAAAGACCTGTAAATTGTGATGATGTGAAGAAAATTTCACCTGACATAATTGAAATCGATGTTGGAAATTTAAATTGGATGAGTGATGATAGCAGAAGACCTGAACATTTAACTAGATTTGAATGGACATCATTAGTTAAAAATAGAAAATATAAAGATTGTGGATTTCATTCTAAATCTCAACTATTTAAAGAATTTTTAGGCACAGAAAATTTAAAATTAATTAAAAAGTATAAAAAAACAAAAGAAGATAATCATCATAATACAACTGTTAAGGTTGCACCAAATAATATTTTATTCTGTCTATTCAAAAATGAAAATTATCAAGAAGTTTTTTTTAATAAAAAAAGTGATCAAATTTATTTTGTTAAAAAGGATAATGATTTTGTAGATCTTTTAGAAATTAAAAATTAATTTTAAATTGATTGTGGTTTTTGTTTATTTATAAACCTAAAAAAATTTAACAAAAAAAATATCAAGGTATTAAAAGTAAAGTGATATAAAATTAAACTTTTTATGAAATTAATAAAAATGTAACCCATTATGTCAGATAAAATACCTTTAAATTCTGCTGAGTTAACAGAAGTTTTAGGAAAAAATGAGATTTATAAGGCAAAAACATCTAGAAGGAAAATATCATCAAATACCACAATGTAAAAATTGTATAGATGGTGGCCTAGAATAATTACTTCAAATTTAATTTTATTTAAAAATTTTAAAAAAGAAATTAGGTATTAATTTGTATACAAACATGATTATTGACCAATAAGCTGGTACATATAAGTTTGTATTATTTTTTAAATATGATTTATATATTCTTTCTGCGACTATTTCTTTTTCTGAACACAAAAAACCTGGCAATTTCAAATTAGAGGTCATTTTAGTTTTAACCCAACCTATCTTAACATTCATTACATTAATTTTTTTCTTATATAAAAGCTGATTTAATCCATTAGCATACGATGTTAGACCTGCTTTTGCTGATGAATATATCAAATTATTTTTTTTACCTCTATCACCAGCCACAGAGCTTAAAATTATAATATTTTTTAAATCATTTATTTTATCACTCACAATTATTTTTTCACAAATTTTAACTACACTAAGATAATTAATATTTATAATTTTAATTGGATTTATTTCGGGTTTTTCAAAATAACCATTAGAAAATATTAAAATATCGATTCTATCATTTATTTTATTTAATAATTCGATAATATTATCATTCTCGATATCAAATTGATATACATCGCAATTATCATTATTATAATTATTTTGTATAATTTTTTTTTTAATTTGTAATTCACTTAAATTTTTTGAGGCTAAAATGAGTTTAAAATTAGATTTCACAAATAGACAACCAAGACTAAATCCAATATCAGAATTTCCACCTATTATTAAAACTTTTTTCATTTAGATATTTAATCTTTTAGATTGCAAAGATTCGAATTTATTTAATTTATTTATTGTATTTTTGAATAATTTTAAATTTTTGTAACTTTTAAAAAACAAATTTTGTGACATAAGAGAGTCTTTAGTTAAATATATTTTCGAGTCTATTTTAATTAAAAATTTTTCTAATTTTTGGAATGTAGTTCTCATCTTTTTATTATTCTTTATATCCATAGTTAATGTGTACCCATTATCAGGAAAAGATAAATAATTATCATTTTTATTTCCTAGTTTCTTTATTGTGCTCAAGAAAGAAATTTGATCATTTTTAATTAAATAGCTAATTATTTTATAAATATTATTGGCTGCATTTTTTTTTCTTATAAGAATTTGAAATTGTATAAAACCTTTTTTTCCATAAAAAACATTCCAACCACTTATAATATCTAAAGGATAAAAAAACTTATCTAACTGAACTATTTCTTTTTTTTTATTTCTATGAATATTGTAATAAATAAAACTCATAACTTTTAAAAAAAAATTTTTGTTAAAAATTGAACAGATTTGCAAAAAACTTTTTAAAACATATTTTTTTTTTTTTTTGAAATTAAAACCACTTATTTTACAATGTTCCCCCAAGTAAATTACTGATCTACCTAATCTATGGTAATTAGCTGTATCAATCCATCCAACAACGTATTTTTTATTATTATATTTTTCTAAACAATTTAAAGTTTCATTTATTGAATTTGTTTTAATAGTGTCTTGAATTATGTAATTAGATTTAATTTTTAACATTTTAAATTTTGCAGAAATAATTATTCCTGTCAGACCCATACCACCACATGTAGCTTTAAAAAGTTTACTTTTTCTTTTTTTATTTATTTTTAATATTTTCCCATTGTCTAAAAGAATTTCAATTTCTAATAGATGTTTACAAAATGTACCATCTTTATGGTGATTTTTACCATGCACATCTGATGCAATTAATCCTCCAACACTAATAAATTTAGAACCAGGAGATACTTTTAAAAACCAACCATTTCTCTCTGATTTATTTAAAATATTCTCAATGGATATATTTGAAGAACAATGAATAACACCCTTTTTTTTATCAAGTTGAATAAATTTTTCAAAATTATCAAGCGATATTATATTTTTTCCAATAGAACTATCACCATAACTTCTACCCATGCCTCTTATTATAAATTTTTTATTTTTTTTAATTATCTGTTTTAATTCTGTTATATTTTTTGGTGTGTATATGTTAGATTTAATTGTTTTATAATTTCCCCAACCAGATATATATTTAGTAGACATTTTAATAATGAATAAGATAAAATTTTAATTTTTATTATCACAGAATGATGAGTAAAAAAACCATTGATAAAGTATTTATTTTAGCTGGTGGCCTTGGATCTAGATTAAATACATACGGTAAACATAATTTGAAAGCATTTATTGAAATTGACAATGAAACATTAATTGAAAGACAAATAAATATTATAAATAAACATATAGGTCCTAGTAAAATATTTATTTTAGTTACAAAACAAATCAACACTTTTGCTAACAAATTATCCAAGTATCCCAATGTTGATCTTTTAGATGTAGAAAAAAATTATTCTCAAAAAGGTTTACTTCTTGCTATGTTAGAAATTGATAAAAAATTATCTGAGAATGAAAAATTTATGCTATTTCTTGTTGATGAATATTTTGACGAAAATGATATAATTAATTTTTACAAAAGATCAGAATCTAACGATTTTTCATTATTAGCAGCAATTAAAAAATTTGATTTCCCTGAAGAATATTTTAAAAATTATGGTGTTATTCTTGATAAAGAAAACAATCTAATTATAAAATCTGTAGAAAAAAGTAAAAATATTTTGTCCAACTATTTTGGCACAGGTCTTATTTGTACCAATAAAAATTTTTGCAACATAGTAAGAAGTAATTTAGAAAAAAAAGAATTTCTTCCATTATATTCTTTAATTTCCAAATATAATCCATCTAAATTTTATATTTTACAAAACGATTATATAAATATTAATTCCAGAGTAGATTTGTATAACTTAAAAAAAGTAATTAGAAAAAATAAAAAATATAAAATTGACTTAATAATACCTGCCTACAAAGAAGAAAAAAGTATAGCGTATGTTATCAATGATTTTAAAGATAAAGTAAATAAAGTTATTATTTCTAACAAACATGCCGATGATAATACAGAAACAATCGCTTTAAATTCTGGCGCCATAGTATTCTCTAATAATTATTCTGGTTATGGTGAAGCAATAAGAGAAGGTATAAAAAAATCAGATGCAGATATAATTATTCTTGCAGAAGCAGATGGAACCTTCAGATCTGGAGATTTAGATAAAATATTATCATTTATTCTTGAAAGTGATATGATTATTGGCACTAGAACAAATCCTACATTCATTCAATATGGTGCCAGTATGGATTTAAAAAAACGTTTTTTTAATATCCTATATGGTAAATTTATTTCATTTTTGTGGCCAGGTAGCTCAACAAGTTTTACTGATGTTGGTTGTACTTACAGAGGTTTTTGGAAGAAGCAATATAATGAAATAGAGAAAAATTTTATAGCTAATGATGCAGCTTTTGCTCCTGAGCTAACAATAGAATTTATACAAAAAGGTTTTAGAGTGGTTGAGATACCAATTAATTATTACCCAAGAGTATTAGGTGAGTCTAAAATTTCTGGTACATTCTATGGTTCAGCAATTACTGCTTTAAAAATGTTAAAACTAATTTTAATCAAAAGATTTAAATATTTAATTTCAAGCAAATAACCAAAAATTGAAAAAAAAATAATTAGGTATTAAAAGCAAAGTAAAATATAATATTAATTATTATGAAATTTATAAAAAATGTAATTCAAAATGTCAGATAAAATACTTTTAAATTCTACTGAGTTAACAGGAATTTTAGGAAAAAATGAGTTTCAAAAATTATCTAAAGTTTTAGAGGAAAAATCATGGAAGCAATATAGAGAAAATTACGATTTAGCTTCAAATCTTAATTTATCAGAATTTCCAATTCAGTTAGATTTTGAATTAAATGCATCATGTAATTTAAAATGTCCAATGTGCCCAATTTCAGCCGAATCTCCAAAAGGAAAGGGTAAAAGTACTTGGTTTGATTTTGAGTTTTTTAAAGAGATAATCGATTATTCAGTTAAAAAAGGAACAAGAGCTATAAAACTTAATTATATTAATGAACCACTTATAAGAAATGATTTAATAAAGTTTATAGATTATGCAAAATTAAAAGGAATACTGGATATTTATTTTAGTACAAATGGAATTTTGCTAAAAAAAGAATTCTCAAAAAGATTAATTGAGTCTGGTTTGACAAGAATACAAATTTCTATAGACGCATTTACACAAGATACTTACAATAAAGTTCGACCGGGAGGTGATTTAAACAAAATAATTGAAAATGTTAATAATTTTTTATCTTTAAAGAAAGAACTTAATGCTGATACGCCTCTTGTAAGGGTAAATTTTGTTAAAACAGAACTTAACGAACATGAATTAGATACATTTGTTAAGCTATGGAAAGATAAAGTTGATATGATTGGAATTCAGGAATTTGTAAAGCCTACAAAAGTTACTCATTCAATCAAAAGTAAAAAAACAATTAAAAAGAAAAATTTTAAATGCTCATTTCCATTTAAACAACTTGTTATTAATAATGAAAAAGAAGTTTTACCATGCTGTACATTTTGGGGCGAAGAACTGAAATTACAAAAAATTAATAAGCCTGAGGATTTGCTAAATGCATGGCAAAGTGAAAAAATGAGATATATAAGAAAAAAACATCTAGAGGGAAAATATCAAGAAATACCACAATGTAGAAATTGCATAGATGGTGGCCTTGAATAAATAGTGCAATTTAGTTTTTAATAAAGATTAATATATTTGTGAAAGCTTGCACAAGACTTTTACATAGATAGATAAAATAAAAAAATTTTACTTATTACCCTTGTTCAATTATAAATATTAGCATAAATACTCATGAAATTCATTAATGCCCTCGTGGTGAAATTGGTAGACACAAAGGACTTAAAATCCTTGCCGCTTGCGGAGTGCCAGTTCGAGTCTGGCCGAGGGCACCACTAAATGTCTAAACTTCAGATTATTTCTGATAAAAATACGAAATCTTCTAAAATTAAAAAACTATTAGTTAAAAAACTAAATCAAGAACAATTTAAAAAAGACAATCTTATTATCGTGATTGGAGGAGATGGTTTTATGCTTCAAACACTTAAAAAAAATAAGAATTCAAAAAAACAATTTTATGGCATCAATTCAGGAAACTATGGTTTCTTGATGAATAAATTTTCTTCAAAAAATATTATCAAAAACCTATCTAAAGCAAATATGGTTTCTATTTCTCCTTTAGAGATGATTGTAAGAAATAAAAGTAATCAAACTAGAAAATCCTTAGCAATTAATGAAGTTTCTATTTTAAGACAAAGTAGGCAAGCTGCATCATTATCTATCAAACAAGGCTCAAGACAAATAATTAAAAAGTTAGTTTCAGATGGAGTATTAGTTTCAACTCCTGCAGGAAGTACAGCTTACAATCTTTCAGTTCATGGACCTATTTTAAGTCTTCATTCAAAAAAATTATCAATATCACCAATCAGTGCGTTTAGACCAAGAAGATGGAAAGGTAAAATAGTTAATGATAAATCTAAAATTATTATCACAAATTTAGATCCATCCAAAAGACCCATAAGTGCTGTTGCAGACAATTTAGAGGTAAGAAATGCTAAATCAATTACAGTAAAAACTAATAATAAAATTAAGTTTAATCTTCTCTATGATAAAAATAGAAGTTTACAAAAAAAGATTAAAATTGAACAAATAAGAAAAGAAACCAGTTAGATTAATGGACACTTGGCAAATAATATTAACAATAGTTATAGTTGGTTTGTCAATTATCATGCCAATTTACTATTCTTCGGAAAAGAAAAAAAATGAACAATTAAAAGAGTTAGAAAAAATTAAAAAGTATGGTGAAACCATGAAGCAATTCACTGGGGATAAGAATAATTGAGTGATGGTGCCCCCGCACGGATTCGAACCGCGGACCTATTGATTACAAATCAATTGCTCTACCAACTGAGCTACAAGGGCATGCGCAATAACTATTAATTATTTGTTAAATAATCAACTCTTTTTTTTTAAATAACTAAGGTGGTGAAAAACAATAGCTGCACTATTAGATATATTTAAACTTTCTATATCTTTGCTCATATCTATTTTAACAAAGAAATCAGCATATTTACCAGTGTGCTCTCTCATACCAAATCCTTCAGATCCAAAGAGTAGAACATTTTTTCCTTCCCATTTTACCTCTGTAAAATCCTTATCTCCTCTAGCATCAAAACCATATACCCAAAAATTTCTTTCTCTTAAATTTTTAAGTGTTGAATTAATATTAGATACTTGAAAAATATTTAGATGCTCCATGCAGCCACTAGCAGATTTGTACATAATCTTACTATCTTTTGGAAAGTGTCTTTCTTTAATAATTAAACCGTCTATTTTAAATGATGCAGCACTTCTAATTAATGAACCAATATTTCTTGGATCAGTTACTTCATCAAGACAAACAAAAGTACAGTTCTTTTTTTCTTTAATATATTCTTTTAAATCAGGTTGATCTAAATGTTCAACTTCTGCAACATAACCTCCATGCATTAATTGTTCTTTGGATGTGTATTTGTCTAATTCTTTTTTAGATTTAAAATAAACTTTAACGTCCTCTAAAACATTTTTTCTTGGGTTTTTTCTGTGAATATTTTTCTTAGCATCTTCAGTTAAAAATACTCTTAAAACTTTTCGATCAGGATTTCTAAGCGCTTCAATTACAGCATGTTGGCCAGCAATGAAAAAAGACGATTTATTCATAAATTTTATTGAGTTTTACACGTTTTTTTGAATATTTATCTATTAAATCACGTGTTGCATTTGAATAAATAAAATATATAAAACGCATGTTGTTTGAAGCTTTATTGAACAGGGGACGCTTCCCCAAAGGAGGGGTTCCAGAGCGGTCAAATGGGGCGGGCTGTAAACCCGTTGACTTCGGTCTTCGAAAGTTCGAATCTTTCCCCCTCCACCATTCAATAAATTTTAAGTAACATGGAGTGTTACTCTTGGGGTTGTGCGGGTGTAGTTCAATGGTAGAACGCTAGCCTTCCAAGCTGGATGTAAGGGTTCGATTCCCTTTACCCGCTCCAAGAAGAAAAAATTATTAATGAAAACAAAAACTGAGGTAAAAAAGTAATGTCAAAAGAAAAATTTGTTAGAAATAAACCCCACTGTAACATTGGGACTATTGGTCATGTCGACCATGGTAAAACTACTCTTACTGCAGCTATCACAATTACGTTAGCAGAAGCAGGTGGTGGAACAGCAGTAGCTTACGATCAAATCGATAAAGCTCCTGAAGAAAAAGAAAGAGGAATTACAATTTCAACTGCTCACGTTGAATATGAAACTGAAAAAAGACATTATGCTCACGTAGATTGTCCGGGTCACGCTGACTATGTTAAAAACATGATCACTGGTGCTGCGCAAATGGATGGAGCTATCTTAGTAGTTAATGCTGCTGATGGTCCTATGCCACAAACAAGAGAGCACATTCTTTTAGGAAGACAAGTTGGTATCCCAGCAATTGTTGTTTACTTAAATAAAGTAGACCAAGTAGATGATAAAGATATGATCGAACTTGTAGAAGAAGAAATTAGAGAACTTTTAACTTCATATAAATATCCTGGAGAAACAACTCCAATTGTTAAAGGCTCAGCTTTAGCGGCAGTAGAAAAAAGAGATGATGAAATTGGAAAAAATTCAATTTTAGAATTAATGAAAGCTGTTGACGAACATATTCCACAACCAGCAAGAGATGTTGATAAACCATTCTTGATGCCTGTTGAGGATGTATTTTCAATTTCAGGAAGAGGAACAGTTGCAACTGGTAGAATTGAATCAGGTGTAATTAAAACTGGTGAAGAAGTTGAAATCGTTGGTATTAAAGAAACTAAAAAATCAGTTTGTACTGGAGTTGAAATGTTTAGAAAACTTTTAGACTCAGGTGAAGCTGGTGATAACGTAGGAATTTTATTGAGAGGGATTGAAAGAACTGACATTGAAAGAGGTCAAGTTCTTTGTAAATCTGGATCAATTACTCCACATACTAAATTTGAAGCTCAGGCTTATGTACTTAAAAAAGATGAGGGTGGAAGACATACGCCTTTCTTTACTAAATACAGACCTCAGTTTTATTTTAGAACAACAGACGTAACAGGAGAAGTAGAATTACCAGCAGGTACAGAAATGGTTATGCCAGGTGATGATGCTAAATTTACTGTTAAGTTAATCACACCAATTGCAATGGCAGAACAATTAAACTTTGCTATTAGAGAAGGTGGAAGAACTGTTGGAGCAGGAGTAGTAACTAAAATTATAGAGTAACTCTATAAATAGGAGTGTAGCTCAATTGGTAGAGCGCCGGTCTCCAAAACCGGAGGCTGAGGGTTCGAGTCCCTCCGCTCCTGCCAATTAGAGCTAAATGATTATGAAAAACCCGATGAAATTTATTCAGGAAGTAAAACAAGAAGCTTTTAAAGTTTCATGGCCTACATGGAAAGAAACTTTGCAGGGAGCATTAATGGTTTTTGCAATGGCTGTTGTTATGTCATTATTTTTTCTTCTTTTGGATCAAGTATTAAAGTTTTTCTTAGAATTATTACTTAAGGTAAGCATTTAATGAAAAACTGGTTCATAGTTCAATCGCACTCTAACTTTGAGAACAAGGTTTCTAGTTTAATTAAAGAGGAAGCTGAAAAAGCTAAGATTTCTGATAAATTTGAGGAAATTATTGTCCCAACTCATGACGTAACAGAAGTTAAAAGAGGAAAAAGAATTCAAAGAAAAAAGAAATATTTTCCTGGTTACGTCCTTGTTAAGTGTGAAATGAATAATGATATTTATCATATGATAAAAAATCTAAAGAGAGTAAGTGGATTTTTAGGTTCTAAAGGAATTCCGGTTCCAGTTTCAGATAAAGAAATCGAGAAAATTTTAGGACAAATAAAAGATGGTGTGGCTCAGCCAAAATCTGGTATAGAGTACAGCGTTGGTGAAAAAGTTCAGGTTGTAGATGGTCCTTTTGCATCATTCAGTGGAATGGTGGAAGACATAGATGAAGAAAAGTCTAGACTTAAGGTTTCAGTTTCTATATTTGGACGTCCAACACCAGTAGATTTAGAATATAACCAAGTTGAGAAAGCAAGTTAATGGCAAAAGAAATTAGTGGATTTATAAAGTTACAAATTAAAGGTGGTCAAGCAAATCCTGCACCTCCAGTTGGACCTGCGTTAGGTCAACGTGGTGTAAACATCATGGAATTTTGTAAAGCTTTTAATGATAAAACTAAATCAATGGCTGGAAAACCAGTTCCAGTAGAGATTACAGTTTATAAAGATAAAAAATTTGATTTTAAAATTAAATCTCCACCAGCATCTTTCTTTATTAAAGAAGCTGTTAAACTTAAAGGTGGATCAAAAGAACCTGGAAGAAATATAGTTGCTTCAATATCTAAAAAACAATTAGAAGATATTGCTAATCAAAAAATGAATGACTTAAATGCTCATGATTTGGAAGAAGCAGTAAAAATTATTGCAGGTTCAGCTAGATCAATGGGGATTGAGGTAAAAGAGTAATGGCATCAAAAAGATATAAAAAATTACCTGAAAAAACAAAAGATTTAAATGCTGAGTTAATTGAAAAATTATTACCTGAGGTTAAAAAAAATTGTACGACTAAATTTGATGAGTCTTTGGATTTGAGTTTTCAAATTAATAATAAACAAAAGAAAAGCGAAGTTAATATTAGAACAGTTGTTAACTTACCTGGTGGAACTGGAAAAAATGTTAAAGTTGCAGTTGTTTGTGAAGATAATAAAGCACAAGAGGCCAAAGATGCAGGAGCTGATATTGTAGGTAGTGATGAATTTGTTGAAAAAATTAAAGGTGGTGAATTAAATTTTGAAAAATTAATATGTACACCTGGTATGATGATTAAACTTTCTAAGTTAGGTAAAGTTTTAGGCCCAAAAGGATTAATGCCAAATCCAAAACTTGGGTCTGTATCTGATAATATCAAAGAAGCCGTAACTAATGCTAAATCTGGTCAAGTAGAAATTAGAAATGATAAAGATGGTAACATAGGTGTCAGTATTGGAAAAAAATCATTTCATGACGATCAATTATTAAAAAACTTTCATGCAATATTAGATGCATTAGAAAAAGAAAAATCTAATAATACTCTAAAAGGTGATTTAATTAAAAATACTTTTGTTACATCGTCAATGGGTGTTTCATATAAAGTTAAATTAGGGAAATCGATATAATCATGCTAACTAAAGAACAGAAAAAAAATTATATTTCAGAAATAACTACTCAGTTTGAGAACAGCAAAGCTGTTATGGTCACTCATTATCAAGGTTTAACAATGACTCAATTAGATGAATTAAGAGCCCAGATGAGAGAGCATGGAATAATCTTTAAAATAACAAAAAATAGAATTACTAAACTAGCTTTAGAAAAAACTAAGTGTAAAGATTTATCAAACTTATTTACAGGTCCAACAGCAGTTGCTTTTGGTGAAGACGCCATAATGTCAGCAAGGATTCTCTCAAAATTTGCAAAAGATAACGAAAATTTAAAATTAATTGGTGGAATAATGGACAATGAGGTCTTAGATCAGGCCGGTGTCCAAAATGTAGCTAGTTTACCAACTTTAGACGAAGCCAGAGCAAATATTGTTGGTATTTTAAATGCTCCAGCATCAAAATTAGTGAGTATTTTGCTTGCATACTCAGAAAAAATGAGTAGTTTGTCGGCAGAAAATTCTGAAACACAACCCAAAGAGTAAATTATGCCTGACCTAAATAAAATTATTGAAGACCTTTCAAGTTTAACTGTTGCTGAAGCAGCAGAATTATCAAAACAATTAGAAGATAAATGGGGTGTTACTCCTATGGCAGCGGCGGCTCCAGCGGCGGCAGGTGCAGCTCCAGCAGAAGATAAAGATGATTTTACAATTATGCTTGTATCAGCTGGTGAGAAAAAAATTAATGTTATTAAAGAAGTTAGAGCAGCAACTTCACTAGGTTTAAAAGAAGCTAAAGATCTTGTAGAGGGTGCACCAAAAGAAGTTAAGTCTGGTGTTAATAAAAAAGATGCTGAAGAGATTAAAGCTAAGTTAGAAGCTGCAGGCGCAAAAGTAGAACTTAAATAAATTAATAAGAAAGAATTCAAATACTGATTATTTTAATCAGTATTATTTAACATAAATGCAATTATCTTTTACTGAGAAGAAAAACATAAGAAAAAGTTTTGGTAAACTAAAAGAAAGTTTATCTATTCCAAACCTAATCGAAGTTCAAAAAAATTCTTATAAAGAATTAACAGAATTTCATTCTGAAGCAGAATTGACTAAAGGTTTTGACAGAGTTTTTAAAAGCATATTCCCAATCGAGGATTTAAATGACAAAGCAACTTTAGAATATGTTTCTTATAGATTAGATAAACCAAAATTTGATGTTGAAGAATGTATTACTAGAGGTTTAACTTATTCATCTGCTCTTAAATGTACTTTAAGATTAGTTGTTTATGAAATAGATCAAGAAAATAATACTAAAGATATTTTATCTGCGAAAGAACAAGAAGTTTATATGGGTGAAGTACCCATGATGACTAACAGTGGTACTTTTATCACCAACGGGGTTCAAAGAGTTGTAGTTAATCAAATGCACAGAAGTCCGGGTGTATTTTTTGATCATGATAAAGGAAAAACTCATGCAAGTGGAAAACTATTATTTAATGCAAGAGTAATCCCAAATAGAGGTTCTTGGTTAGATTTTGAATACGATGTTAAGGACTTTTTATATTTTAAAATAGATAGAAAGAAAAAAATTTTTTCATCAACTTTATTGTTGGCTTTAGGTTTTACTAAAGCTGAAATAGCGGATGAATTTTATGATAGTGAACAATATACTTTTGATCCAAAAACTGAAAAATGGAAAACTAAATTTAATCCCGAAAATTATAAAGCAAAAAATTTCTCAGAAGAAGTTACTAATGCAAAAACTGGTGAAATAGTAATTAAACTAGGTGATAAAATTAATTTTTTAAATGCCAAAAAGCTATCTAATGATGGTTTAAAAGATATTTTAGTAACAAGAGACTCATTATTTGGTAAATTTTTACATAGAGATGTAAAAGTTAATGATGAAGAAGAGGGCACTTTTTCAATAGGAACAGAGCTTAATGATGCTGTAATCCAGCAAATATTAGATGCGAATATACATTCTTTGCAAATTTCTGTAACGAACTCAATTAACAAGGGTCCGTATTTATTAACCACTATTTTAAATGATAAAAATAATTCAAAAGATGAGGCTATTACAGAAATCTATAAAATGCTTAGACCAGGTGAGCCACCAACGATTGAAATAGCTACTCAAATTTTCAACAATTTATTCTTTAGTTCTGACAGATATGATCTTTCTGATGTTGGAAGAGTAAAAATGAATTCAAGATTAGAACAGGATTGTTCAGATAAAATTACTATTTTAAGAAATGATGACATTATAGCCATTGTTCACAAAATGCTGGACTTAAGAGATGGTAAAGATGAAGTTGATGATATTGACCATTTAGGAAATAGAAGAGTACGTTCTGTTGGTGAATTAGTTGAAAATCAAGCTCGTATTGGTGTTTACCGAATGGAAAGAGCTATTAAAGAAAAAATGACAACATTAGATGTTGAGTCAGCAATGCCTCAAGATTTAATCAATGCTAAACCTTTAACAGTTTCTTTAAAAGATTTTTTTGCTAGCTCTCAACTTTCACAATTTATGGATCAAACAAATCCATTATCTGAGATTACTCATAAAAGAAGAGTTTCAGCATTAGGACCTGGTGGTTTAACAAGAGAAAGAGCTGGTTTTGAAGTTCGTGATGTTCATCCAACTCATTATGGAAGAATTTGTCCGATTGAAACTCCAGAAGGACCAAACATTGGTTTGATAAATAGTTTATCAACTTACGCAAAGATTAATAAGTATGGTTTTATTGAAAGTCCATATAAGAGAGTTAAAGACGCTGTTGTTCAAAATAATGTTGAATATTTATCTGCGATGGAAGAAACTAAATTTACCATTGCCCAAGCAAATACAAAATTAGATAAAAATGGAAAAATTATAGAAGAACTAGTTTCTTGCAGACAGAACTTGAATTTCCTTTTAGCTAAACCAGACACTATTGATTATATCGATGTATCACCTAAGCAACTTGTTTCAGTTGCAGCATCATTAATACCTTTTTTAGAAAACGACGATGCCAACAGAGCTTTGATGGGGTCAAACATGATGAGACAAGCAGTTCCATTATTAAAACCTGAGTCTCCATTAGTTGGAACAGGTATTGAAAGTGATGTTGCTTTAGATTCTGGAGTTACTATTGTTGCAAAAAGAGATGGTACAGTAGACAAAATTGACGGTAAAAGAATTGTAATTAAAGCAACTGAAGAAACTGATTTCTCTAAATCAGGGGTTGATATTTATAATTTACAAAAATTTAAAAGATCAAACCAAAACACTTGTATCAACCAAAAACCTTTAGTTAGAGTAGGTGACAAGGTTAAATCTGGAGATATTATAGCTGATGGACCATCTACAAAATTAGGTGAGTTAGCATTAGGTAAAAACGTAACAGTAGCTTTTATGCCATGGCAAGGTTACAATTTTGAGGACTCAATTTTAATCTCAGAAAGATGTGTAACTGACGATGTATTCACATCTGTTCACATTGTTGAATATGAAATTATGGCAAGAGATACGAAATTAGGCGAAGAAGATATCACCAGAGATATTCCAAACGTTAATGAAGAGGCTTTAAAAAACCTTGATGAATCAGGTGTTGTTTATATTGGGGCAGAAGTTAATGCGGGTGATATTTTAGTTGGAAAAGTTACACCTAAAGGAGACTCTGCTTCTGGACCGGAAGAAAAATTATTAAGATCTATTTTTGGTGAAAAAGCCATCGATGTGACAGATACATCTTTAAGAATGTCAAGAGGTAGCAGTGGAACTGTTGTTGATGTAAGAGTTTTTAACAGACACGGTATAGAGAAAGATGAAAGATCTATTACAATTGAAAGAGCTGAAATTGAAGAAGTTCAACAAGACAAAATTGTTGAGGAAGAGATTTTAGAGAGAAGTATTAAACAAAGAGCATCTCAATTTTTATCAGGATCTTCTTTAACTAAAAAAGTTAAAGATTTAGCTGAAGGCACTAAATTAGATCTTGAGACAATCGAAAAGCTATCAATTAATGAGGTATTTAAAATCACCGTTGGTAATGTTAATGACGAAGCAACCTTAGCTCAACTTAAGGATCAATATAATAAAGCTAAGCAAGATATTACGGATAGATTTGAAGACAAAGTTTTAAAAATCAGAAGTGGTGACGATCTATTACCAAGTGTAATGAAAATGGTTAAAGTTTTTGTTGCAATAAAAAGAAGATTAAGACCAGGTGATAAGATGTCTGGAAGACACGGTAACAAAGGTGTTGTTAGTAAAATTGTTCCTGTTGAAGATATGCCTTATAGAGAAGATGGAAGACCTGTAGATATAGTTTTAAACCCACTTGGTGTTCCAAGTCGTATGAATGTAGGACAAATACTAGAAACTCACTTAGGTTGGGCTTGTAAAGAATTTGGTGAAGAGGTTAAAAGATTAGTTAATGATAATAATAAAAAAATTGAAAAAACTGAAAAAATTTCAAAATTTTTAAAATCAGTTTATGGTGAAGAAATTTTTGATGATAAGGTTGAAAAACTAAGCAAACCTGAATTCAAAGATTTAGTTGAAACATTACAAGATGGAATAGCTATTTCAACGCCAGTATTTGATGGAGCTAAAGAAAAAAATGTTACTGAGATGCTTGAACTTGCTAAATTACCAGGGTCAGGACAAACATATTTATGGGATGGAAGAACAGGTGAAAAATTTGATAGACCTGTAACTGTAGGTATTATTTATATGCTTAAACTTCATCATTTAGTTGAAGATAAGATACACGCAAGATCAACTGGCCCATATAGCTTGGTTACTCAGCAGCCATTAGGTGGTAAAGCACAACTTGGTGGTCAAAGATTTGGTGAAATGGAAGTATGGGCATTGGAAGCATATGGTGCATCATATACATTACAAGAAATTTTAACTGTTAAATCAGATGATGTAGCAGGTAGGGTTAAAGTTTATGAAACTATTGTAAAAGGTGAAGAAAACTTCGAGTCAGGTATACCAGAATCATTTAACGTCTTAGTTAAAGAAATTAAATCATTGGCATTAAACGTGGAGCTTAATTAAATATGAAAAAAGAATTAACAGATTTATTTAAAAATACTGAGATTTCTGAAGCTCAAAATTTTAATAGCATTAAGATAACCTTGGCTAGTCCTGAAAAGATTAAATCATGGACATTTGGAGAAATTAAAAAACCAGAAACAATAAATTATAGAACTTTTAGACCAGAAAAAGATGGTTTATTTTGTGCTAGAATTTTTGGTCCAATCAAAGATTACGAATGTTTGTGCGGAAAATACAAACGAATGAAATTTAGAGGTATTATTTGTGAAAAATGTGGCGTTGAAGTAACTAAATCAAATGTTCGAAGAGAACGAATGGGTCACATTAATCTTGCAACACCTGTTGCCCATATTTGGTTTTTAAAATCTTTACCGAGTAGAATTGCTCTTGCTGTTGATATGAAACTTAAAGAAATTGAAAGAGTCCTTTACTTTGAAAATTTTATAGTAATTGAACCAGGCTTGACTGGATTGCAAAAAAATCAACTTCTTAATGAAGAAGAATTAGCCAAATATCAAGATGAATTTGGTGAAGAGTCATTTGAAGCAGGAATAGGTGCTGAAGCTGTACTTGAAATGCTTAAAAATCTAGATTTAGAATTAGAAAGAAAAAATCTTATTAACTTTATTAAAGAAACAAAATCAAAAGTTAATGAAGAAAGAGCAATTAAAAGATTAAAATTAGTAGAGTCATTTATTGAAACTGGACAAAAACCTGAATGGATGATTTTAACAGTAGTACCAGTGATACCACCTGAGCTAAGACCGTTGGTACCATTAGATGGTGGAAGATTTGCTACTTCAGATTTAAATGATCTTTATAGAAGAGTTATTAACAGAAATAACAGATTAAAAAGATTAATGGACCTTAAGGCTCCAGATATCATTGTTAGAAACGAAAAAAGAATGCTGCAAGAGTCTGTAGATGCATTATTTGATAATGGTAGAAGAGGAAGAGTAATAACTGGAACTGGAAAGAGACCACTTAAATCTTTAGCGGAAATGTTAAAAGGTAAACAAGGAAGATTTAGACAAAATTTACTTGGTAAAAGAGTGGATTACTCAGGTAGATCAGTAATTGTTGTTGGCCCAGATTTAAAACTTCACGAGTGCGGTTTACCAAAAAAAATGGCTTTAGAGCTGTTTAAACCATTTTTATATGCAAGATTAAATAAACTTGGACTAGCATCTACAATCAAACAAGCCAAAAAATTAGTTGAAAAAGAAACAAATGCAGTTTGGGATGCATTAGAATTAATTGTTAGAGAACATCCAGTAATTTTAAACAGAGCACCAACACTTCATAGATTAGGTGTTCAAGCATTTGAACCTAAGCTTATTGAAGGTGATGCAATTGAATTGCACCCTTTGACATGTGCTGCATTTAATGCTGACTTTGATGGTGACCAAATGGCTGTTCACGTTCCATTAAGCTTAGAAGCTCAATTAGAAGCAAGAATATTAATGCTTTCAACAAACAATATTTTATCTCCATCTAATGGAAAACCAATTATTGTACCAAGTCAGGACATGATTTTAGGTATTTATTACCTATCTCAGGAACCAATGACGGATAAACCTTCAGGGTATTTTGTTGATGTTGATGCTATAGAATTTGCATTAGCTTCTGAGCAGATTAAAGTTCACAGCACAATTATATCAAGAATTGAAACTGTTGATGAAAATGGAAACAAAAAATATGAAAAATACACATCAACAGCAGGAAGATTTTTACTAGCAAATTTACTTCCCAAAAATAGTAATATTAAATTTTCTTTAGTAGATAGATTACTACCTAAGAAAACAGTTTCTGAAATTATTGATATAGTATTTAGATTTTGTGGACAAAAAACTACAGTTATATTTTGTGACAAATTAAAAGATTTAGGATTCAAGCATGCGTTTAAAGCTGGAATTTCATTCGGAAAAGATGACCTGGTAATTCCAGAGAGTAAAACTCAACTAATTGAAGACACAAAAGGGTTAATTGCAGATTATGAAAATCAATATTCTGAAGGATTAATCACAAGAGGCGAGAAGTATAACAAAGTAGTAGACGCATGGTCGAAATGTACCGATAAGGTTGCTGGAGAAATGATGAAGGGTATTTCTGCTACTGAAAAAACTCCAGAAGGTTTGAAAATTAATTCAGTTTATATGATGGCTGACAGCGGTGCTAGAGGATCTGCAGCACAGATGAAGCAGCTAGCTGGTATGAGGGGTTTAATTGCAAAACCTTCAGGTGAAATTATTGAAAGCCCAATTATCTCAAACTTTAAAGAAGGTTTAACAGCATTAGAATATTTTAATTCTACTCACGGAGCTAGAAAAGGTCTTGCTGATACGGCTCTTAAAACAGCGAGTTCTGGATATTTGACTCGTAGACTTTGTGATGTTGCTCAAGATTTAACAATTACAAAAGTTCAATGTGATGATCCAGGTTTTATTGAGCTTTCAGAAATTTTAGAAGGTGGAAATGTTGTTGTAAGTTTATCTGAAAGAGCTTTAGGAAGAGTCACTGCGGCAGATGTTAAAAATCCACTAACGGGTGAAGTTGTAATTAAAAAATCAAAAATGATTGATGAAGCTGGTTGTGATTTAATAGATGCAGCAGGTGTTAAATCAATAAAAGTTTACTCAGTAATGACATGTAGCTCAAAAGAAGGTGTTTGTTCAACTTGTTATGGTAGAGACCTCTCTAGAGGTAAAATGGTGCACGTTGGTGAAGCAATTGGTATGATTTCTGCCCAATCAATTGGTGAGCCAGGTACTCAGTTAACAATGAGAACTTTCCACGTTGGTGGAACAGCATCAGTTAAACAAGAGTCTCAAATTGTTAGTAAAAATGAAGGTACACTTAAAATTTTAAACTCTAATATTTTAGAAGATTCTAAGAAAAACTTAATTGTTATGGGTAGAAACACTCAATTATCAATTGAAGATGATAATGGAGTGCAAATTGCAGTTTATAAAGTTGCCTATGGATCAAGATTATTTTTTAGTAATGGGGATAAAATTAAAGCTAATACAAAAATTTGTGAATGGGATCCATACACAACTCCAGTAATAGCTGAGAAAAGTGGTACAGCTAGTTTTGTTGATCTAATTGATGGAGTTTCAATTCAAGAAACTACCGATGATGCTACAGGTATTTCCTCTAAATCAGTTATTGATTGGAGAGCACAATCTAAAAGCACAGATTTAAAACCTAGAATTACTCTTAGAGATGAAAAAGGAAATGTAATTAAAAAAGCTGACGATAATGAAGCACGATATTATCTTGTACCTGATTCAATTCTTTCTATTAAAGACGGTCAAAAAGTTTTTGCTGGAGATGTTATTGCGAGACTTCCAAAAGAAACTACTAAAACAAAAGATATTACAGGTGGTCTACCAAGAGTTGCTGAATTATTTGAAGCAAGAAAAGCAAAAGATAGTGCTATCATTGCTGAAAATGATGGACAAGTTGTATTTGGTAAAGAAGTTAGAGGAAAACAAAGAGTATCTATTGTTCCAGAGGATGGTGCCGAACCTTCAAATTATTTAATTCCAAAAGGTAAACATATCAATTTCAACCCTGGTGAAAAAATTCAAAAAGGTGAATACCTGCTTGATGGACAACCCTTACCCCACGATATTTTAAGAGTATTGGGAATTAAAGAATTAACAGAATATTTTGTTAATCAAGTTCAAGAAGTCTATAGATTACAAGGTGTAATTATAAATGACAAACATATTGAAACTATATTAAGACAAATGCTTAAAAAAGTTGAAGTTAAAGTGTCTGGTGATTCTAGTTATTTACCAGGTGAAGTTATTGATAGAATAAAATTTGATAATACTAATGAAAAACTTATAGCTGAAGGTAAAACACCTGCGGTTGGTGAACGAGTATTAATGGGTATTACTAAAGCTTCATTACAAACCGAGTCATTTATTTCAGCTGCCTCATTCCAAGAAACAACAAGAGTTTTAACTGATGCAGCTATTAAAGGTAAAGTTGATCCATTAAATGGCTTAAAAGAGAATGTTATTGTTGGTAGATTAGTTCCGGCTGGTACTGGTAGTATTAAGAATAAGTGGAACAAAAAAGCCCTTGAGGATGATAATAATTTTATTGCTGAACAAGATAAGATAGAAACTTCTGAGCCTTCAGAAACACCTGCAAATCAATAAAAATAACACCTAATAATTGAAGTTTTAGTTTGACAAAGATGGATTAATAAGTATTTTGGCGATGTTTTTGGTTGGAATGTAGTACCTACTAATAGTACTAAACGCTGCCACAAAATAACCTGTCAGTTATTTTCTTCTAAAAATAAATTAATTAATTTTATAAAAATTTATGCCGACTATTAATCAGTTGTTAAGAAAAAAAAGAATTAAACAGCTTACAAGGAACAAAGTTCCCGCTTTACAAAAACAACCTCTTAAAAGAGGAGTGTGTGTTAAAGTTTATACAACTACTCCAAAAAAACCTAACTCTGCACTAAGAAAAGTTGCAAGAGTAAGATTGTCAAATGGTTTTGAAGTAACCGCTTATATTCCTGGCGAAGGACACAATCTTCAAGAACACTCAGTAGTGTTAATTAGAGGTGGTAGAGTTAAAGATTTACCAGGTGTTCGTTATCATATCTTGAGAGGTAATCTTGATACCCAAGGTGTTGCTAACAGAAAAAAAAGAAGATCTTTATACGGAACTAAAAAAGGTAAATAATGTCTAGAAAAAAAACTCAACCAAAAAAAAACGTAGTTCCAGATCCAAAATTTGATTCTACGATTATTCCAAAATTGATTAACAATATAATGTACGACGGTAAAAGAGGTGTTGCTGCTAAAATTGTTTATGATGCAATTGAAAAAATAAAAACTAAATCTAAAGATGAACCTATAAATATTTTTAATGAAGCTATTAACAATATTAAACCAACTGTCGAAGTAAGATCTAGAAGAGTTGGTGGAGCTACCTATCAAGTTCCTGTTGAAGTTAAAAGTAAAAGAGCTCAAGCTTTAGCTATTAGATGGCTGGTAGATTCTGCAAGAAAAAGAAAAGATAAACATATGTCAGATAAAATTTTTAATGAACTGTTTGATGCTTATGAAAAAAAAGGTGCTGCAGTTAAAAAAAGAGAGGATGTGCATAAAATGGCTGAGTCAAATAAAGCTTTTGCACATTTTAGATGGTAATAAAAAATGGCTAGAACTCATACATTAGATAAATATAGAAATATTGGGATCATGGCTCACATCGATGCTGGAAAAACTACTACAACTGAAAGAATTTTATACTACACAGGAAAAAGCCATAAAATAGGAGAAGTACATGATGGTGCGGCAACTATGGATTGGATGGAACAAGAGCAAGAAAGAGGAATTACAATTACTTCTGCTGCAACTACTTGTTTTTGGAATGATCATAGAATTAATATTATTGACACACCAGGTCACGTTGATTTTACAATTGAAGTTGAAAGATCTCTTAAGGTTTTAGATGGTGCGGTATGTGTTTTTGACGGTGTTGCAGGTGTTGAACCTCAATCAGAAACTGTTTGGAGACAAGCAGATAAATACAAAGTTCCAAGAATATGCTTTGTCAATAAATTAGACAGAACTGGTGCAGATTTTTTTAGATGCGTAGATATGATTAGAGACAGACTAGGATGTAAACCATTACCAATTCAAATACCAATTGGAATTGAAGCATCTCTTTCAGGCGTTGTTGATCTTGTTAAAATGAAAGCACAAGTTTGGAAAAATGAGGCATTGGGTGCTGAATGGGAATACAAAGATATACCAGATGACTTAAAAGAAATATCTCAAAAATATAGAACTGAATTAGTTGAAACAGCTGTTGAGCAAGACGAAAAATTAATGGAAGCTTATTTAAATGGTGATGAGATTAAAGAAGAAGACTTAGTTAGATGTATAAGAAAAGGAACTCTAAATTTTAGCTTTGTACCAATTACTACAGGTTCTGCTTTTAAAAATAAAGGTGTTCAACCGTTACTTGATGCTACAATAAATTACTTACCTAGCCCAATTGATATTGGATCAATTAAAGGTACTAAGCCTGGTACTGAGGATGAGATGGAAATGAAATTTGAAGATAGCCAGCCATTTTCCGCATTAGCTTTTAAAGTTGCAAACGATCCATTTGTTGGTTCTTTAACATTCATAAGAATTTATTCAGGTACTATAAAAACTGGAACAGGAATCTATAATTCATCAAAAGAAAAAGAAGAAAGAGTTGGAAGAATGTTATTGATGCACGCTAACTCTAGAGAAGATATTAAAGAGGCTAATGCTGGAGATATAGTAGCACTAGCTGGATTAAAATACACTATAACAGGTCACACATTATGCGATGAAGAGAAACCTGTTTTATTAGAACCTATGGAATTTCCAGATCCCGTTATAGAAATTGCTGTTGAACCAAAAACAAAGGCTGACCAAGAAAAAATGGGTGAAGCTTTGGGTAGACTTGCTAAAGAAGATCCTTCATTCAGAGTTACTTCTGATGAAGAGTCTGGTCAAACGATTATTAAAGGTATGGGTGAATTACACCTAGATATAATTGTTGATCGTATGAAAAGAGAATTTAAAGTTGAAGCTAATGTTGGTGCTCCACAAGTAGCTTATAGAGAAACATTAGAAAATGCATCTGAGGTTGAATATACTCATAAAAAACAAAGTGGTGGTGCAGGACAATTTGCAAAAGTTAAACTTTTAGTTGAACCTCAAGAGCCAGGTGCTGGAAGATCTGTTGAAAGTAAAATTAAAGGTGGTGCAATTCCTAAAGAATTTATTCCAGGTGTAGAAAAAGGAATAGAAACAGTGTCAGACAATGGAATTTTATGTGGATTTCCAATGATTGATTATAAAGTGACAATTTTAGATGGTTTACACCACGATGTAGACTCAAGCGTTCTTGCTTTTGAACTTGCAGGTAGAGCTTGTTTTAAAGAAGCATGTACCAAAGGAACACTAAAACTTCTTGAGCCAGTAATGAGAGTCGAGGTTGTTACTCCAGAAGATTATATGGGTGATGTTATTGGTGATTTAAATAGTCGTAGAGGCCAAATTAGTACTCAAGAACAAAGAGGAAATGCAACAGTAATTACAGCTATGGTTCCTCTAGCAAACATGTTTGGATATATTAATAATTTAAGATCAATGTCTCAAGGAAGAGCTCAATATTCTATGTTCTTTGATCATTACTCTAAAGTGCCACAAAACGTGCAGGATGAAGTAACTAAAAAGATTGCAGGGTAATTATGGAAAAACAAAATATTAGAATTAAACTCAGAGCATACGACAATAAAATCTTGGATGCTTCTACTGAAGAAATTGTAAATACAGTAAAAAGAACAGGTGCTACTATTAAAGGTCCAATTCCATTACCAACAAGAATTGAGAGATATACGGTCTTAAAAGGACCACATATTGATAAAAAAAGTAGGGAACAATTTGAATCAAGAACTCATAAACGTTTAATAGATATTATAGAACCAACACCACAAACAGTAGAAGCTTTAATGAAGCTTGATCTGGCTTCAGGAGTAGATGTGGAGATTAAAATTTAGTTATGACTGAGATTGCTTTAATTGGAAAAAAAATAGGAATGACTAGAGAGTTTTATAAAACTGGTCAGCTTGTTCCTGTGACTGTGCTTAAAGTTGAAAAAGCTAGAGTTATCCAAGTTATTGATGAGGAAAAAAGAGGCTACAAGGCAGTACAACTTGGTTATGGAAAAATAAAAAATTCCAAACTTACAAAAGCTATGAAAGGCTTTTATGCCAAAAAAAATACTGAAGCTAAAAAAAAATTAAAAGAATTTAGAGTAAAAGATACTGAGACTTATAAAGAAGGTAATGAATTCGGCCTTGAAATATTTAAGGATACAAAATTTGTTGATACAAGATCAAAAACTATAGGTAAAGGATTTGCTGGAGCAATGAAAAGATGGAACTTTGGAGGTTTAAGAGCCAGTCATGGTGTATCAGTTTCACATAGAGCACATGGTTCAACAGGGCACAGTCAAGATCCAGGAAAAGTATTTAAAGGAAAAAAAATGGCTGGTCACATGGGTGACAGACTTAGAACGATGCTTAATATCGAAATTATAAAAACAGATTTAGAAAATGAACTCTTATACCTCAAGGGTTCAATTCCAGGATCTAAAAATACAGAAGTTGTAGTAAGAAAATCAATTAAAAATATCAATAAATTGACAATTTCTGAAAAAATTGCAGCAGCAGAAGAGGCAAAAAAAACACCAGATAAAAAGAAAAAATAATGAAAATTGAAAAAATAAGTATTGATGGAAAAAAAGACACTATTGAAGTGTTAGATAGAATATTTTCTGCGAAAATTAATAGCAAATTAGTAAGTAGTGTTTTGTATAAAACCAATGCTAATTACAAAGGTAGACACGCTAAAACTAAACAACAAAATGAAGTGAGTGGTCCAACATCTAAAATTTATGCTCAAAAAGGTACAGGTGGAGCTAGACACGCTAGTAGAAAAGCTCCAATTTTTGTTGGTGGTGGTATAGCTCATGGTCCAAAAGGAGAGCTTGCTTATAAGAAAAGAAAACTAAATAAAAATGAAAAGAAATTAAGTGTAGCATCGCTAATTACTGAAAAAAATATAAATAAAAATTTATTAATATTAAATGATTTTACCTCTGAAATTAAAAAGACCAAAGAAATGAATTCAATTATTCAAAAATTGGAAATAACACACTCACTAATAATTTTAGATAAAAACTCTAAAGAAAAAATAGAAAAATCAGCAAGAAATATTCCAAATGTTAAAGTTACAGATGTTAATCACTTTAGTTCTTATGACATTATTAAATTTAAAAAAGTTGTTTTTACTGAAAGTTCAGTAAAAGAACTAGAAAAGAGATATTCTTAATATGGATAAGATACATTTATACGATAAAATTTTATTACCAATGGTTACAGAGAAATCTACTAACTTGTCAGAGCAAAATAAGATTGTCTTTAAAGTTCCAACAGGCGCAAACAAAGTAAATTTAAAAAAGAATATTGAAAAGATTTTTAAAGTTAATGTAACTAAAATTAATATTATTAACAAACAAAACAGAACTAAGCTTACTAGAGGAAAAAAAGTAAAAGTTTCTGGATTTAAAAAAGCAATAATCACTCTTAAAAAAGGTCAAAGTATTGATCTAACAACAGGAATTTAATAAATGGCACTAAAGACTTTTAAACCTTATACAAAATCCACTAGAGGAACTATCTTAGTTGATAGAACTGGTCTGTGGAAAGGTAAACCTTTTAAATCACTTGTTTCTCCAAAAAATTCAATGAAAGGTAGAAATAATAACGGACATATAACCAACATTAATAGAGCTGGTGGACATAAAAAAATGTACAGACATGTTGATTTTTACCGAAAAAAATTTGATATGGAGGCGACTGTTGAAAGAGTTGAGTATGACCCAAATAGATCATGCTACATCATGTTAGTAAAATTTGAAGATGGATCTCATGCATATTATTTAGCTCCACAAAAAATTAAAAGTGGAGACAAAATTGAAAACGGCTCAAAAAAAGAAATTAAAGTTGGTAATTGCATGCCGTTGCAGGATATTCCAGTTGGAATAAATATCCATAACGTAGAAATACAACCTGGTGCTGGTGGAAAAATTGCTAGATCAGCTGGTTCTTCAGTAACCATAAGTGGGTTAGATGGTAATTACAGTATAATTAAATTAGCTTCAGGAGAAGTTAGAAAAATAGACTCAAGATCATTAGCTACAATTGGAACATTAAGCAATCCAGATCAAAAAAATATCAAAATTGGTAAAGCTGGAAGATCAAGATGGCTTGGAAGAAAACCTCATACTAGAGGTGTTGTTAAAAACCCAGTTGATCACCCACATGGTGGTGGAGAAGGTAAATCAGCAGGTGGAAGACACCCTGTTTCACCTACAGGTCAGTCTGCTAAAGGTTTAAAAACAAGAGATAATAAGAGAACAGATAAATATATTATTAAGAGAAGAAATAAAAGGAAGGATACTAAGTAATGGCTAGATCAGTATGGAAAGGACCTTTTGTTGAAGAAAGTTTAATGAAAAAAGTTGATAAATATAAAGATGATCCAAAAAAAATACCTATCAAAACATGGTCAAGAAAATCAACCATTTTACCGGACTTTGTTGGTGTTAGTTTTCAAATTTATAATGGTAAGAAATTTATACCGATCACAATTTCAGAAGATATGGTTGGACATAAGCTTGGAGAATTTTCACCAACAAGAACTTTTTATGGTCATACACCAGCAGATAAAAAAGCCAAACCTGCAACAGCAGCTAAAAAATAAATATGAATAAGACAAAGAAAAAAAATAGAAAAAAAGTAGATACAGTTAAATCTGTTAATAATAGTATTAGAACTAGTGTTAGAAAACTTAATCCTATTTTAAAAAGCATTGTTGGTAAAAAAGTTGATGTAGCTATGAGAGATTTACAGTTTTCCGCAAAAAGAATTAGTAAAGATATAAGAAAAACAATTGGCTCTGCAGTAGCAAATGCAGAAAATAACTTTCAATATGATATTGATAATTTAGTTGTTAAAGAAGCTTATTGTGGAAAAAAAATTGTAATGAAAAGATTTAGACCAAGAGCAAAAGGTAGAGCTGCACCAATTTTAAAACCTTGGTCAACAGTAACAATAATTTTATCAGAAGTTAAACAAATGGAGAGTCATGGGACAAAAAGTTAATCCTGTAGGTTTTAGATTAGGTATCAATAGAGGCTGGGATTCTGTTTGGTATGCTAAGAAAAAAGATTTTGGAAACTATTTAATTGAAGATTTTAAAATAAGAGATTACATCAAAAAAAATGTAGTTAACTCTGGCGTATCGAAAGTGATGATCGAAAGAACATCTAATAAATGTTATGTTACCATTTATACATCTAGACCAGGATTTGTTATTGGAAAAAAGGGAAGTGATATTGATAAAATTAAGAATAATTTGTCAAAGTTTACTAAAAATGAAGTTGCTTTAAATATTAAAGAAGTAAAAAAACCAGAAACTAATGCTTTTTTAGTTGCTGAAAATATAGCACAACAATTAGTTAAAAGAATTTCTTACAGAAGAGCAATGAAAAGATCTATGCAATCATGCATTAGATTAGGCGCAAGAGGAATTAAAGTTTCAATTAGCGGAAGACTTGGTGGAAATGAAATTGCTAGAACAGAGTGGTTAAGAGAAGGTAGCATCCCATCACATACTTTAAGAGCAGATATAGATTATGCTGAAGCTGAGGCTTTAACTACTTATGGAATTATTGGAATTAAAGTTTGGATCTATAAGGGTGAGGTTTTTGCCAGAGAATTTAGTCAAGAAACTAACAAAATAGTCCCGAAAGAAGGTAAAGAATAATGCTTCAACCAGTTAGAACTAGATGGAGAAAAGCTCATAAAGGAAGAATTCATGGAACAGCGACTAGAGCAAGTTCTATAAATTATGGTGCATTTGCTCTAAAAGCATTGCAACCAGAGAGAATTACAGGAAAACAAATTGAGGCAGCTAGAGTAGCATTAACTAGACACATGAAGAGACAAGGAAGAGTATGGACAAGAGTATTCCCTAATATTCCAGTATCAAAAAAACCTATTGAAGTAAGAATGGGTAAAGGAAAAGGAAATCCTGAGTTTTTTGCGTGTAGAGTAAAACCTGGAAGAATTTTATTTGAAGTTGACGGTGTTTCTGAACAAATTGCTAAAGAGGCCCTTTATAAAGCATCAGCTAAATTGCCTATAAAAACAAAAACTATTAAGAGGTTTGCTTAATATGAAAAAACAAGAGATTAAAAAATTATCTAAAGATGAAATGATAAAAAATATAGATAAATTAAAAAAAGATCTTTTTAACTTTAGATTTCAAAAAATGAATTCTCAAGTAACAAACCCAGCAAAAATTAGTGAAACAAGAAAAACAATTGCAAGATTAAAAACTATATTAAAGGAAAAAATAAATGCCTAAAAAAGTATTAACTGGTGTTGTGATAAGTGACAAACCAAATAAAACAATAACTGTAATGGTCGAAAGAAAATATTCTCATCCTGTATTAAAAAAAGTAATTAAAGTTAGAAAAAATTACAATGCACACGATGAAAACAATAAATTTAAAACTGGTGATAAAGTTTCAATAATTGAAAGTAAACCATTTTCAAAAAATAAAAAATTTCAAGTTATGGAGAATGTTAAATAATGATTGGTGTACAAACAGAGCTACAAGTAGCGGATAATACAGGCGCTAAAAGAATTGAATGTATTAAAGTTCTTGGTGGATCTAAAAGAAGATATGCAAGTATTGGTGATACTATTGTTATTGCTGTTAAAGAAGCAATACCAAAGGGTAAGGTGAAAAAGGGTACAGTCCACAAAGCTGTTGTTGTAAGAGTAAAAAAAGGAATTCATAGAAATGATGGGTCAAAAGTAAAATTTGATAATAATGCAGCTGTATTAGTAGATGATAAAGGAGAACCAGTTGGAACTAGAATTTTTGGTCCAGTAACAAGAGAATTGAGAAGCAGAGGGCAAATGAAAATAATTTCATTAGCACCGGAGGTTTTATAAAAATGATTAAAAAAGGTCTAAAAGTAAGAGTTTTAACGGGAAAAGATAAAAAAAAAGAAGGTGAAGTAATTGAAATTGATAGACCTAATAATAGAGCAAAAGTCAAAGAAATAAATATGGTAAAAAAACATGTTAAGACCACAAAAGAAAAGAAAGGTGGAATTGTTTCTAAAGAAAGCTTTATTCATTTATCAAACCTTAAGTTAATTGATGAAAAAATTACAAAAAAGACAGAGGCTAAAAAATAATGACACCAAGATTAAAAGAAATTTATAATAAAGAAATACAGCCAGCTCTTAAGGATAGCTTAGGATTAAAAAACATCTTTATGACTCCAAAAATTGAAAAAGTTGTTTTAAATATGGGGCTTGGATTAGATGGTGCTGATGCAAAAATCTTAAAGGCTGCAGAAGAAGACATGGGTAAAATTACTGGTCAAAAACCTGTTATTACAAAATTCAAAAAATCTGTTGCAAACTTTAAAACCAGAAAAGGATCTAATGCTGGATTAAAAGTAACATTAAGAAAAAATAAAATGTATGAATTTATTGATAGACTGGTAAATATCGCGCTACCAAGAATTAAAGACTTTAGAGGATTATCTCCAAAAGGATTTGATAAATTTGGAAATTATACATTTGGTGTTAAAGAGCATATTATTTTTCCAGAAGTTAGTTTTGAAAGAGCGGATAAAGTTAGAGGTTTAGACATAGTTGTTGTAATTAAGGCTATAAATAAAGATCATGCTTTTGCTTTATTAGAAAAAATGAATTTTCCATTTATTAAAAAAGGAGACAATTAAACATGGCTAAAGTAAGTGCTGTAAACAAGAACGAAAAAAGAATTAAACTTTCAGATAGACTTTATAAAAAAAGACAAAGTCTAAAAAAAATCATTATGGATAAAAAATTACCATTAGAAGAAAGATTTAAAGCTCAGCAAAAATTGTCACAAATGCCAAGAAATTCAGCAAAAACTAGAGTAATGAACAGATGTCAAATTACAGGAAGACCTCATGGGGTTTATAGAAAATTAAAAATATCAAGAATAGCTTTAAGAGACTTAGGTTTAGCTGGATTAATTCCAGGAATGACTAAGTCAAGCTGGTAGAAAGGAAAATATGAGTTTAAGTGATCCGATTGGAGATATGATAGCAAGAGTAAAAAACGCTCAATCAAGAAATCATAAAAAGGTATCATTACCATCTTCAAACTTTAAGAAAAAGATAGCAGACATTCTTAAGAATGAAGGTTTTATTAAAGATTTTAAAATTGAAGCTGAAGATAATAAACCAACATTATCTTTAGAATTGAAGTATTATTCTGGAAATCCTGTAATTAGTGCTTTTGAACGTGTTTCAAAACCTGGTAGAAGAATATTTTCTAGTGCAGAAAGTTTACCAAAGGTAAATAATGGCTTAGGTATTGCAATTGTTTCTACACCAAAAGGTGTAATGACAGATATAGATGCTAGAAAACAACGTGTTGGTGGCGAGATAATTTGTAAGGTATTTTAATGTCTAAAATTGGTAAAATAAGTATTTCTATTCCTGAAAAAGTTAAAGTTGTTTTAGCTGGAAATATAATAAATATCGAAGGTCCTTTAGGAAAAAAATCAGTCGATATAGATTTAGAGATGTTTAATCTTGACATTAAAGAAGGAAAAGAAATTTCAATCAAGCCAAAAAAAATTGATCAAAATTCTAAAAGGCTTTGGGGAATGAACAGAAGTCTAATCAATAACGCTGTAATTGGATCAAGCACTGGTTATGAAAAAACTTTAGAGCTAGTAGGTGTAGGATATAGAGCAGCGCTAAAAGGTAAACAGTTAAACTTACAACTTGGTTACAGTCACGATATAAATTACGATATTCCTGATGGTATTAAAATTGAAGTTGAAAAACAAACAACTTTAAAAATTTCTGGATCAGACAAACAACAAGTTGGATCAGTAGCTTCAAAAATTAAAACATATAGAAAAATTGAACCATATAAAGGTAAGGGTATTCGTGAAAAAGGACAATATGTTCTTAAAAAAGAAGGAAAGAAAAAATAATGAAATTAAATACAAGCATTAGAAAGAGATTTAGAGTTAGCAACAAAGTTAAGAAGGTTGCTTCTAAAGATAGATATAGACTATGTATTTCTAGATCATCAAAAAATATATCTGCTCAAATAATTGATGATATAAATAAAGTTACATTATTATCTGCTTCATCTGTGGAAAAAGACATTAAATCAGGAGAAAAAGTTAACAAAACTGAACTATCTAAAATTGTAGCAACAAAATTAGCTAAAAAAGCTCAAGAAAAGAAAATTACAAAAATTTACTTTGATAGAGGTATTTATAGATATCACGGAAGAGTGAAAGTATTTGCTGAAACTTTGCGTCAAAATGGAATGGAATTTTAATTATGGAAAACTTTAAAGATAAAAAAACTGACGATATTTTAGAGAAATTAGTTCATATTAACCGTATTACAAAAGTTGTAAAAGGTGGACGAAGATTTGGATTTTCAGCACTAGTAGTTGTAGGAAATCAAGCAGGTAAAATTGGTATTGCTCACGCTAAAGCAAAACAAGTACCTGATGCAATTAAAAAAGCCAATGAAGTTGCTAGAAGAAAATTAATACATATACCTTTAAGAGAAGGTAGAACTATACACCACGATGTAAAAGCAAAGGATGGATCAGGCAGGATTGTACTAAGAGCTGCTTCAAAAGGAACTGGTATCATTGCAGGTGGACCTGTTAGAGCTGTTTGTGAAGTTTTAGGCATAAAAGATATAGTTGCAAAATCAATGGGAACTTCAAATGCACATAATGTAATTAGAGCAACCATGAAAGCACTATCAAAACAAAATTCACCTAAACAAATTTCAGCAATTAGAAATAAAAAGATTTCTGAGATAGTTGAGAAAAGAGGATAATGATAGCATTAAATACTAAAGATAAAATTAATAAATCTAAAATGAGAGTTGGAAGAGGAATTGGTTCCGGTAAAGGCAAAACTTGTGGAAGAGGTGTTAAGGGACAAAAATCAAGATCTGGTGTAGCAATTAAGGCTTTTGAGGGTGGACAAATGCCATTATACAGAAGACTACCAAAAAGAGGTTTTAATCCAATCTCAAGAACAAATATAGCAATAATGAATCTTGAGAAAATTCAATCTTTTATAAATGAAAAAACGATTAATCCTAGCGACACTATAAATATGGAATTACTTAAAAAATTAAAATTGATTAATAAAAATTCTCAAAAGTTAAAGATACTTGGTACTGGTGAGATTAAGGACAAAGTTAACATAGAGGCAGATTTAGCATCTAAATCAGCAATAGAAAAACTAGAGAAAATTAGTGGATCTATTCAGTTGAAAAAATAATAAATTTCAATGAGCGCGTCGTCATCATCAAACGATTTAAGAAATAGAATACTATTTACTATTTTTATTCTAGCAGTTTATAGATTTGGTACTTTTGTACCGTTACCAGGCATAGATCCAGAACAACTTAAAGTAATGATGGATGGAAACCAAAAAGGTTTGCTAGGAATGTTTAACGTTTTTGCTGGTGGTGCTGTGAGTAGGATGGCAATATTTGCACTAGGTATAATGCCTTATATTTCGTCAGCAATTATAGTTCAGCTTTTGACAGGAGTTTCTGAATATTTTAAAAATTTAAAAGCACAAGGTGAAACTGGAAGAGCAAAAATTACTCAAATTACAAGATATGGAACTGTATTATTAGCTACAGTTCAAGGTTATGGATTGTCTGTTGGTTTAGAGTCATCGGCAGATCTTGTTATTAACCCTGGCGCTTTTTTTAAGATTACAACAGTTACAACAATAGTAGCTGGTACAATGTTTTTAATGTGGTTAGGTGAACAAATCACTCAAAGAGGAATAGGTAATGGTATTTCTTTGATAATCTTTGCAGGAATTGTTGCTGAAATTCCAAGGGCTTTAGTAACGACTTTTGAACTTGGTAGAACAGGTGCTGTTTCAACATTTATGATTTTAGCTATATTCGTTTTATTAGTTGCAACAATTTTATTTGTTGTATTTATGGAAAGAGCTTTAAGAAAAATTTTAATTAATTATCCTAAAAGACAAATGGGAAACAAAATGTATGGTGGAGAGTCATCTCACTTACCATTAAAAATTAACCAAGCAGGAGTTATACCAGCTATTTTTGCATCAGCTTTGCTTTTATTGCCAGTAACTTTTTCTAATTTTTCTTTTTCAAGTAATGAAACTTTTTTAAATTTAAGTTCTTACTTCACACAAGGTCAGCCACTTTACATGTTGTTGTATGCATCAGGAATAATATTTTTTACTTTTTTTTATACTTCAATTACTTTTAATCCTACAGAAACAGCAGATAACTTAAGAAAATATGGTGGCTTTGTTCCAGGAATAAGACCAGGTGAAAGTACAGCACTATATATTCAAAATATATCAACCAAATTAACAACTATCGGTGCTTTATATCTAACTTTAGTTTGTTTAATGCCAGAATTTTTAATTGCAAATTATCCAATACCTTTTTATTTAGGTGGTGCTTCAATTTTAATTGTTGTAGTTGTTGCAATTGATACTGTAACACAAATTCAAACAAGATTAATGAGTTCTCAATACGAACAATTAATCAAGAAAACAAAATTTGGTAAATAAGTGAATATTATTTTATTTGGGCCCCCAGGCGCAGGTAAAGGCACTCAAGCCCAATCTATTGTTAAAAAACATAATTATTTTCAATTATCAACAGGTGACTTATTAAGGAATGAAATCAAAAAAAAAACTGATTTAGGCAAAGAAATAGAAGGTATTATTTCAAAAGGAAATTTTGCTTCAGATGAAGTAGTAAATAAACTTTTAAAAAATACAATTTTAAATCTAAAATTTAGAGACAGGATAATATTTGATGGTTATCCTAGAAGTATAGAACAGGCAAAAAACCTTGATTTGATTTTAAATGAATTTGATCAAAAAATTGATTTAATAATTTCTTTAGTTGTACCCCGTGAAATAATTGAAAAAAGAATAATTGGCAGAGTTACTTGTGATAAATGCAACTTAACCTTAAATGAATTTTTTAATAAAGAAGAGATAGATTTACACCCATGTGGTAAAGAATATTTTATAAAAAGAAAAGATGACAATCTTGAAACTATCATGTCTAGATATGATATTTACACTAAAACGACTGAACCAGTTCTTAACTTTTTATCAAAAAATTCAAACTTCCATGAGATTGATGGAACTCTCGAAATTGATGAAATAACCGCTAAAATTGACACTTTTATCAATGTTTAAGGCGTTGACTTTAGGGAATCTTATTATATAAAAGGCACAAATTATCACATAAATTATGGCTCGTATCGCAGGTATCAATATCCCACAAAATAAACTTGTTCACATAGGTTTAACTTATATCTATGGAATTGGCGATAAATTTTCTAATCAAATTTGTACTTCATTAGAAATTCCAAGAGCAAAAAGAATTAATGAATTAACAGATGATGAGATTTTAAAAATTAGAGAATACATTGACGCAAATTTTAAAGTAGAAGGTGATCTTAGAAGAGATTACTCACTTACAATTAAAAGACTAATTGATTTAGCTTGCTATAGAGGAACGAGACATAGAAAAAAATTACCTGTTAGAGGACAAAGAACAAGATGTAATGCAAGAACAAGAAAAGGTAAAGCAATCGCGATTGCAGGAAAAAAATTAACTCCAACTAAAAAATAATTATGGCTAAAGCTGATAAAGTTGAAAATAAAGATCAGAAGGTAGAAAAATCTTCAAAAAAAAGTAATAAAAGCTCTTATTCAAAAAAGAAAAAAATTAAAAAAAATATTTTGAATGGTATTGCCTACGTGCAATCAACTTTTAATAATACAATTATTTCAATAGCAGATACAAATGGAAATGTAATTTCTTGGGCATCTGCTGGGCAAAAAGGTTTTAAAGGATCAAGAAAATCAACTCCTTATGCTGCACAAATTGCTGCTGATGCTGCTGCCTCTAAAGCATTAGAATTTGGAATGAAAACTTTATCTGTTGAAGTTAAGGGCCCTGGTTCTGGACGTGAAACAGCTTTAAGAGCATTACAAGCAAGAGGTTTTAAAATTTTATCAATTAAAGATACAACACCCATGCCTCATAATGGAACTAGACCACCAAAGAAAAGGAGAGTTTAATGGAAGTCGAAAATGTAAATGTAAAAAATTGGAAGTCATTAATTAAACCATCTAAGTTAGATGTTCAAATTAGTGATGACTTAACTCATGCTAAAATTATAGCAGAACCTTTAGAAAAAGGTTATGGACTAACATTAGGAAATTCTTTAAGAAGAATTTTACTCTCATCAATTAGAGGTGCTGCAGTTACTTCAATACAAATAGATGGTGTTTTACATGAATTTACATCTATTAAGGGCGTAAGAGAAGATGTTACGGATATAGTTTTAAACGTAAAATCTTTAGCGCTAAAATCTAATTCCGAAGGAACTAAAAAGCTTATATTAGATGCAAAAGGTCCAGGAGAAATAAAAGCCTCAGATATTACACAAGTTGCTGATGTAGAAATTTTAAATCCAGATTTAGTAATTTGTAATCTTGATGAAAATACAAATTTTCATATGGAAATGAATGTTAGTACCGGAAAAGGTTATGTTCCTGCTGATCTAAATAAACCAGAAGAGCCACCTTTAGGTTTAATTGCAATAGACTCATTATATAGTCCTGTAAAAAAAGTTTCTTATTCAATAAGTACAGCAAGAGAAGGTAAAGCATTGGATTATGACAAACTTACTATGGAAGTTGAAACAAATGGGTCGATTTCTGCAGAAGATGCAGTAGCTTATTCAGCAAGAATTTTTCAAGATCAACTAAAAATGTTTGTTAATTTTGATGAGCCAGTTGAAGCTCCTGTTAAAGAAGTTTCTACAGAACCAGAATTTAATAAGAATTTATTAAGAAAAGTTGATGAACTTGAGCTTTCTGTCAGATCAATGAATTGCCTTAAGAATGATAATATAATTTATATTGGTGATCTGGTTCAAAAATCTGAAGGTGAAATGCTTAGAACACCCAATTTTGGTAGAAAATCTCTAAACGAAATAAAAGAAGTTTTAACTGGAATGTCATTATATTTAGGAATGGAAATTCCAAACTGGCCACCAGATAATATTGCTGAAATGTCTAAAAAGTTAGAGGAAGCCATCTAATGAGACATGGAATGGCAAATAAGAAGTTAAATAGGACTTCTGAACATAGAAAAGCTCTTTTAAAGAACATGCTAAATTCTTTGATTAAATATGAGCAGATCAAAACAACTTTGCCTAAAGCTAAATTTTTAAAACCGCAAGCTGATAAAATCATTACGCTGGGAAAAAAAGAAACTTTACAAACAACAAAAATGTTGGTTTCACAACTTCAAGATATTAATTCAGCTAATAAAGTAAAAAAAACTCTTTCAAAAAGATATGAAAAAAGAAATGGTGGATATACAAGAATTATTAAAGCTGGCTTTAGATATGGTGATAATGCACCGATGGCGATTATTGAATTTGTAGATAGAGACGTTGAGGCAAGAAGAGTAGACAAAAAGAAAAAAGATACCGTAAAAGAAACACCAAAAGCTGAAGAAAAAAAACAAGTAACAGCATAAACTTTAAATCATGAAAAAGTCATATACCGTTGATTCAACGTGTAATGATATGCGTATAGATCGTTGGCTAAGATTAAAGGTCGGTAAAATTCCACAAGGTTTAATTGAAAAATATTTAAGATCGGGCAAAATAAAGATCAATAAAAAAAAGGTAAAGAGTTCAGCAAAAGTTAAGACTAACGATGTTATAAATAGTTTTATTGTAGATTTTAAAGAAACTATAGTTCAAAAAAAAATAAAATTTGAACCATCGAAAGATATTATTAAATCTAATGAAGATCAAATTATTGATAATAATGAAAATTTTATAGTTCTTAATAAGAGTTCTGGAATATCAGTTCAAGGTGGAACTAAATCAAAGAAAAATCTAGTTGATATTTTTGCTAAGAGTGAAGTTTTTCAAGGTACAAAACCTTATTCGGTACATAGATTAGATAAAGATACTTCTGGTGTCTTTATAATGGCAAAGAAAAGAGAGTCTGCTCAATTATTAACTTCATTATTTAGATTGAGAAAAGTACACAAAACATATTTGGCAATTTGCCATGGGGAGTTGGTAAAAGATTCAGGTGAATGGAATGATGATCTTATAAGATATGATGGGGAAAAAAAAATTATAGAAAAAGCAAAAACAATTTTTAAAGTTTTAGATAAGAACTCAGAGGCAAGTTTGGTTGAATTAAAACCAATCACTGGTCGTAAACATCAACTTAGAAAGCAATTGTATGCACTAGGACAACCAATATTTGGAGACATTAAATATAAATTATCTAGCTCTTCTAAGGGTATAAATAAAAATTTAATGTTACATTCATATCAAATCAAATTTATCATAGATGATGTTAAGCACACCTACACAGCTTTATTACCTGATTATTTTAGAAAATTATTAAAAACAAAAAGACTTAGATTTCCAAGTTTGAAGTAAATTTTTCTATTAACGATTTTTCTAAGTTTGAATAGTCTTTATTAGAAATACTAATTAAATTAGTAACTCCTTTATCAACAATTCCACAGGGAATAATTTTTTTATATTGTTCTAGATTATTATTTATATTTATTGCAAATCCATGATAGGCAATCCATTTTTTTACTCTTACTCCAATTGCTGCAACTTTATTTATTGAATTATTTTTTTTATGCCATATTCCAATATTATCTTTGTCAGAAAATGTTTCAATTTTGTATTCTTTTAAAGTTTCAATAATTGTTTTTTCAATGCAGGAAATAAATTTTCTAATATCTTTTTTTTTTCTTAAATCTATTACAAAATAACAAATTAATTGACCAGGTGCATGGCAAGTTATTTTGCCACCACGATTTGTTTTTAATAAATTTATAGAATTATCTAAAACTTCACTTTCTTTATAACTTGTACCAGCCGTAAATATTTCATCATGTTCCAATGTCCAAATTAGCTCTTTATCAATATTTTTATGTAAATCTTCCAATCTTTTTTCAAGAAAGTTTATTGCATCAAAATAATTTATTGGTTTTATTGACTTTTTGATCTCTATATTCATTTATAAATTGTATTATCTTAATTATCTATTAATAGTCCAACCTAAATTATAGGTAGATTTATGTCTTTAGTTAAAAAAATAAAAGATAAAAAAGTAAATTTTGAATTCAATAAAGAATATATAAAAGTAGTAACATCTAAAATTGCTAACAATGATGCTCTTTTTATTACTAATTCATTTAAAGAAATGCACCCAGCAGATGCTGCTGATATAATTGAACATTTAAATCAATCTGATAGAGAAAGTCTAATAAAACTAAACAATTTTAAAATTGATCCTGAAGTTTTTGTTGAACTTAATGAGTCTGTTCAAACAGAAATTATTACTTATCTTTCATCAGATTCTATTGTTTCAATTTTAACTAATCTTGAGTCTGATGATGCAATATCAATATTAGAAAATGTACCCGAGGAAGATAAAAACAATATTCTTAGCTCATTACCTCCTAAAGACCGTTTTGCATTATTAGAAAGTTTAAGTTATCCAGAAGATACTGCTGCAAGAATAATGCAGCGTGAATTTACTGCTATACCTAGTAATTGGTCTGTAGGTCAAACAATAGATTATTTAAGGGAAAATAAAGATCTTCCTGAGGAATTTTTAGAAATATTCATTATTAATGAAGAATTTAAACCCATAGGTACTGTACCTTCTTCTCGTGTATTAACTACTTCAAGAGACACAAAAATGCTCTCTATCATGTCTGAGTCTCAATTACTAATACCTGTTGATATGGACAAGGAGGAAGTGGCCAACTTATTTGAAAATTATAATTTAAATTCAGCTGCAGTTGTAGATAAAAATAATAAACTAGTTGGAATGATTATGAGTGATGACGTTTTAACAGTATTACAAGAAGAAGCTGAGGAAGATGCGTTGAGATTAGCTGGGGTAGGTGATGAGGAAATTACCGATGGTGTAATCACCAAAACTAAAAGAAGATTTAACTGGCTTTTATTAAATTTATTTACAGCATTTTTAGCCACATGGTGCATTAGTTTATTTGGTGCAACGATTGAGCAAATGGTAGTGTTAGCATTCTTGATGCCTATAGTTGCATCGATGGGTGGTAATGCTGGAATGCAAACTTTAGCTGTTACAGTTCGGACAATAGCAACTAACGATTTGACAGAAAATAATTTTACATCAAATGTTATTAAAGAATTTTCTATAGGAATATTAAATGGAATTATTTTTGCCATTATAAGCGCTTTCATTGTTCAAATTTGGTTTCAAGATAGTACACTTTCAATTATAATTTCTATCTCAATGGTTCTAACCATGATTATTGCAGGACTTTTTGGTATTTTGGTTCCAGTTACTTTAAAAAAAATGAATATAGATCCAGCAATTGCCTCTAGTGTATTTGTCACAACAATTACTGACGTTATAGGTTTCGTGTCATTTTTGGGTGTGGGTGCTTATTTTTTATAGATTTAAAAATTATCAATTAATCTGACACTCTTATAATAGTATGCTAAGAAAATTTTAGATTTATGATATTCGTTTGATATAGATAAATCATTTATATCTCTATTCTCTAAATATTCAATTTTAATATCAAAAAATCTTTCAAAATCTTTTTTTGTTTTCTGTAAAAATTGATTAATATTTTTTGTGTATTTGATCTTATTTTTTAGATTTAAAAAATTTTTTGAAATTTTTTCAACATCATTTAACTCATGTTGTTTGAATAAGAAATTTCTTGAGGATAAAGCTAATTTATTTTTACTTCTAATGGTTTTACATCCTATAACTTTAGTATTAAATTTATTTTCAATAAATTTTTTAACTAAAAATAATTGTTGAAAATCTTTTTTACCCATAAAAATTTTATTAGGTTTTATTAATTTTGTTAATCTATTCATTACACCTAAAACACCCTCAAAGTGGCCTTTTCTATACTTTGCACATAAAATTCTATATTTTTTTTCAATTTTTATTTTCGATATTTTTTTGTTTTCATACACATCTTTAAATCTAGGAATATAAACAAAATCCAATCTTTTAATTTTCTTTAATATAGTTAAATCTTTTTTAATATTTGCAGGATATGATTTAAAATCTTTTTCGCTATTAAATTGTTTTGGATTTATAAATATGCTGACTATAGTTTTTTTGTTAGATTTAATTGATCTTTTAATAAGAGATATATGCCCTTTATGAATACCACCCATTGTAGGAACAAAACCAATATCATTAAAAGGCCCTAATGTTTTGAATAAATCAGTGTTGTTTAATATAATTTTCATTTGTATTAAAATATTTAATAAGTAAAACATTTAGATGATTAAACAAGCTATAATTCCTTTAGCTGGACTTGGTACAAGGCTGCTGCCTTTGACTAGCGTTTTTGCAAAAGAACTTTTACCAATAAATGGAAAGCCTGGTTTAGAATATATTCTAGAAGAATGTATTGATGCTGGCATTAAAGAAATAATTTTTATTATATCAAAGAGAAAAATGATGATTAAAAAATTTTTATAATGATAAATTTTATAAAGAATTAATTAAGAAAAAAAAAGACACTAGAGTTATTGAAGAATATAAAAAGATTTTAAAATATCGAAAAATGATTAAGTTTGTTTATCAGAATAAACCAAAAGGGACTGGAGATGCTGTTCTAAAAACTAAGAAATATATTAAAGATAAATATTTTTTAATGTTATTGCCAGATGATCTTATAATTAAAAAAAACTGCTCTAAGTCTATGATTATTTCTCATAAAAAATACAAAGCTTCAGTGATGGCAAGTATGAGTGTTAACAAAAAATTTGTAGAAAGATGGGGAATCTATAAGCTTACTAAAAAATTCAATAAAACTGATTATTTGATCGATAGTGTTGTTGAAAAACCAAATACTAAAGATGCGCCTTCAAATAAAGCTGTAATTGGTAGGTATATATTGTCTAATAAAATTTTTTCAAAATTAAAAAATTTGAAACCTAGCAAAAGTGGCGAAATTCATATTACAGATGCTATTCAACTTTTAATAAACGATAATGAGAAATTTATAGCTCATAATTTTTCTGGAAAATATTTAGACTGCGGGAGTATGGAAGGTTATATTAATTCATCTAAAGAAATTGCAAAATTATGAAACTCTGTATGATAGGCACTGGTTATGTTGGTTTGGTAAGTGGTGTGTGTTTTTCAGACGTAGGTAATAAAGTCTATTGTGTAGACAAAGATAAAAAAAAAATTAATCTTTTAAATAATGGCAAAGTTCCTATTTATGAACCTGGCTTAGAGGAAATTTTAAAAAAAAATCATACACAAAAAAGATTAATCTTCACTTCAGATTTAAAAGAAGCTGTAATTAACTCAGATATTATATTTATTTGTGTTGGAACACCGACTAAAAAAAATAGTAATTCAGCAGAACTTAAATATGTACTTAATGTTGCAAGAGAACTAAAAAAAATTATTAAAAGTTATAAAATTATAATTACTAAATCCACTGTACCAGTTGCCACTGGTGATAAAATTGAAAATATTTTAAGAGTTTTAAAAAAAAGAAAATTAGTTGATGTGGTTTCAAATCCTGAATTTTTAAGAGAAGGTGATGCTATAAGAGATTTTATTTACCCAGATAGAGTAGTTATAGGAACAGATAGTAGTAAAGCTAACAAAGTTTTAAAATCACTTTATTTACCAATTATTAAAAAAACTAGCAGATATTTTCATACTTCACGAAGAGGAGCTGAGTTAATAAAATATGCTTCCAACGCTTTTTTGGCAACTAAAATTACGTTTATAAACGAAATTGCTAATCTTTGTGAAAAAACTGGAATAGATGTAAAAGATATATCTTTTGGAATGGGGTCTGATCAGCGTATTGGAGATAGGTTTTTAAGAGCTGGACCAGCATATGGTGGATCTTGTTTTCCAAAAGATACTCGTGCTTTAATTGATATAGGGAAAAAATTTAATACAAATTTATCAATTGTTAAAAGCGTAATATTATCAAATGAAAATAGAAGATTACTATCAATTAAAAAAGTTGCTCAAATTGTTAATAATAATTTTAATAATAAGATTATTACCTTTCTTGGAGTAACATTCAAGCCTAATACAGATGACATGCGAGAAGCATCAAGTATTTCTATTATAAAATATTTAAACAAAAAAAGATGTAAAATTAGATATTACGATCCTACAGGAGAAAAAATTGAATTTAAAAATTTAAAAAATGTAAATTATTATCAAGATATGCCTAAGGCATGTTTGAATAGTGATTTGATTATTTTACACACAGAATGGAATGAATTTAAATCATTAAATTTTAAAAAATTAGTTAAAAAAAGAAATTTTAAAGTCTATGATATGAGAAATTTATATTCCCCAGATAAAATGAAGAAATCAAATATAAAATATTTTAGTATTGGAAGATAAAAATTAATTTATTTCAAAAACTGCATCCACTTCTACAGATACACCAAGAGGCAAACTATTAGTACTTACTGCAGCTCGAGTATGCATTCCAGCATTACCAAAAATCGAGGCAATTAAGTCTGAAGCACCATTAATTACTTTTGGTTGTTCGATATAATCATCTGTTGAATTGACGAATCCTGTTAGTTTAATACAAGACTTCACTCTTGAAAGGTCACCCTCACATGCCATTTTAACCTGCGCTATAATACTCATTCCACATCTTTCCGCAGCTTTATAAGCTTCATCTGTGGTTAACTCTTTTCCAACTTTACCCTTAATTAGCTCTCCATTAGAATTTATTGATACCTGTCCTGATACATAAAGTAAATTTCCTACTATTTTAGTTGCAACATAATTACCAACAGGAGGTTTTGCTTCAGGTAACTCAATTTTTAGCTCTTTAATTTTATCTTCAAAATTCATTATTTTACCTTTTTTTTTTTTTTTGATTTCTTATTTTTATCGTATTCTTTTCTTTTCTCAATAAGGATTAAAGCCTCCTCCATAGTTAGGTCTGATGGGTCTTTTTCTTCAGGAATTGTTGCGTTTAATGACTTGTATTTAATATATGGTCCATATTGACCTTTCATCACTCTTACAGGTTTTTTATCCTCTGGATGTTCTCCTAAATCTTTGATTATAGATGAAGACATTCTTCCAGGTTTTGCTTCTGCTATTAAAGTAATTGCTCTATTAAGGCCAATTGAAAATATTTCTTCGATATTTTCTATCCTTGCAGATTTGTTTTCGCATTTTAGATATGGGCCAAATCTTCCAGTATTTAGTGTAATTTCTTTTTGATTTTCTGGATTTAACCCTAAAGATTTAGGTAAAGAACATAAAAATTGAGCTTTTTCTAAATCAATACTTTCTAACTCTAAGCCTTTTGGTATTGAAACATTTTTTAAAAATTCGTTTACATCAGCTTTAATTTTTTTTGTTTTCTTTCTTTTCTTTGTGATTTTTTCATCAGTTTTTTCTTCAGGTATTTTTTCATATTGAAGATAAGGACCGAATCTCCCATTTTTTAAAAATATATCATTTCCATTTTCATGTTTGCCTATGAATTTTGGCTCCGCTAATTGAGATTGTGCTGCTGCTTTTGCTTTAGATAAGGGTCTTGTAAATTTACATTCAGGGTAATTTGAACAACCAATAAAGGCACCACCTCTAAAGCTATTTTTTAAACTAAGTGAACCTGTATCACATAATTGACATTTTCTAACAACGTTGCCATCCTTATCTTTGTCAAAAATTAATGTTCCTAGACTTTCATTTAATAAATCTAAAACTTCTCTAGTTCTTTTTTCTTTTACTTCTGAAACGTTATTATTAAAATCTTTCCAAAACATTTCTAAAACTTTTATCCAGCTTTCTTTTCCAGTCGTTATTTCATCTAGTTGGTCCTCTAATCCAGCAGTAAAATTATAATCAACATATTTAGAAAATAGTTTTTCTAAAAAGGCAGATATTAATTTTCCACGATCAGTAGGAAAAAATCTTTTATTCAGTATTTCTGCATATCCACGGTTTGCAATTGTAGAGATAATACTTGCATAAGTTGAAGGTCTGCCAATACCAAGCTCCTCTAATTTTTTTACCAAGCTTGCTTCAGAATATCTTGGTGGTGGTTGAGTAAAATGTTGTTCATCAATAAGGGACTCAATATTAATTGGTCCTTTTGACATTTCAGGCAAGATAGCTTCATCCTCATCTTTGTTTGGACTTGGGAATACTTTCAAGAAACCATCAAACTTTAATACAGATCCGCTAGATTTACAAATTGTACCACCATCTTCTGTAGTTATTGTTATTGTGTTTCTGTCAAATTTTGCGGTCTCCATTTGAGATGATAAAGCTCGACCCCAAATTAAATTGTATAATTTTTGTTGATCTGTACTCAAATATTTTTTAATGGTATCTGGTGATCTACTTATATCTGTTGGCCTTATAGCTTCATGAGCTTCTTGAGCATTCTTTGCTTTCTTTCCTGAATAATTTAGAGGTTTTTCTGGTAAATATTCATTTCCATATTGATTTTTAATAAAATCTCGAAAATCTGAAACTGCATCAGCTGAGAGATTTGTCCCATCAGTTCTCATATAGGTAATTAATCCTATTGTTTCCCCATCTATTTCGATACCTTGATATAATCTTTGAGCAATCTGCATTGTTCTAGAAGCTCCAAACCCTAATCTGCTTGAAGCGACTTGTTGCAAAGTTGATGTTGTAAATGGACCAGATGGGTTTCTGCTAACGATCTTTGATGAAATATCACTTATATTGAATTTTTTATCTTTAATACTCGCTATTGCATCATTTATTTCATTTTTATTTTTAAAAGAAAATTTTTCTATTTTTTTTCCATCTAATTGGAAAATACTTGACGTAATTAAATTGTTTTTTTTATCTTGAAAATTAATACTTAAAGTCCAAAACTCTTCCGGATCAAAAGACTCTATCTCATGTTCTCTTTCAGTTATAAGTTTTAAAGCCACAGATTGTACTCTACCAGCAGATTTTGATCCTGGAAGTTTCGTCCAAAGAATAGGGGATATATTAAAACCAACTAGGTAATCTAGGGCTCTTCTAGCCATATAAGCATCAACAAGTAACGGTTCAATTTGTCTAGGATTATCTATACCGTGTGTTACTGCCTTTTTGGTAATTTCATTAAAAACAACTCTTTCAACTTCTTTATCTTTTAAAAGTTTTTTTTCATTTAAATACTCTTTTACGTGCCATGCTATTGCTTCACCTTCACGATCTGGGTCAGTTGCTAAAATAATTTTACTTGAATCTTTTGCAGCATCAGTAATTTCTTTTAAATATTTTTTAGAAAAGCTATCAACTTCCCATTCCATTTTAAAATTTTGATCAGGATCAACTGAACCATTCTTTGATGGTAAATCTCTAATATGTCCGTAGCTAGCTAAAACAGTATAATTTTCACCTAAGTATTTATTAATTGTTTTAGCTTTTGCAGGACTTTCAACTATGACTAGATTCATAATTTAACAAACTACTCAAAAGTCTTTGATAGTCAAATTAATAAATTTTAGTCTTACTTTCTTCTTTATTTTTCAACCGTTTAATATTTTCTCGGTGGGTGAAGATGATTAAAACAAACATTATGCTAAAAAAAATGGCATTACTTATTTGATCAGTTATGAAGATATAAATAGGTATTGATATAGAGCCGATAATTGATGAGAGTGAAGAGTATCTAAACATTAAAAATATAATACCCCAACTTGCTGCAAAAATAATTCCTAGTAAAAAATTTATAGAAAATAAAATTCCAACGTAAGTAGCAACACCTTTGCCACCTTTAAATTTAAGCCAAACAGGAAACACATGACCTAAAAAAGCACACAACGAAGCTATATATATTAAGTCAGGATAGTTAATTTTAACAAAAATAACTGGAATTATAGCTTTAGCTACATCTAGTATTAATGTCGAATAACCTATGAGTTTATTACCTGTTCTTAAGGCATTTGTTGCGCCTATATTTCCTGACCCAATGTCTCTAATATCCTTGTTCAAAAATACTTTAGTCAAGATCAAACCAAATGGAATAGAGCCCATTAAATATGAAGCAATACCAACAATTAAATAATCCATTTTTATATTTTAAATAATTCTTTACCTTTTACAAAGGTATTGGTTACCTTACCTTGAAGTCTTTTATCCTCAATTGAAGTATTTTTAGATTTTGAAACTAAATTTTCTTTTTTTACAATCCAAGGTTTGTCTAAATCTACAATGCAAAAATCTGCATCATTACCTATTGAAAGATTTCCTTTATTAATTCTCAAAATTTTTGCAGGATTTGATGTTAAGGCCTGTATTATCGTTTCAAGTTTTACTGATCCATTATGATATAATTCTAATGATAGAGATAATAATGTTTCTATTCCTGATGCCCCAGTTGCTGCTTGTGAAAAAGTTAATCGTTTAGACTCTTCATCCTCAGGCTTATGATCTGAAACTATTACATCGATAGTTTTATCTTTTAATCCTTGAACGAGTGCTTCTCTATCCTCTTCTTTTCTTAAAGGAGGAGATAATTTTAAGAATGTTTTAAAATCACCAATATCATTTTCATTAAGAGATAAATTGTTTATTGAGACGCCACAGGTAAATTTAATATTATTTTTTCTTTCCTTAATGACATCAACTGATTTTCCAGCTGAGAGTTGAGATATATGATATCGACATTTATTTTTTTCAAGAAGTGCCAGGTCTCTTTCTATGATTATTCTCTCAGCAATATCAGGTATTCCTGATAACCCTAGTTTAGTAGCAATTATTCCAGAATTTATCATTCCATTTTTTGACAGATGATAATCTTCTGCATGCTGCATTATTAAACAATCCAAGTCTTTAGCTGAATTCATTATTCTAGACATTAAACTTGTATTTTGAATAGTCTTAACACCATCTGTAAAAGCTATTATTCCTTTTTTGGCCAACAAACCAAATTCCGTCATGTTAGTACCTTCAATATTTTGTGTTAAAGAAGCGCAGGGAAAAATATTAATTTTAGATTTATCTCTTCCTCTTCTTTTTAAGAAATCTACAATTGAAACGTTATCTATTATTGGATCTGTATTAGGCATTGTAACAACAGATGTTACTCCACCAGATAATGCCGCGTTACTTAAAGTTCTAAAATTTTCTTTATATTCATAACCTGGCTCACCTACAAAAACTCTCATATCTACAAGTCCTGGAAAGATATATTTCCCTTTTAAATCTATTGGTTTTTCTCTTGTAGGTAAATTATTTGAATTTACTTTTTTACCAATTGCTTCAATTTTACCATCTTCTGAAATAATTAGACCTCCATTTTCATTTAATGAATTTAATGGATCAATGATATTTGCATTTATAAAATATTGTTTTTTCATTTATTCACAAAATATTTTTAAACAAGCCATTCTAACAGCTACACCGAGTTCAACTTGTTCCTTTATTACACTTTTATTAATATCATCAGCCAGTCTTGTATCGATCTCAATTCCTCTATTCATTGGGCCAGGATGCATAATAATTGCATCGGACTTTGCATGATCAAGTTTATCTGGAGTTAATCCATAGTATTCATAGTATTCTCTATTTGAAGAAAGAAAAGAACTTGTCATTCTTTCATTTTGAAGTCTTAACATCATTACAATATCACAATCTTTAAGTCCTTTTTTCATATCAGTAAAAGTATTAACGCCAAACTTTTCAATTTCTTTTGGCATTAAATTTGTTGGTGCAACAATATTAACCTCTGCTCCCAACATTGTGAGCAAATAAATATTTGATCTTGCAACTCTTGAGTGGAGAATATCACCACAAATTGCAATTTTTAATCCTTGAATTTTTTTCTTTCTATTAATTATTGTTAATGCATCTAATAAAGCCTGAGTAGGGTGTTCTCTTCTACCATCACCAGCATTTAGTACAGCACAATTAACTTTCTGAGATAATAAATTACAAGCACCTGAGTCTTGATGTCTAATTACAATTATATCAGGGTGCATTGCATTTAATGTCATGGCGGTATCTATCAATGTTTCACCTTTTTTAATGGCAGAGTTCCCCATATTCATAGACATTACATCTGCCCCCAAACGTTTACCTGCTAGTTCAAATGAACTTTGTGTTCGTGTAGATGGTTCAAAAAATAGATTAATTTGTGTTTTTCCATTCAAAACATTTAATCTTTTGTTTTTACTTTGATTAAGTTTGATGAATGATTGTGACTCGTTTAAAATCAGATTTACATCATTAATTGATAAATCTTGGATACCTAATAAATGTTTTTGAGAAATTTTAACAGCTTTGTTTGATTTAGTTGCCATTAAAATTAACTCTATAACTATAAAGTAGTGTTATGGCAAGTATTAATTCTTTAAAAAATCTATAGCGCCCTGAAGTATAAAGGCTGCAGCATTTTGATCTATATTTTTTTCTCTTTTACTTACATTTACATCTAGTTGGCTAGACAGATTAAAAGCTCCTACCGTTGAAAGTCTTTCATCCCAAAGACATACGTCTACATCAATAGCTTTATCTATATTATTCGAAACATCATTTACTGATTGAGCCGATCTACCCAATGATCCATCCATGTTGATTGGATTCCCAATTATAATACCGTTAATATTATATTCATTAATCAGTTTTTTTAATTCTTCAATTAATTCATTAGTATTAGTCTTATTAATCGTTTTAAATGGTGTCGCTATAGATTGCTTTTCATCACAAATGGACACACCAATTCTTTTTGAACCTAGATCTAATCCAATCAATCGGCTGGTTTCTGACTGCTTTTTTTTTAAATCTTCAATAGTGATCATATTGTATATTTTTAACTTAAGTGATAGTTTGCGACATATTTAAATACCATATGAGCATCGATCTTAAAACCATAAAGCATATCTCTAAATTATCAAGAATTTCAGTTGATGAAGAAAAAGCTGAAAAACTTGCTGGTGATTTAAACTCAATATTTGAATTTATTGAAAAATTAAATGAATTAAATACAGATAATGTAGAACCGTTAACATCAGTTGCCGAAACTACATTGAAATTTAGATCTGATGAAGTCAAAAGTAAGAATATAAGAGAGCAAATTATAAAAAATTCGCCTGAAGATAATGAAGATTTTTTTGTTGTACCAAAGGTTGTCGAATAATGTCAGATATAACAACTCAATCATTAACTTCATTAGTTAATAATATCAAAAATAAAAAACTATCTTCTGAGGAAGTAACACAAGCATTTGTGGATCGTTCAGAAAAATCAAAAGAATTAAATGCTTACATTACAGAAGATTTTTCTAATGCAATCAATAAAGCTAAACAATTTGATGAAAATCCAAATTTAGATTTAAAATTGCCTGGAATACCTATGGCCGTTAAAGATCTCTTTTGTACTGAAAATATTAGAACTACTGCAGGAAGCAAGATTTTAGAAAACTTTATTCCCACATATGAGTCTACTGTTACGCAAAACATTTGGAACGAGGGTGCTATACTGCTTGGAAAGTTAAACTGTGATGAGTTTGCCATGGGATCTTCAAATGAAACAAGTTTTTATGGTAATGTACAAAACCCTATAGATAATGGATTAGTACCTGGTGGCTCATCTGGTGGATCTGCAGCAGCAGTTTCTGGTCAACTTACACCAATCACAATTGGTACAGATACAGGTGGTTCTATTAGACAACCAGCGTCATTTACCGGTACAGTAGGTTTAAAACCTACTTATGGTAGCTGTTCAAGATATGGAATTGTTGCTTTTGCATCTTCATTAGATCAAGCAGGACCAATGGCTCAAAATGTTGAAGATTGTGCACTACTTCAAGAGGTTATTAGCACTTACGATAAAAAAGATTCTACTTCGATTGATTTTAAAAGAAATGATTACAGCAAAGAATTAACTAAAAATATTAAAGGTAAAAAAATTGGTATACCAAAAGAATATAGAGTAGAGGGGATGCCTAAAGAAATAGAAGATTTATGGCAAAAAGGAATACAGTACGCAAAAGAATGTGGTGCTGAAATAATAGACATTTCTTTACCGAACACTAGTTACGCATTACCTACTTATTATATAGTTGCACCGGCTGAAGCTTCATCAAATTTAGCAAGATACGATGGTGTAAAATATGGCTTTAGAGCAAAGGGTGAAAATTTAATTGATATGTATGAAAAGACTAGATCTGAGGGATTTGGTGCAGAAGTTCAAAGACGGATAATGATAGGCACATATGTTTTATCCTCAGGATATTATGATGCTTATTATTTGAAAGCTCAAAAAGTTAGAAAATTAATCAAAAATGATTTCGATGAAGCTTATAAAAAAGTTGATGCAATATTAACACCATCCACTCCCAGCTCAGCTTTTAAAATTGGTGAGAAAAAAGATGATCCAGTTTCTATGTATTTAAATGATATATTTACGGTACCTGTAAATTTAGCTGGTTTACCAGCAATATCAATTCCAGCTGGTCATGATGCATCTGGTTATCCTCTTGGGTTACAAATTATAGGTAAAGCTTTTAAGGAGCAGGAAATATTGAATGTTGCTTATGCAATGGAGGATAAAATAAATTTTAAAAATAAAATTACTGACTGGTGGATTAAATAATGGCTAAAGATAAATCTGAATTTTTAATCGAAAGACATAATAATGTTTATGAGGTTGTTATTGGTTTAGAAGTTCATGCTCAAGTAACCTCTAATTCAAAATTATTTTCATCTTCTTCTACAAAATTTGGAGCAGAACCAAATACGCAAGTAAGTTTAGTCGATGCAGCTTTTCCAGGTATGTTACCTGTAATCAATGAATATTGTGTAAAGCAAGCGATTAAGACTGGAATAGGGTTAAAAGCAGAAATTAATAAAAGATCAGTATTTGATAGAAAAAACTATTTTTATGCAGATTTACCTCAAGGTTACCAAATTTCACAATTTAAATATCCGATTGTAGGTGAGGGTACTGTTATTCTTGATATGCCAGAAGGTCAAAAGGAAGTTGGTATTGAAAGACTTCATTTAGAGCAAGATGCAGGAAAAAGTATTCATGATTTGGACCCACAAAATACCTTAGTTGATTTAAATAGATCAGGTGTAGCTCTAATGGAGATAGTAAGTAAACCAGATTTAAGAACTCCAGATGAAGTAAGTGCTTATATTAAAAAACTAAGATCTATAATGAGGTATTTGGGTACATGTGATGGTAATATGCAAGAAGGATCTTTAAGAGCTGATGTAAACGTTTCAGTTAGATTAAAAGACTCAAAAGAACTTGGAACACGTTGTGAAATTAAAAATGTAAATTCTATTAAATTTATGCAGATGGCAATTGATTATGAGGCTAATAGACAAGTTGATTTAATTGAAGAAGGTAAATCAATTGATCAAGAAACAAGATTATTTGATACAAAAAAAAATGAGACGAGATCAATGAGATCCAAGGAGGACGCTCATGATTATAGATATTTTCCAGATCCAGATTTATTGCCATTGGAAGTTACAGATGAATTCATAAATGAACTTAAAGCTGATATTCCTGAGTTACCAGACGATAAAAAGAAAAGATTTATAGATGAATTTAAAGTTTCTCCTTATGAGGCAACAATTTTAGTCTCTGATATTGAAACTGCTAAATATTTTGAAGAAGTAGTGGCAAAGATGGGTAAAAACCAAGATATCAAATTAGCAGTTAACTGGATTACTGGTGAATTGTTTGCTGTTTTAAATAATAAAAATTTGGAAATTTCTCAAAGTCCGATAAGTGCAAAAAATTTAGCAAAATTAGTTAATCTAATTAAAAATGGAACAATTTCTGGAAAAATTGCCAAAACTATTTTTGAATTAATGATGGATGGAGACAAAGACCCCCAAATAATTGTTGAAGAAAAAGGATTAAAACAAGAAAGTGACCCTAAAGCTATAGAGGCTTTAATTGATAAGATAATTGATGATAATAGAGAAAAAGCTATTGAATATAAAAATGGAAAAGAAAAATTATTTGGTTTCTTTGTAGGCCAAGCAATGAAAGTTTCAGGTGGTAAAGCTAACCCTCAATTAATAAATGAGATATTAAAGAAAAAGCTTTAATATTATTGTAATTGCTAGACAGAAAAGACTTAAAATAGTTTGAGTTGAGAAATTTTAAAGTCTTTAATAGTCCATAAAAGTCTAAATCTTTTATAATCTTACAATTTTTTTAATCATAAGATAAGTATACTGGAAAAATGTTCTAAATCATTATTTTAAAACTCAAGTTGGGTTTTTAATTATTAGGTTTCTTAATTTAAAAGACTTATTATTAACTCAATTTAGATTTAAAGTTTTATGAAAAAAATATTTATAGTTTTAATAGCTTTAGTTTTTTATTCGCTATCAGTAGTTGCTGCTGAAAAATTTAAATTTAAATATCATAATGATGATAGTTTACCAAAAAAATGGGTATCAGAATTTGAAAATATAATTGATATTTTACAAGAAGTTCTACCTATTCAAGATAATATGAATGATTATCTCAAAAGTCCAGGAATGGATATTTATTCTTGGAAAAGTTCAAAAAAAAATCCATTTCCTGAAGTTAAGGAAAATATGAGAGGATCATGTATTTGTGGTGATGGTACAACTAGATGGATGCAATTAGAAATAAATTCAAGAGAATTTACAGATAAAATTATACACCGATATTCTATAATTGCTCACGAATATTTCCATGTTTACCAAATTGCACTATCTGAAAACAAACTATCAGATAAAGACTCTCCAAAATGGCTAACTGAGGGAGGAGCAAAAGTTTTAGAGGAAATGTATGTAAAACAATATTATGGAAAAGACGCTTTAAAAAATGATCTTCAATCACGGATGTGGAACAAAAAAGTTTTTAAAGAATCTCATTTATACGAAAAACATAAGACATCAAATAAAAAAGGAATGGATGGCAATTATGCTGGCTCAGCATTTATGTTGTTGGCATTAGTTAACGAATTAGAAAAAAATAATCTTTCTGAAGAAAAAGCATTTGAATTAGTTTTTAGAGAATTTTGGATTGAGAGAGCCAAACATAGAAAATGGGAAAAGGCATTTGAACAGACATTTGAAATGAGTGCTGAAGATTTTTATGAAAGATTAAGTAAATACAAAAGAAAAGATCTAAAAAAAATACTCCCAAGCAAGAAAATAAAGATACAGGATATTTTTAGTTAATGTAGGACTTTATGGGATAACTAGGATCTGGCTAGGATCTAAGAAGATAAAATAAAAAAATTTACTTCATAAACTTGTTCAATTATAAATATTAACATAAATACTCATGAAATTCCTTAATACCCTCGTGGTAAAATCGGTAGAAACAATGGACTTAAAAAACAATGGGTAAGAACCTTGAAATTACTGAAAAACTTGAAAAATATATAAATAATTTTAGTTTAAAATTAAATCCCATTCAGCAAGAAATAATCGATTACAATAATACACTTGGAGATGTTAAGAGAATGCAAGTAGCAACATCTCAATGTCATTTTCTTCATTTGATTATAAAAACTTCTAATATTAAAAATGTACTTGAGATTGGAACCTTTACTGGGTTAAGTGCACTTTCTATAGCTTTAGCATTACCAGATGATGGTAAACTCGTAGCCCTTGATAAAAATGAAGGAATGAACAAAATCGCATTAGATTTTTTTAAAAAAGCTAATCTGCATAATAAAATTCAAACAATTATTAAACCTGCATTAGATAGTTTGGAAGAGTTAAAGAATAATAAATTTGATATGATTTTTATTGATGCTGATAAAATGAATTATAAAGAATATTATGAGAAATCTTTAAAACTAATAAATAGAGGTGGTTTGATAATTATCGATAATGTTTTGTGGCATGGTGAAGTTGCTGATGAAGATAATATGGATAAATATACGGTCAACATTAGAGAATTTAATTCATACGTTTCAAATGATAAAAGAGTGGATCAAATTATAATACCACTTGGTGATGGGATGACCGTTTGTAGAGTTTTATAATGTTTGAAGTTTTAGGTTTCTATAAATTTATAAAGATAAAATCTTTAAAAAAAGATAAAGTTTTACTTCAAGATTTTTTGATAAGTAAGAAAATTAGAGGAACAATAATTATTGCAAATGAGGGATTAAACGGAACAATATCGGGTAAAACTAAAGATATTAGAGATGCTATTAATAAATTAAAAAAAATGTTTTCTATTAAAGAATTTGATAACAGCAATAACTCTAAAAGTAAGTTTCAACCATTTCACAAACCTAAAGTGAAAGTTAAAAAAGAAGTAGTACCGATGAATTTAACTCTTAATTCTAAAGAAAGAAATTTAGATACACATTTAGATCCTAAGGAATGGAATGAATTAATCAAAAAAAAAGATACTTATATAATAGATACAAGAAAGCCTTTTGAATTTGATGTTGGTACGTTTAAAAAATCAGTTAACCCTGATGTAAATAATTTTAGAGATTTTCCAAAATACCTAAATAAACTTAAAAAAGACAAACCTGTAGCAATGTTTTGTACTGGTGGAATTAGGTGTGAAAAAACTTCGGTATATTTAAAAAAGAAAGGTTTTAAAAACATTTATCAATTGAATGGCGGAATTTTAAATTATCTAAAAAAAACTAGAGAAAAAGATAGTCTATGGAAAGGGGAGTGTTTTGTTTTTGATAACAGAATCAGTCTTCAACATGGTCTTAAAGTTGGAACATACTTCATGTGTAGCGGTTGTAGAAAACCAATTTCTCCTAAAGATAAAAAATCTAAGAAATATGAAGAAGGTGTTTCTTGCCCAAATTGTTACGATAATTTAACAGAAACTCAAAAAGCAAGATTTAGAATGAGACAAAAACAAATAAACCTTGCTAAAAAGAGTGGATCAAAGCATATATTCCAGAAAGAATTTAAATAAAATAATTTTGTCTAAACAAATAAATTTAACAAAAGATCCTATTTGGGATCTTCTTAGAAAAGTAACAATACCTGCAAGCGTAGGATCGTTATTTCAAACATTCTATAATTTAGTTGATACTTGGTTTGCGGGTAGAATTTCAGCTGAAGCAATAGGTGCGATAGCAAAATCATTTCCTATATATTTTGTAATTATAGCTGTTGGCGTAGGTATAGGTGCTGCAACAAATGCTTGTATTGGTAATTTATTGGGTGAGAAGAAAATTAATAAAGCTTCTTTGTTTATTGCTCAATCAGTAGTTTTTGCAATTGTGACTTCAATAATTGTTACTTTATTTGGATTAAATGTATCAAATTTTCTTTTAGGAGTAATGGGATCAGATTCAGCTAGTATAGCTTTAACAAGAGAATATTTAGATATTATTTTTTACGGTACATTTATTGTAATGATTCAAATTTCATTAAATGGTGCCTTAAACGCACAAGGTGATACTAAAAGTTATCGAAATGTATTAATTTTTAGTTTTTTCTTAAATATTTTTTTAAATCCGTTGTTTATTTGGGGTTATGGATTCATTCCAGCTTTTGGTATTGGTGGACTAGCAATTGCAACTGTAATTTCACAATCTATTGGTACATTTTATTTAGCATATAAAATCAACTCATGTAAATTACGTAAATATTTATACATTCAGTGTTTTATTCCAAAATTAGATATGCTTAGAGAATTATTTTCTCAAGCGCTTCCTATAATGTTTAGTATGCTCTTCATCGGAGTGGGTATATTTAATATTTTATATTTTATTGGACAATTTGGAGAAATGGCTACAGCTGGTTATGGTTCTGCTTTAAGAGTTGAACAAGTTTTCTTGTTACCTGTTATTGGTCTTAACACTGCTGTACTTTCTATTGGGGGACAAAATTTTGGTGCAAAAAAATTTAATCGAATAAGAGAATTATATACTAAAGCTCTTTTATTTGGATCTTCTTTTATGGTTGGTGCGGGTATAATATTATTTTTTGGAGCAGAGTTTTTTGTATCTCAATTTACAGATAATGCAGAAGCAATTAAACATGGGGCTATTTATCTAAAGGTTGCGGCATTAATTGGTCCTATCTACCCTGTATTCTTTATTACAACTGCAGTATTTCAAGCTCTAAAAAAACCTATATATAGTTTATATTTAAGTATTTTAAGGTTAACAGCATTTCCTTTTTTATCTTTATGGTATGTCATAAATATTAGAGGCGGCGATTATAATGATATATTTTATACAATAATGGCTACTAACTGGTTTATGGGTATTGCTCTAATCATATTCATTGGATATTTTTTAAACAATGTATTTAAGCAAAAGAAAAGCCATTTTAGTTATTAGTGTTTTAGCACTAGTATTTTTTTTCACTTACAATTACGTAAAATCACAAGATGTTAAGATTACTGATGGTGATACAATTAAAATTAATGGAGAAAAAATCAGATTTAGTGGCATAGATACACCGGAATTAAAACAAACCTGTATTATAAGCGGTGTTGAAAATTTTTGTGGATTAAAAGCCAAAGAAATACTTATGGAAAAAATTTCAGATCAAAAAGTTGTCTGTGTCAGTGAAGGAAAAGATCAGTATAAAAGAACTCTAGCAGAATGTTTTGTAAACGATGAGAGTTTATCAAGTTATTTGGTTAGAAGTGGTTATGCGTTTGCTTACAGAAAATATTCCAAAAAATTTGTATCAGATGAAGAGTTCGCTAAATCTAATAAACTAGGTATCTGGTCAATGGAATTTGATTATCCATGGGATTGGAGAAAAAAAAACTAGCTAGTCTTTTTTCAAATTCTTTTCTAATTTTCTTACAAAATATGAAACAATTAATATCAGAACTAAATACTCTAATATTAAGAAAGTATAAATTTCTAAAGGTCTATATGTAGAGACCACCAATTCATTTGCTTTTCTAGTTAAATCACCAATACCTATTATTGAAACTAATGAAGACATCTTTAACACATAAACAAATTGATTACCTATAGCGGGTAAAATATTCTTAATTGCTTGAGGTAAAATTACCAATCTTAATCTTTTAAAAAAACCTAAACCCAGAGAACTACCTGCTTCCCACTGTGCTTTTTTTATTGAATTAATTCCTGCTCTAAAAATTTCAGCTTGAAAAGCGCTTTCACTTATTGATAGAGCGATTATTCCAGAGACAAATGGACTAAAGCTTATACCTGTCATTATTGGTAGTCCGTAATAAATCCATAAGATTAAAACTAATAATGGTACAGCTCTTACAATTTCAACATAACCAATATTGATATAAGTTAAAAACTTGTTTTTTGCTAAAGAGGGGATAGCAACAAGAAACCCTAAAATCATTGATATAATGATTGATACAACTGAGATAAAAATAGTTGTCGTTAAACCACTTAATAAAAACTTTAAGTTAGTTAATCCTTCAACATTATTTGGTGAGATTACAAACCATCCCAATTCCTGATCTGTACAAGAAGTAAGTGGCAATAATAAAAGTAAAAAAAATACGTTTTTCACTCTTAAAATTATAGAGGATTAATTACTAATATCTAACTGATTATAAGCTTTTAAGATTATATTTTGATAATAGCTTTTCAAAGAAACCAGAGTTTTTTTTCTTTTCAATCCAGTTGCTAACATAATCATTCCAGACTGTATCCGATTTAGGAACCATCATCGCAAGAAAAGCAGGATTTTTTTCACCATCTTGTACAATTGCTAACTGAGGGTATTTAATTACTAGCTTGTTAGCTTCAGTTGAGCTTGTGATGTTTCCATCTGCTCTACCTGCTAAAACTTCTTGAAAGTCCCTTGCTGGGGCTTCAACTGATTTTAATGTAGATTTAGGAAAAAATTCTTTAGCTTTTTGCTCTTGAGATGTACCAAGTGTAGTTGCTATTTTAACACCTTCGTTATTTAAAGAGTCCCAAGTTGAAAACTTTTTTAAATTCTTTTTAAGAACAAGTGGAACCGTACCATATTTGTAATATGTAGATGTAAAACCAGCTACTTCTGCACGCTTGGCAGTTTTAGTAACACTTGTTGAAATATCATATCTACCCGAAGTAATTCCTGAAACGATAGTTTTCCATTCTGTTGGAACAAAAGTAACTTTAACACCCATGTCCTTGGCTAGTTCGTTCATTACATCGATATCAAACCCTTTATACTTATTTGTTGCTGGATCTTTCATTGTCATCGGATCCCAGTCTCCTGTAGTTCCAACTTTTAATTCACCAGAAGCAAGTATTTGATCCAGTTTAGATTCTGCATTAGCTGTAAAAGGTAAAAGCACCATAAGTGCAAGTAAGATAAGTTTTTTCATAACTCCTTATACCTATAAATAATGAATATTAACCTTATAACCTTGACGCACTATCATTTATCCAAGAATACAAATGCTCAGAAAATGAACGTCTAACAAATAAGTTTACTAAATTTTCACCTTTGTTATGAATTGTCACATCAATATTATTTAGCAATGTTTGTGTTGTAGATCCTTTTTTTTCTTTAAAATCATTAAAATTAAACGGACTACCAGAGGAAAATAATTCATATATTTTGCTTCCTTCTAATTCAAAAAGTACAAACTGGTCTGTTACATCAACCACAGCACCTAAATTAGTCTTAGAAATACTGTTATATAAGCTTTCTTCTAGTGGATATTTATTTGTATCTTTTACAATGATTTCATTTGATACAATCATCCATTCATCAGAGCTTAGCCAAATAGAGGTAAGTTTAGAACTTGATGAAGATGTATTTGCTTCTGTAGGCAAAATCATATCCAGCTGTTTACCAACGGTAGTAAAAAACTCTCTTTTCTTTCCTCTTAGATTTAATTTCATAACAGGAGATAATTCTTTTACAGTTATTTCGTTGAAATTAATTTGATTATTAATAGGTGAATTATAATTAAGCATTTAACCTCTTATTTTCTGTATCAAAAAAAACTGGATTAGCTATTGTCACATTAATTGTCTTATTTTCCATAGGAATGACTAATTTTTTTCCCATCATGTTTTTTCCGCCTCTTACAACTGCAAGAGCAATAGATTTTTTCAAATTTGGGCTATAGTAACTAGATGTTACATGACCAAGCATATTAACAGGAGACTGATTTAATTCAGAAACTATCTGAGCACCTTCTTCTAAAACTATATCTGGATCATCAGTTAAAAGACCTACTAATTGTTTTCTGTCTTCCTTCATAGTATCCGATCTATATAGTGAACGTTTACCAATAAAATCATATTTCTTTTTACTTACTATCCAATCCATTTGAAGATCAATAGGCGTCATAGTTCCATCTGTATCTTGACCTACTATAATAAATCCCTTTTCAGCACGTAGTAAGTGCATGGTTTCGGTTCCATATGGAGTGATATTAAACTCTTCACCAGCTTCCATACATTTTTCCCAAACTGCTTTACCATAATTTGCTTGAACATTAATTTCATAACTATGTTCACCAGTAAAACTAATTCTCATTATTCTACATTTGATATTTCCAATTTGAGCATCTTTAAATGACATGTGAGGAAAATTTTCTTCAGATAAATCTAAATCGGGAATAATTTTATTTAATATTTTTTTACTGTTTGGTCCACAAATACTGGCTGTTGCATAGTGATCAGTAACAGAAGTTAGATAAACATCTAGTTCAGGCCATTCAGTTTGAAGGTAATCTTCAAGTTTACCTAAAACATTGGCAGCACCACCAGTTGTTGTGGTCATTATATAATGGTTATCTCCAAGTCTTGTTGTAACACCATCATCATAAACCATTCCGTCTTCATTCAGCATTAAACCGTATCTACATTTTCCTATACCAAGTTTTGACCAAGCATTTGTGTAAACTCTATTTAAAAACTCTGATGCATCCGTTCCTTGAATATCAATTTTACCCAGCGTTGAAGCATCTAAAATACCAGCGCTTTCTCTTGCTGCCATACTTTCTCTTTGAACAGCTTCATGCATTGATTCATTGTTAATAGGGTAGTACCAAGCTCTTTTCCATTGACCAACATTTTCAAATTCAGCTTTATTTTCTATATGCCAATCATTCATAGGAGTTCTTCTAAATACATCAAAATATTCCCCAACATTACGTCCAACAATAGTTCCAAAAGTTAGTGGCGTATAAGGAGGTCTAAACGTTGTAGTTCCAAGTTCACCCATTTTAACATTAGCTGTATCTGCAATTATTCCAAGTGCATGCATATTGCCAAGTTTACCTTGATCAGTACCCATGCCTGTTGTTGTGTATCTCTTTACGTGTTCAATTGATCTAAAACCCTCTCTTAGAGCTAATTTTATATCTTTTGCTGTCGCATCATTTTGGTAATCTATAAATGGTTTGGTTTTCCCCAATGGTTTATTTGATGGAAGTAACCATATATTTCTTTTCGAATTATCGTCTTCACTTTCTACAGTTACATTGTCAAAATCTGTTTTCTCAATATTCAAAAATTCTTTTAAATTAATTGATAAATTATTAATAATTTCTTTTATTTTGAAATCACCATTACAAGATCCAACACTTATTTGCTCAGATGGATATTTATTAGGTAAAAAAACTTTATTAGTTTCATCAAATGTTAATTTTCCACCTGATTGAGTAAACAAATGAACAGCTGGTGTCCAACCACCAGCAACACCTAAGCAATCACAAACAATATCAATCTTACTACCAGTCACTGATGAACCATCATCTGATAACTTCATAGCTGATATACTATTTAATCTTTTATAACCCTTGGTATCTACAATTGTATGAGACCAATGAATTGGAATACCAGCATTTTTGACAGCTTTTACAATTTTTGAGTCTGAATTTTTCCTGATATCAATAACTGTCTCAACTTTAATTCCTTTATTGTGAAGGCATAAGGCGCTTTCGTAAGCACTATCATTATTAGTAAAAAAAACATTTTTCTTACCTGAAACTACGCCATAAAAATCAGCGTATTTTTTAACAGCTGATGAAAGCATGATACCGGGTCTATCATTATTGTTAAAGATAAGTGGTCTTTCTAAAGCACCTGTTGCAAGAATTACTTTTTTAGCCCTAATTTTTAAAAGTCTTTGTCTAATTTTACCTTGTTTTTCTTTTTTCTCTAAATGGTCAGTTAAATTTTCTCTTGCTAATAAATAATTATATCCATGAAATGCAGCGACACTAGTTCGTGTTTTAATTTCAAGGTTTTTTAAATTTTTTAATTCTTGAATTTCTTTTTTAATCCAATCAGAAGAGCTTTGGTTTTCAATTTTGTTAAATTCTCTATTTTGATAAATTGTTGCACCACCTAACTCATTTTTTTCATCAACAAGTAAAGTTTTTAAGTTATTTTTTGCTGCATTTTTAGCTGCTAATATTCCTGAGATACCAGCACCAACTACTAGTACATCACAATGAATATACCTGTGATCATATATATCTGGATCCTTATCTTTTGGAGATTTGCCTAATCCTGCTGAGTGTCTAATAAAGAATTCATATTTCTCCCAGAAACTAGCCGGCCACATAAACGTTTTATAATAAAACCCTGCGGGTAAAAAAGGTGAAATTACATTATTTATTCCTCCAATATCAAAATTAACACTTGGCCAACAGTTTTGACTTGAAGCTTCTAATCCTTCATAAATTTCAAGCTCTGTAGCTCTTACATTGGGCTCTGTTCTATCAGTATTATCATTTACTTGAACTATTGCGTTTGGTTCTTCCGAACCTGCTGTCATAATTCCTCTTGGTCTATGGTATTTAAAACTTCGTCCAACCAAATGAACATTATTAGCTAGTAGGGCAGATGCTAAAGTATCACCTTTGAAACCGTAATATTCTTTTCCATTAAATTTGAAAGAAACTCTAATAGTTTCATCAATAAACTCACTAGACTTTACTCTTAAGTTTTCAGCCATTTTATTCTGAAGGGGGTTTTTCACCCATTTTGTAAATTAATTTAATTTGATCATTAGATGTATCTCTCACCATATTAAACCATTTTCGACAACCATGAGCATGGTTCCATCTTTCAAATTGAACACCTTTTATATTTTTTCTCATAAAAAGATATTCTGCCCATTCGTCATCACTTAGCTCTGTTGGTTGTTTTGGTCTTTCTATGTGTGCTTCACCGCCAGCTTTGAATTCTTGTTGATCTCTTTCACCGCAATATGGACAATTTATAACAAACATTAATGAGCAACCGCTGCTGCACCATGTTCATCAACAAGGTCACCACTTACAAATCTATTTAAATTAAATGCTGCATTTAGTTTATGAGGTTCATCATTTGCAATAGTATGTGCAAATAAATCTCCTGAACCTGGCGTTGCCTTAAATCCACCAGTTCCCCAGCCACAATTAAAGTATAATCCTTTAACTGAAGTTTTGCTTAATATAGGACTGGCATCTGGACAAATATCTACAATACCTCCCCATTGTCTCAACATTCTCATTCTACTAAAGATTGGATAAAGTTCTAATATTGCATTGAGTGTTCCTTCAACAATTTGATGACTTCCTTTTTGTGAATATGATACATAATCATCTGTTCCAGCACCAATCACTAACTCACCTTTGTCAGATTGACTTACATATGCGTGAACAGCATTTGACATAACTACTGTATCAATAATTGGTTTTACAGGTTCAGAAACTAAAGCTTGCAATGGTTTACTTTCTAGAGGTAATCTTAAGCCAGCCATATTTGCAATAACACTTGAGTGTCCTGCTGCAACTACACCAACTTTTTTAGTTTTTATAAAACCTTTTGTAGTTTCAATACCTTCAACACTATCGCTATTTCTTTTAATTCCTTTTACTTCACAGTTCTGAATTATATCAACACCCATTTCATCAGCTCCTCTAGCGTAACCCCACGCAACAGCATCATGTCTTGCTGTACCAGCTCTTTTTTGAAGAGTACCTCCTAATACTGGGTATCTAATATCCGGCGATGTATTAATGATTGGACAAAATTTTTTAACTTCTTCTGTACTAAGGTAAACTGCATCAATGCCATTTAATCTATTGGCATGTGTCCTTCTCTTTAAATCTCTTACATCTTGTAAATTGTGTGCAAGATTCATAACTCCCCTTTGACTAAACATTACGTTATAGTTAAGTTCTTGTGATAAACCTTCCCAAATTTTTAGTGCATGATCGTAAAGTCCAGCGCTTGCGTCCCATAAATAATTTGATCTTATTATTGTTGTATTTCTTCCAGTATTACCACCTCCAATCCAACCTTTTTCGACAACGGCAATATTTTTCATATTGTGTTTTTTTGCTAGATAATATGCTGTAGCCAAGCCATGACCACCACCACCAATAATAACTGCATCGTATTCTTTCTTAGGTGCAGGGTCTCTCCAAGCTCTTTGCCAATTTTCATGATAACTAAATGCATTTTTGATCAGTGAAAATATTGAGTAATTGTTTTTCATTATTAGCCAATAATTACTTTATAAATATTGAATATTCAATACAATCGGGTATATCAATGTCGCAGTGGAAGAGTGGGTGAGAGGCTGAAACCAGTCGTTTGCTAAATGACCGTGCGGGGAAACTTGTACCGAGGGTTCGAATCCCTCCTCTTCCGCCATTAAAATAATGGATGGTCCTTAAAAAAGTCTTTCATAGGGATTGGTTTTTTTTCCAATATATATCTATACACATTATAATTCTCTAAAACCCGTTGAACATAATTCCTAGTTTCTCTGAATTTTATCAACTCAACCCAATCAACATAATTAATTTGTTTTTTTTGAGGATTTTTATTAATTTTTTTCCAATACTTAACTCTATTGGGACCAGCATTATAAGCGGCTGTAGCAAAAGGGTAGGCACCATCATATTGTAAAATTAAGCCGGCAATATAATGCGATCCTAGATTAATATTATATTCTGGATCAGTTGTTAATCTTGATTTTACGTAAGGTAGTTTAGCTTGTTTTGAAACTAGTTTTGCAGTGTAAGGCATTAGTTGCATTAAGCCTTTTGCACCTGCGTGACTATTAGCACTTAAATCAAATTCACTTTCTTGCCTGATAATAGACAGGATAAAAGCACTTTCGGGAATTTTTCTTCCATTAATAGTTTTAGGAGTGCTTATTATTGGATAATTAAATCTATTATGAAATCTTTTTTGGTAAGAAGCTATCTTAGATACCTGTATTGCAAAATCATATCTTTCAATATTTGTTGCAAGTTCAGCAGCCAAAACTTCGCTACCTTTTACTATATTATCATTTGCAAGATGTCTCAAAATAAATTTAGTATATTTATCTTTTTTTAATTCATCTAAAAGATAGACAATTTTAACTAGTTCTTTATTAAAAAAAATATAACGATACTTATTGTCAACTTCCATATCTTTTTTGAGTTCAAATTTTCCATTAGGATTTAATTTTAAAAAAGCTAATTGACCATAATATGTTGTTAAATATTTTGATGCTTCTTGATACCATTTATTAGATTGCTCTCTTTCACCTAACTTTTCATAAGATCTAGCAAGCCAATAAGCACCTCTAGATGTGCTGATAGGATAGCTTACGTTATTATAAAAATTTTGAAAATGATCCTTTGCAGTTAGAGGGTCGTTTAAAAAACTTAAAGAAATCCATCCACTCATCCATTCAGCTGCTGCAAAGTTAGAACCTTCAGTCATTCCATGATTACTTGATATTTTGTAAGCAGTCTCATATTTCTTTTTATAAATAAGTGCTCTGGAAATTATTTCACGTTCTTTCCACCATTTATCAGGCATTATTAAATAATCTTTATCATTACTAATTTTTAGTAAAATTTCTGCTGATGAATCTACTCGACCTTTTTTTCTTCTCCATTTTAAACGATCATAATTTAATCCAGCATCATTTTTAAATTTTTGTGGGACATTTTTGATTGCTTGGTCTACACCGTAACCTTTGCTAATTAATATTTGTCTAGCTGTATACAAAAGCTCATAATCTTTAGGTAGATATCTAGTTAGTCTCTTAAGATCCCAATATTTACCATTCCAAGCTAAATAATCAGCTCTTTTTATATAATCCTCAGCATTAAGATGTTTTTTAAATTTTTTTCTAAAAAATTTTAATTCATTCTTGGACAGTTTAGCAGTAATCCATCCTTCTTTTATTAAATTTGTTCCTTTTAACTTGTCACCGCTTAAAACATAGCTTTCCCCAAGGATCATTTTGCCATATCCACTTAAGGGTTCTTTTTGATTAAACCATTTAATTATTTTTTTTGGTGATACTTGAGATGTAGATAATTTATGTTCAGCAAGAAACCTTAATTTATCAATTCTTGGATATTGACTATTACTATCTATAAAAACTTTATAATCATAAAAAGAAGCTTGATTTCCGGGGGTTGATAAGTGTCGCCACTGAATAAAATTATATATTGATTTATCTTTAGCTTTTTTAGCAATTTTTAGTGATGATGACCACCTACTTTTTTGCATCTCAGAAATTGATTTTCTTGCTATATTGAAATCTTTCTTGCTGTAGTATTTAGATATTTTGACATTTCTGGACTTAGATAAATCAACGATAGAAGGTTTTTTTTTAGGAATTTTAAAAGATAACTTTTTATCTTTTTTTACATTTTTTACTTCTACAATTTTCTTTTCTGTAATTTTGATACTTTCAGTTTTTTTTGGCTTCTTTGGTGGTTTTAAAATATTTTTAGATAATTTGTCTTTTATTTCATTATCAGAAAGAGATGGCTTTTTAAGAGGAATTATTAAACCTGTTTCAGCTGAAACATAATTAAAATTTACTGCGATTGATATTATCAAGCCAAGAAATAATATTTTTTTAAGCATAATGTTTTAGTATATGAATCTATAAACTATGTTATAAGTATTTATGTTCAAAGGATCAAATGTTGCTTTAATTACACCATTTAAAAATAATGGTCTTGATGAGGAAGCGTATATAAAATTAATTCATTTTCATATAGATAATGGCACTAGTGGCTTAGTACCTGCTGGAACAACAGGTGAGTCCCCAACTCTTAGTCATGAAGAGCACCAAAGAGTTATTGATTTATGCATAAAAGAAAGTAATGGAAAAATACCTGTCATTGCTGGAACTGGTTCTAATTCAACAGAAGAAGCTATTTCCTTAACCTCTCATGCTGAGAAAGCTGGCGCAAACGGCGCTTTAATTGTTACACCTTATTATAATAAACCGACCCAAGAAGGTTTGTATCAACACTATAAAGCAATTAATGATAAATGTGGAATTCCAATTATAATTTATAATATACCTGGTAGGTCTGTAATTGATATGTCCGTTGATACAATGGCAAGACTTTTTGAATTAAAAAATATTGTTGGTGTAAAAGATGCAACAGGTGATCTTGATAGAGTTGTTCAACAACTATCTAAGATGGGAAAAGAATTTATTCAATTAACTGGTAACGATGATAATGCATTTGAATTCAATAAAAGAGGGGGAGTTGGAACTATTAGTGTAACTGCTAATATTGCTCCTAAATTATGTTCTGATTTTCAAAAGCTTTCAGTTTCTAAAGACGAAAATGATATTAGTGAAGCTGATAAATTAGATAAGATATTACAACCAGTTCATAGCGCCATGTTTATTGAAAGTAATCCAAGTCCAGTTAAGTACGCGGCCAAGTTAATGAATTTATGTGATGATGCAGTTAGGTTGCCTTTGGTAAAAACATCTGAAAATGCTAAACCTGTAATTAAAAAAGCTTTAGAGTTAGCAAAATTGATTTAATGAATAAAAAAACCAATCCTGGTTTAAAAATTATTTGTTTAAATAGAAAAGCAAGTTTTAATTATTTTTTTGAAGATCTCTTAGAGGCTGGTATTGTTCTTAAAGGGTCAGAAATTAAATCTATTAGAGATGGAAAAATAAATATAGCCGACTCTTATGCTGTTGAAAAAAATGGTGAATTAATTTTGATTAATTCTCATATATCTGCTTATAAACAGGCAAGTTATTCTAATCACAACCCAACAGATGAAAGAAAACTTTTATTGAATAAAAAAGAAATTAATAAATTAATAGGTAAAATGCAAAGAGATGGGTTTACCATTGTTCCTACAAAAATGTATTTTAAAAAAGGAAAAGCTAAAGTTGAATTAGCTGTTGCTAAAGGTAAAAAGCAATTTGATAAAAGAGCCACAAAAAAGAATAGAGACTGGAACCGTGAAAAAGCAAGATATATCAGAAAATCAAGCTAAGAATGTTTTCTTAGGTATTGGCTCTAATTTAGGAAATAGAATTATTAATATTGAAAAAGCAAAATTACTTTTATTGGAAAATGACATAAATTTTATTTCTGTATCAAATTATTACGAAACTCCATCATGGCCAGATGCAAAAAAACCAAAATTTATAAATATTGTTTTAAAAGTTATCTGTAAGTACAAACCTCAAGAAATAATTAATTTATGCAAACTTATAGAAACTAAATTAGGCAGAAGGAAATCTCCTAAAAATTCACCAAGAATCTGTGATATAGATATCATTGACTTTGATGGGTTGGTTTTGAAAGATGAACTATGTCTTCCCCATGCAAGAATGCATGAAAGAAATTTTGTTTTATTCCCTTTATTTGAAATCGAAAAAGAGTGGGTTCACCCAATTAAAAAAGTTAACATAAAAAAGTTAATTTTTTCCCTACCAAATAAAGATATTAGATCTATTAAACAAATTTGAATTAATGTTATAATAAAATATGCTTAATTCTAATGAGTTAATAAATAAGGTTAAAATCTATAATAAATTTTTAAATCCAGAAAGATTAGACAAAGCTTTTAATTTTGCTGTTAAAGCTCATCAAAATCAAAAAAGAGCATCGGGTGATCCGTATTCAGTACATCCTATAGAGGTTGCTAATATTTTGACTGAACTAAAACTTGATAGTGCAACAATTACAACAGGTTTACTTCATGACACAATAGAAGACACCTTCGCTACTTATGAAACTATTAAAAGCGAATTTGGTGATGAGGTTGCTGAGTTAGTAGATGGTGTCACAAAAATATCTGTATTTGAAAATACTGCTGGCTTAAATTCAAAAGTAGAAAATTTTAGAAAATTAATTTTAGCTACATCTAAAGATATAAGAGTTTTATTAGTAAAAATTGCTGATCGTCTTCACAATATGAGAACGATTAAAGCAATTCCAAAAGAGGAAAAAAGACAACGTATAGCACATGAGACCATGGAAATTTATGCACCCTTAGCTGATAGAATGGGTATGCACAGAATAAGAGATGAACTTGAAGATTTATCTTTTGAAATTTTAAATAACGAAGCAAGAAAATTAATTAAAAATAGACTAGATGAAATTAAATTAGATAAAAAAGATCTCTTTGAGTCTCTTTCTTTTGAATTAAGTTCGATTTTAAATGAAAATCATATTAATGCAGAAATACATGGTCGTGAAAAAACTCCTTTTTCAATTTGGCGTAAAGTTCAAAAAAAAAGAATTTCACTTGAACAAATCACTGACATAATTGGATTTAGAATTACACTTTCGTCGGTAGATGAATGTTATAAAACACTAGGTATATTTCATAAAAAATGGAACTGCATTCCAGGTAAGTTTAAGGATTACATATCATCACCTAAAATTAATGGCTATAAATCTCTACATACATCTGTCATTGGCTCCAATCAAAAACCAATTGAAATTCAAATTAGAACAAAGGAGATGCATGAATTTGCTGAAAGAGGAGTTGCCTCTCATTGGAAATATAAATCTTCAGAAAAATTTAATTCTTTAAGTTGGAAAGAATACGATTGGTTAAAGGATCTTGTTGAAATTATCGAAAAAAATGAAAATCCTGAACATTCCTATGAGTACACAAAGCTTCAAATGTTCCAGGAAAATGTATTTTGTTTTACTCCAAAAGGCTCAGTTATAAAATTACCAAAAGATGCAACACCAATTGATTTTGCATACGCTGTACACACAAAGATAGGTAACACTGCAATAGGATGTGATATTAATGGAAATAAATCTGAATTACAGGAATTATTAAGAAATGGAGATAGGGTAAATATAATTACATCTAAAAATCAATCACCTTCATTACACTGGATACCAATAACAAAAACAGGAAAAGCAAGAGCAGCTATTAGAAGATATTGGCACGATAAAGGGGAGCAAAAAGAGGAAAAAACTAAGAAATATAACACTACTTTATGGATTTCATTACCTGATCAGCCAGGTCAGTTAGGGGATATAAGTTCATTGATTGGTAGTCACAAACTTAATATTTCAAATGTTGAAATGGCAGGTAAAAGTACAAAATATATTAACTTTAAATTCAAACTAATCATAACGAACCTTAAAAACTTCACAAATTTTATTGCAGAGCTTAAACAAAAAGGTATAAAATTTAAGATAATTAGACACGAAGATAAAAGAAATGCTTTCACTCAAAAAATCCTTAAATATTTTAAAAAAGACTGATGCTCTTTTAGAAGGACATTTTGTATTATCTTCTGGTCTACACTCATCAAAATACATTCAATGTGCAAAACTATTAAGTTTCCCATTCTTTGCTGATCAAATTTGTAAATCATTAGCTGGTAAAATTAAAAAGAAATACAAAAATATTGATTTGATCTTGGCGCCAGCTATGGGTGGTGTAATTATTGGATATGAAATTGGTAAACTCTTAAAAAAAGAAACAATATTTTGTGAACGTGTCAATGGAAAATTCAAGTTAAGAAGAGGATTTAATATAAAAAAAGGTGCAAAAGTCTTAATTATTGAAGATGTCATAACAACAGGAAAATCAAGCTTAGAATGTGTCAAATTAATTAAAAAAGCTAACGCTAAGCTTTTAGGTTTTGCTTCTATAATTGATAGATCTACAAAACAATCAATCAAAATTAAAACAGGTATTATATCACATCTTAAAATTAACGTTCCAACTTTTAGTGAAAAACAATTGCCACAAAGCCTTAAATCGATTCCTATTACAATACCAGGAAGTAGATTTATTAAGTGAAAAGACTTGGTGTAAATATAGATCATATTGCAACTGTTAGAAATGCCAGGGGTGAAAAACATCCTGATCCATATTATGCAGCTTTACAAGTTGTAAAGATGGGAGCTGACTCAGTAACCATTCATTTAAGAGAAGACAGAAGGCATATAAACGATTTAGATGCCAGAAAAATTTGTAAGGCAAAAAAAGTTTTAGTTAATCTTGAAATTTCAATGAATGATAAAATTGTTGATAATGCTCTTAAGATAAAACCGAATTATGTTTGTCTTGTCCCAGAAAATAGAAAAGAAATAACGACAGAAGGTGGATTAAATCTATTTAAACATAAAAAAAAAATAAAAAATATTATTGAAAAATTTAAAAGAAAAAAAATACGTACTAGTTTATTCATAAACCCTTCTATTAAGGATATAGTATTGTCAAAAGAACTTAATGTTGATTGTGTTGAAATTCATACAGGTAAGATTTCTAATATTGTTAAGGCAAAAAAGAAATATATTCATGAATTAAATAGAATTAAAAAATGTTCTATTTTAGCAAATAAACTTAATATTGAGGTCCATGCTGGTCACGGACTTGATTACAAAACAACAAAAATATTAAGTAAAATCAAAGGGATTGAAGAATTCAATATAGGACATTTTATAATTGGAGAGTCGATTTTTTTTGGTCTTACAAGTGTAATTAAAAAATTTAAAAGAATAATTAATAATTAAATTATGAAAATTTTAGGTATTGGTGTTGATATTATCCAAAATAAAAGAATTAAAGACTCAATCAAAAATCATAGGTTTAAAAATCGAATTTACAGCACTAATGAACTTAAATTATCTAGTTATTCAAAAAATAAAATTGGATATTTCTCAAAAAGATTTGCCGCAAAAGAAGCTTTTGCTAAAGCCCTTGGAACAGGGTTTAGAGACAATTTAAATTTCAAAGATATAGAGATAATGAGCGATAAATTAGGTAAACCCTATTATGTTAAAACAAAAAAAATAACGCAAATTATAAAAAAAGAATTTAAGGTTAAAAATTTTAATTGTTTCTTGTCTATTTCAGATGAAAAAGAATATTCAACAGCTTTTGCAATAATTGAGAAATCATGAAGTTAGACAAAGGTTTTTTTTCTGAAAATATAAAAACTCTTTTTTATGCGTTAGTAATAGCTGTAGTTATTAGATCTTTATTTATTCAACCATTTTATATTCCCTCATCATCAATGGAACCGACATTGCTTGTAGGTGATAGGCTTTTTGTAACGAAGTATTCTTATGGTTACAGTAAGCATTCTTTTCCGTTTAGCCCTCCAATTTTAAATAAAAGAGTTTTTTTTAAATCACCAGAAAGAGGAGATGTAATAGTTTTTAAAACACCAGCTGATAATAGAACGGATTATATAAAGAGACTAGTGGGGCTTCCTGGTGACAAGATTCAGTTTATTGATGCAAACTTATATTTAAATAATAGTGAGATTTTAAAATCTAAAATTAAAAATAAAACAGAAATTAATTGTGGCAATAGAATAATAGATGTTTATAGATTTGAAGAAAAATTACCTAATGGCAAAAAATTTCATGCAGTTTATTTAAAAAACTATACTTATCAAAATTCAGATGTATTTGAAGTACCTCAAGATCATTATTTTTTTCTAGGGGATAACCGAGATTGTTCTAAGGATAGTCGATTTTTATCAAGTGTTGGTTATGTTCATAAAGATAATTTAGTCGGTAAGGCACAATTTATTTTTTTTTCCTCTGATAGAAAAGTGGGTAGTATTTTTACATTTTGGAAATGGCATAAATCAATTAGATTTAATAGAACTTTTGACCGAATTAATTAATGAAAATTAACTACCAGGATTTACAAAAGAAAATTAATTTTAAATTTAAAAATTTAGACCTACTAATCAAATCTCTTACTCATAAAAGTTTTGATACAAAAAATAATAATGAAAAATTAGAGTTTTTAGGTGATAGAGTTCTTGGATTAGTAATTGCTAAAAAACTTTTAGAAATATATCCAGATGAAAAAGAGGGTATACTAGATAAAAAATTTGCATCACTTGTAAATAAAAAAACGTGTTTAGAAATTGCCAAAAAAATTAACTTAGAAAAGTATATTTTAACTTTTAATCCAAATAATAAAAAAATAAGAATTGAAGATAAGATAGTCTCTGATTGTTGTGAAGCACTAATAGGAGCAATTTATCTTGATAAAAATTTAATGGTTGTTGAAAAAGTAATCTTGGATCTTTGGAAAAATCATATTAAAGGAAGTGTTGTTACCCAAATTGATGCAAAAACAACCCTACAAGAATTAACATTAAAAAATTTTAAAAAGCTTCCAGTTTATAAACTTATCTCAAACACTGGGCCTCGTCACAAACCATCATTTAAAGTAGGCGTTAAACTTCCTAATACAAAATATTTTTTTGGTTTGGGTAAATCCAAAAAAGATGCCGAACAAAATGCTGCTATAGAATGCCTAAAAAATTTAAAATGATTAAATTATGAACTGGATTGATGAAGGTTTTTTAATTAGCAAAAATAGATATAGTGAAAATTCATTAATTGCAGAAATATTTACAAAAGATCGAGGCAAAATTTCAGGTATAATTTTTGGTGGGACTTCTAAAAAAATCAAAAATTATCTGCAAATAGGCAATAGACTTCACTTAAATTATAGTTCTAAGAGTGAAAATAGAATTGGTTACTTTAAGGTAGAGATTTTAAATGCATACAGTCCTTTATATTTTGACCATAAACAAAAACTATCATGTATAACTTCTGCAACCAATCTGGTCAAAATTCTTACTGCAGACTCTCAATCTAATATTAAAGTTTACCAATTAATTGAAAACCTTTTTTTTATTTTAGATAGTAAAGATTGGTTAAAAAAATATATTTTCTGGGAATTAGATTTATTAAAGGTTCTTGGCTATGATCTTGAACTTGAAAGTCTAGTTGAAAAGGACACTATTGAAAATAAAACTGTCTACTATGCTAGTTCACCAACTGAAAAAAAATATGTACCTAATTTTTTAATTGATAAAGATATAGAAGTACATGACCTAAAAACTTTATTGAATGGACTTAAATTAGTTGGTGATTATTTAGATAAAACAATATTAAAGCCAAATAATTTGAACTATCCAAATAGTAGATTATTATTTATCAATTCTCTAAAATAATTATTTTAAGATTTTATCAATTCTATCTGCGTAGTAACTCACAATAGCATTTGCACCAGCTCTTTTAAAAGCCATTAAGCTCTCAACAACAGCGTCTTCATTGACTAATTTTTTTTGAATAGCATTTGAAATCAAACTGTATTCTCCTGATACTTGATAAGCTAATACTGGTATTTTAAATTTTTCTTTTACTGATTTGATAATATCTAAATAAGGCATCCCTGGTTTTACCATCACCATGTCAGCACCTTCTTTAATGTCTAGAGCAACCTCTCTTAAAGCCTCATCACTATTTCTAAAATCCATCTGGTATGTTTTTTTATCTCCTTTTAATGATCCTTTAGATCCTACAGCATCTCTAAATGGTCCATAAAAACTCGAAGCATATTTAGCTGCATAAGATAAAATTTGAACATTTTGATAGTTTGATTTATCAAGAGCTTTTCTTATTTTTCCTATTCTTCCATCCATCATGTCTGATGGAGCTAACACATCACATCCCATTTCAGCTTGTAACAAAGATTGATTAATTAAAACTTCTATTGTTTCATCATTTATAATCTGACTAGACTTAATTAGTCCGTCATGTCCATGAGAAGTATACGGGTCTAAAGCTACATCACACATAATACCAATTTTGTTTTTATACCTTTTTTTAATTTCAATTATTGCTCTACATATCAAGTTATTTTCATTGAGTGATTCTGAGCCAATTTCATTTTTAAGACTATTTCTAGTTTTAGGAAAAAGAGCTACCATTGGTATCCCAATTTTAATGGCTCTATCCACAACTTGAGATATTTTATTGATTGAGTATCTATAAACTCCTGGCATTGTTGATATAGACTCTCTTTTATTGGAACCATCTATTAAAAATATAGGTAATATAAAGTCATTTGGACTCAGCGTACTTTCTTGAGTCAATCGTCTTGACCACGATTCCTTCCTATTTCTTCTGAGTCTTAAGTTTGGATATCTTCCTGTAATCATGTTTTAAATCATTTTATTAATGCGACAAATGTATTATACAAATATATATTAAAATAAGTACAAAACAATCTCGATGAGCATAGATAACACAAAAGTTGTAGACTTAAATATAAAAAAAGAAAATAAGCTTTTAGATTTTAGCGATTTTCAAAAACAAAACATCAAGTTTGAAATTTCAAAATTACAAGAAGCGTACAATCAAATTGTTCAAACAAAAAAATTTGATGATGGTGGTGGTGTAACACATTTTGGAGCCATTTCTTTAACTCAAATACCTGGTGATCCAGACTCTATAAAGGGAAATAAAGCCAGAGGCGTGTATTGGACTAAGCCTGATAAGTCAGGAAAAGAAGTTTCAAGAGATATTGAAGTTGACGAGTCTGCATATTCAGAATTTATTAAAGATTATGAAAACACATATTTTAAAGAAGTTTATGATGTATTGTCTTCAAAATATAAATTGGGTCGTGTTAGAATTTTACTAAAAGAACCAAGATCAACATTAAGTTGGCATAGAGATCCTGAGCCAAGATTACATATACCAATAATTAGTAATCCAGGGTGTTTAATGGTTATAGATAATGTTGCAAAACATATGCCTGCTGATGGATCAGTTTGGGTCACTAATAACACTAAATATCATAATGCATTTAATGGTGGAGAAGAAAATAGAATTCATCTTGTTGCTTGTGTTCTGGATTATAAATTTAACTAATTTGAAAAAAATATTTATTTCATCTGACCACGCTGGTTTTAAATTAAAAGAAGCTATAAAATCTTATTTATCTAATAAAAAATTATCATTTACAGACATGGGTCCTTACAATGACAGTAGAGTAGATTATCCAGATTTTGCTCATAAAGTTGCTAGAAAAGTTAAGTTAAATAAAAATAATATTGGTATTTTAGTTTGTGGATCTGGTATGGGAATGAATATTGCGGCAAATAGACATAATAATATACGTGCAGCTCAATGTTTTAACTTAAAATCTACCAAATTATCAAGATTGCATAACGATGCAAACATCATTACATTAGGATCTAGGCTATTAACCAAAAAAAATGCCTTAAGTTGTGTGGGTGTTTTTTTAGATACAAAATTTGAAGGTGGCAGACATTCAAAAAGAATTAAAAAGATTTAATTATGTCTAGTGAAAAAAATTATTTAAATGACAATTATAAAAGTTTTTTTGAAGATAGTTTATCTAAAAAAGATCCTGCACTATACAAAGCAATTCAAGATGAACTATTAAGACAACAACAGCATATAGAGTTGATAGCATCTGAAAATATTGTTTCACAAGCTGTATTAGAAGCTCAAGGTTCAGTTTTAACTAACAAATATGCAGAAGGATATCCTGGTAAAAGATATTATAATGGATGTGAACATGTTGATGTAGCTGAAAATTTGGCTATTGATAGATTAAAAGAATTATTTAATTGTAAATTTGCTAACGCTCAACCACATTCAGGTGCACAAGCAAATGGAGCAGTTTTTTTAGCTTTATTAAATCCAGGAGACACATTTATGGGAATGAGTTTAAATTCTGGTGGTCACATTACCCATGGATTAAAAATCTCAATGTCAGGCAAATGGTTTAATCCAATAGGGTACGATGTAGATAAAGAGTCAGAACTTATTGATTACGATAACGTAGAAAAACTTGCTCTAGAAAATAAACCAAAATTAATAATTTGTGGTGGTAGTGCTTATTCAAGAGTTATTGATTTTAAAAGATTTAGAGAAATAGCAGATAAAGTTGGTGCATACCTAATGGTTGATATGGCACATTTTTCTGGTCTAGTTGCTGGAAAAGGATACCCAAACCCATGTGACTACGCCCATGTTGTAACTTCTACAACTCATAAAGTTTTCAGAAGTGCAAGGGGTGGAATTATTTTAACTAATCACGAAGATTTAGCTAAAAAATTTAATACAGCAGTATTTCCAGGTTATCAAGGCGGACCATTAATGCACGTTATCGCAGCTAAAGCTGCTGGATTTTTAGAAGCACTTCAACCTGAATTCAAAGAGTATATTAAATCTGTTCTAGCTAATGCAAAAATTCTAGCTGAAACTTTAAAGAATAATGGTTTTAAAATTTATTCAGACGGAACGGATACACATTTAATGTTAGTAGATCTAAGACCATACAAAGTTAAAGGTAATCTTGCAGCAGAAAGTTTATCCAGAGCAAATATAACATGTAATAAAAATGGTATTCCTTTTGATACTGAAAAACCAATGATAACTTCTGGCATTAGACTTGGAACACAAGCTATAACTACAAGAGGTTTTGGTCTTAATGAATGTCAAAAAGTGGGGGAACTTATAACTAAAGTAATAAAAGGTCTTTCAGAAAATCCAGATGATAATAGCAAAGTTGAAAATGAAGTCAGAAATGAAGTTATTTCTTTAACTTCATCATTTCCTATATATAAGAATTTATAATAGATGATTTGTTCAATATGTAAAAAAGGGGAGACATCTGTTGTCGACTCAAGACCTACTGAAGATGGTACTGCTATAAGACGAAGAAGATTGTGTGTCTGTGGTGCACGTTTTACAACATTCGAAAGAGTTCAGTTTAGAGAAATAATGGTCGTAAAAAAGAATGGAAGAAAATCAACTTTTGATAGAGATAAATTGGCTAAATCAATCTATATAGCTCTTAAGAAAAGACCAATAGATACAGAAACTGTTGAAAAATTTATAAGTAAAATTTCAAGAGCATTAGAAGAATTAGGTCAAAGTGAAATTTCAACAAATACAATTGGGACCATGGTAATGGAGGGTCTAAAAGAATTAGACCCAGTTGCATACGTCCGATTTGCATCTGTTTATAGAAACTTTAGAGAAGAAAAAGATTTTGTGCAATTCGTGGACAAACTTGATGTCTACAAAAAAAGATAAATTTTCATTAAAAGATAAATTTTATATGGAGATAGCCCTAATGCTGGCTAACTCTCGTCAAGGACTTACTGGATCTAATCCATCTGTAGGTTGTGTAATAGTTAAAAATGATAAAATAATTTCTATTGGTCAAACGTCATTTGATGGAAGACCACATGCAGAATTTAACGCAATAAAAAATTGTATAGATGATTTAGATGGTTCAAAGATGTATGTTACTTTGGAACCTTGTTGTCATCATGGTTTAACACCACCTTGTACAAATATAATAATTAAATCTAAAATCTCAGAAGTAATATATTCTGTTGCAGATATTGATAAAAGAGTAAGAAATAAAAGTTTAAAAATTTTAAATTCAAAAAATATTAAAGTTAAAAAAGGTCTTCTTGAAAATAAAATTAATAATTTTTATTCAACTTATTTTTTTAATAGGAAAAATCAATTACCTTTCGTTACAGGAAAAATTGCTGTTTCAAAAAATAACCTTATTTACAGCAAATTGAATAAAAAAATTACAAATATTCATTCTGATAAATTTACACATTTATTAAGATACAAAAATGATACATTAATGGTTACATACAAAACTTTAAATAATGATAACTCAAAATTAAACTGTAGAATTAAAGGTTTTAGTAATTTCTCACCTAAGAGAGTTATTTTAGATAACAAACTTCAGACTAAAATTAATAACTATGTAATAAAAACTGCAAATAAAAATAATACTCTAATTTTTTATAACCAAGCTAAAAAATCTAAGATTTTAGAATTTAAGAATAAAAAGATTCAATTAATTAAATCTAAGGTAAATCAACAAGGTAAGTTTGATATTAAAGCTATATTAAAAAAATTATATGCACATAATTGCAGAAATTTACTAATTGAAGGAGGGGATAGTTTAACTAGTCATCTTTTAAAAAATAAAATTTTTAATAGATTTTATTTATATAAAAGCCCTAAAAACATTTCTAAAGAAACAGAGTATTTGAAATTTAATAGTTTAGATGTATTAAAGAAAAATTATAAATATAAGTATAATTTGAACCTATATTTAGGCAAAGATAAAATAACATTGTATAAAAACTAATATGTTTAATGGAATTATATATAATCAGGGCATTGTTACAAAGGTTATTAAAAGACCAAAAGGGCTAAATATATTTGTAAAGAGCAATCTTAAAGTGTCAAAAAAAGATATGGGTTTGTCAGTAGCTTGTGACGGAGTATGTCTCACTTTAATTTCATTTAAATCAAAACTAATGGAATTTTATCTTTCTAAAGAAACTTTGATTAGATCAAAATTTCAATATTTAAAAACTAAAGATGTTATAAATCTTGAATTGCCTTTAAAATATGGAACTAAAATTTCAGGCCATATATGCCAGGGTCACGTTGATACTATTGCTAAGGTAGCTAATATAAAGAAGGTTGATAAGTCTTATTTATTTGAATTTGATGTTCCAATCAAAGAGCGAAAAAACTTAATTGAAAAAGCATCAATATGTATCAATGGTATTTCTCTAACAATATCAAAAGTTTCAAAAAAAGGTTTTCAGATATGGGTAATTCCTCATACCTTCAATAAAACAAATCTCTCTACTATTAAAAAAAAAGACCTTGTTAATATAGAGATAGATATCTTATCTAAATACGTTAGAAATTTTTTTAATGCCAAAAAATAATTTTGCATCAATTGAAAGTATAATCAATGTAGCCAAGAAGGGTGGCATGTTTATTCTTGTTGATGATGAAAAAAGAGAAAACGAGGGAGATCTGATAATCTCAACATCTAACTCTAATGCTAAAAATATTAATTTTATGGCAAAGTATGGTCGTGGCCTAATTTGTTTAGCACTAGATTCTGTTCAGGCTAGAAGATTAAATTTAACTTTGATGTCATCAAACAATCAATCACGAAATAAAACTGCTTTTACAGTATCTATTGAAGCCAAAAAAGGGATTACTACTGGAATTTCTGCAAAAGATAGAGCAAAAACTATCAGCATCGCATCAAAAAAAAATGTTAAAAAAAAAGATATTGTTTCACCTGGTCATGTATTTCCAATAATTGCAAAAGATGGTGGTGTTTTGGTAAGAGCTGGTCACACAGAAGCGTCAGTAGATATATCTAAATTAGCTAAAAAAAATAATTCAGCGGTAATTTGTGAAATTATGAATGAAGACGGGACGATGGCTAAAGGTCAAGACCTATTTAATTTTGCAAAAAAACATAAACTTAAAATTGGTAAGATTGAAGATTTGATAGCTTATCGATTAAAAAAAGAGAAATTAATTAAATTAAAGAAACAAAGTTATATTGAAGTAAAAAATCAAAAATATAAAATTAGAATTTATGAAAATCTTCTTGATGGATCTGAGCATTTTGCTCTAATTAAAGGAACTATAAAAAGAAGGATTACTCCTAGAGTTAGAGTAATTTCTTCAAATGTAGTGCAAAATTATTTAATGAATCAACAGCTACCTAATTCTTTTAATAAAACTCTTAACTATTTTAAAAAATTTAATAATTGTGTTTTAGTTTTTATAAAAGATACAAATCTTAGATCAGTTACTCAAACTCTTAAAGACTATAAAAATAAAGACTTTTATAAAAAAGGGAAAGATAAACTAATTAGAAATTATGGTATTGGAGCTCAAATTATTAAAGATTTAAAAATTAAAAATATGACATTAATCACAAAATCTCCTAAAAAAGTTATAGGTTTAGATGGTTATGGTATAAGAATTACTAAACAAGAAATTATTTAATGAAAAAAAAATACCTAATAGTTGTAGCAGATTATTATAAGGACATTGCTAAAGGTCTTCTTGATAGTGCTTTAAAATTGATCCCAAAATCTAACACAGTTAAAATTATCAAAGTTCCAGGTGTTTTTGAAATACCAGTTACAATATCAATAAATATTAAAAGATATGATGCTTTTTTAGCTCTTGGTTGTGTTATAAAGGGTCAAACACCACATTTTGATTTTATATCCCAAGCTTCTACGAATGCGATTATGGATTTATCAGTCATTAATAAAAAACCTATTGGTAATGGAATAATTACTTGTTTGAATATGAAACAAGCAAAAATTCGAAGAAAAAAAGGTGCAGAAGCTGCTGATGCTGTAAACTCAGTTTTATCGCAAAAATGAAAACTCATTTTAACCCAAAAAATAATCCAAGAGTAATTATAATTCAAAAATTATATGGCAAATTTTATAACGAAGATAATGATATTGATTTTCCCAAACATAGATTCAAAAAATTTATTAAAGACATTGTTTTTGGCACCATAGAACGTAACGATCTTATTCTTGATGAATTAAATACTAAACTTGGTGATGATTTTGTTTTAGATAATTTAGATAAAGTTTTTCAAACAATATTAAAAGCTGCTACTTATGAATTTTTATATAAGCCAAATATATCTATTAATATTATAATAAAAGAATACTTAAATTCATCTAATTTTTTCTTAGAAGATTCTCAAACTAAATATTTAAATGCTTTACTAGATAATGTTGGAAAAAAGTTAAGAACTTCAAATGCATGAATTTGATTTAATTAAGAAATATTTTTCAAAATTATCTAAATTAAATAAAGCTTCATTAGATTTAAATGATGATGTTTTTTTTGATAAAAAAAAATCCCTAGTTATTTCAATTGATACTTACAATGAAGGAGTTCATTTTATTGATTTTAAAAATCCTGATTTGGTAATTAAGAAGATTTTGAGATCATCAATATCAGATTTAATATGCAAGGGTGTTTCTCCTAAATATTACTTTATATCAGGTAGTGGTGACAAAAAAACATTCACAAAAAAGAACTTATCTAAAATTTCAAAATCATTAACACAAGAACAAAATAAATATAAAATTCTATTATGTGGAGGTGACACTACTTTTTCAAATAAATTAAGTTTTTCAATTACATCAGTTGGTTATTCAAAAAATATTGTTTATAGAAACAAAGTAAAACTTAATGATGATATATATGTAACTGGCAATCTAGGTGATAGTTATATTGGTTTGCAAATTTTACAAAATAAAATCAAAACAACAAAAAAACTTAAAAAATATTTTATAAAGAAATACTTTGAGCCTGAAATTCAAATAAAATTAACTAAAAAATTATTAAAATTTGCTAACTCATCAATAGATATATCTGATGGTTTAATTGATGATTTAAAAAAAATGATGAATAAACAAAAATTATCATACAAAATTTTAGAAGAAAAAATTCCAATATCTAACAATTTACTTAATTATCTTAAAAAGAATAATTTTAAAAAAACTGATTTTGTATCTAATGGTGACGATTATCAGATTTTATTTACAGCTAGTGCTGATAAATCTAGAATCATTTCAAGCACATCTAAGAATCTAGGTATTAAAATATCGAAAATAGGTAAAATTGGATTAAATAATAAAAAATCACTTATAATTAATCAAAAAGGTCAGCATTTACTCATTAAAAAACAAGGTTATAAACATCAATTCTAAAAGTTAATTATTGTCTTTTTTAGCTTTTTTTGTATTGTCCGGGCTTAAAATTTAAACAACCAACAACCTTAAGGTTATTATGAGCGCAACAGTAGAGAGTATTTTATTATACACAATCGGAGCTGGTTTATTATCCATAGTTTATGGATTTTTTACTGGGAAAAATATTTTAAATCAAAGCACTGGAAATGCAAAAATGCAAGATATTGCATCAGCTATCCAAATTGGTGCAAAAGCGTACCTAGCTAGACAATACAAAACAATAGCTATTGTTGGTGTAGTTGTTTTAGTAATTGTAAGTATCGCATTTAGTCCTTTAGTTGGTTTGGGCTATTTAGTTGGTGCTACATTATCAGGTATTGCAGGTTATGTAGGAATGTTAGTTTCTGTGGAGGCTAACGTTAGAACTGCTGAAGCTTCTAGAAAAGGTCTTGCTCAAGGTCTATCTGTTGCATTCAAATCAGGTGCTGTGACTGGTATGTTAGTTGCTGGATTAGCCTTATTGTCTATTGCAGTTTATTATTATTATTTATTAAAATTTAATGTTGATGAAAGAGAAATAGTTAATGCACTAGTTGCTTTAGGATTTGGTGCTTCTTTGATTTCTATTTTTGCAAGACTTGGTGGCGGCATATTTACTAAAGGTGCTGATGTTGGTGCTGACTTAGTTGGAAAAGTAGAAGCTGGCATTCCAGAAGATGATCCTAGAAACCCTGCTGTTATTGCAGATAATGTTGGTGATAATGTCGGAGATTGCGCTGGTATGGCTGCAGATTTGTTTGAAACATATGCAGTTACAATTGTAGCGACTATGGTTTTATCATCTATTTTCTTTCAAGGTGATATGAGCATGATGATTTATCCTCTAACAATTGGTGGAGCTTGTATCCTAACTTCAATTATAGGAACTTTTTTTGTTAAACTTGGTAATGATAAAAATGTAATGAATGCTTTGTACAAAGGCTTTGTTGTATCTGCTATTACATCAGTTGTAATTTTATACCCAGTAACAGATCATGTAATTGGTTTTACAACTGAATATAATGTTGATGGTAAAAATTTTAATGGAATGAGTTTATATTTCTGTGGAATAATTGGTTTAGTGATTACTGGATTGTTAATCTGGATCACTGAATACTATACTGGTACTAACTATAGACCGGTAAGATCTGTTGCTGCATCTTCAACAACAGGACACGGCACTAATGTTATTCAAGGTTTAGCTATTTCTATGGAAGCAACTGCGATACCTGCTTTAATTATTGTTGCTGGAATTTTGGCTACCAATGCAATTGCTGGACTATTTGGTATTGCAATTGCTGTAACAACTATGCTTGCGTTAGCCGGAATGGTTGTTGCGCTTGATGCTTACGGACCAGTTACAGATAATGCTGGTGGTATAGCTGAAATGTCTAACATGGATAAAAAAGTTAGAAAAACAACCGATGCACTGGATGCAGTAGGGAATACAACAAAAGCAGTAACTAAAGGTTATGCTATTGGATCTGCCGGTTTGGGTGCTTTGGTTTTATTTGCAGCATATGTTGAGGACATAAAACACTTTTCTAAAGTAACTGGATCTAAATTAGAAGGTATAGTTGTTACTTTTGATTTATCTAATCCATACGTAGTTGTTGGTTTATTAATTGGTGGTATGTTACCTTACCTGTTTGGCTCAATGGGAATGCAAGCAGTTGGAAGAGCTGGTGGCGCAGTAGTTATTGAGGTTAGAAGACAATTTAAAAAATTTCCTGGTATCATGAAGAGAAAACAAAAACCAGATTATGCTAAATTAGTTGATCTATTAACTGTTGCAGCAATTAAAGAGATGATAATTCCATCTTTATTGCCAGTACTATCACCAATAGTTTTATATTTCATAATTCTATCTATCGGTGGCCAAGTTGCTGCTTTAGCAGCTGTTGGGGCCATGTTGTTAGGTGTTATTATTACAGGATTATTCGTTGCTGTTTCAATGACAGCAGGTGGTGGAGCTTGGGATAATGCTAAAAAGTATATTGAAGATGGAAATCATGGAGGTAAAGGTTCTGAAGCTCATAAAGCTGCAGTTACTGGAGATACCGTGGGTGATCCATATAAAGATACTGCAGGTCCTGCTGTAAACCCAATGATCAAGATTACGAATATTGTAGCTTTATTATTGTTGGCTGTTATCGCTGGTTAATTTCTTTACGTTTTTTGGCCCTCTGTCCTAGGGGGTCATTAATTTTTTGTCTCATACTAGAAAAAAAATCATAAAGAAAGGAATTTTTTTTAAATTTCTTTCCTGTTATATCTTTAGCAACTAAAATGTTGTTCATATCTTTTTTATTATAAAAATCTTTTTTTTTTAATAAGCCATAATTGTCTATTTCTAGAACAAGTACGTCATTTTTGTAAATATACATTTTACCAAAATTTTTTAATTCTGATTGGGTTTGTTTTCTCTCAATATAAATCCAAATATCATTATCAAATTTACTCATAGTTGATGGATTTCCTAATATTTTGATAATATCATTTTTATTTGTCTTATTTATTATCAAATTATTTTGTTTTTTTTCCAAAGATGGAACACCGTGATGTTTAACCACTTTTTTCATAGAACAATTAGAAACTATCAATGAAAGAAAAATTATATATAATATTTTTATCATGAGCGAAAAATATGTTTATATTTATAACAATTTAATTAATTTCACTAGAAATAAAGATTTATATAAATCATTAGGACGTGAAGATAATTTTTCTAACCGATTAACCCTTTTTTTACTACATTTTGCCTTTTTTTTAAAAAATTTTAAAAATGAGCAAAACAAGATTGTTTTACAAGAAATCTACGATTTTAACTTTAGACAACTTGAACTTAGTATTCGAGAAATAGGTTATGGTGATCAGTCAATTAATAAAAAAATGAAGGATTACATAAATTTATTTCATTCAATGGTTTCCGAGATCCATTTTTGGAATGATTTATCCAGAACACAAAAAATAGAAAAGTTTTCCATCTTTTTATCTGATTTTAACAAAATTGAAGATTTGCTTGATTATTTTGATATATTTAATGAAAATTTATCAAAAAAAACTTTGAATTCTTATTTAAAAAGTGTAAGTAACCCATAATTATGGCTGTACCAAAACGAAAACAAACCCCTTCCAGAACTGGAATGAGAAGAGCTCAAACGATGAAATACTCAACAAAGAATATAGTTGAAGACAAAAAATCAGGTGAGTACAGATTATCTCATCATTTAGATTTAAAAACCGGAATGTACAAGGGTAGACAAGTTTTAGACCCAAAAGAATAAATTAAAATCTAAAATGACAGATCTGATTAAAATTGCAGTTGATGCAATGGGGGGTGATAACTCACCGAAAAAGACTATCGATGGAATAATTCTTAACCATAGTAAAAATAAAAACGTATTATTCAAGATTTTTGGTGATGAAAAAATAATCAGAGATCTTATTGGTAATAAAATCAAAACTGATTTTTTTGAAATAATACATACTGCAGATGTAGTAAAAAGTACCGATAGTCCTCTTGAAGGTGCTAAAAGAGGAAAAAATACTAGCATGTGGCTTGCTATAGATAGTGTAAAAAATAAAGAAGCGGATATAGTAGTATCAGCCGGCAATACAGGTGCACTATTAGTTATTTCAAAACTAAACCTTAAAATGATTGAGAATATTGATAAGCCTGCGCTTTCTGCTCTATGGCCAAATAAAAAAGGAATGAGTGTTGTGTTAGATTTGGGTGCAAATATTGAATGCAGCGCAAAAAATTTATTAGATTTTTCAATTATGGGTGCTGCACTTTACACTTCTTTATATAATGGAGAAAAACCAAATGTAGGTTTGTTAAATATAGGATCAGAAGAGCTTAAAGGTAATGAAACTATTAAAGAAACATATCAAATTCTAAATGATAAGAAGTCTGAAAACTTTAATTTTTCTGGGTATATAGAAGGAAACCATCTAATGGATGGAGATGTTAATGTAATTGTTTCCGATGGTTTCACTGGTAATGTAGCTTTAAAAACTGCCGAAGGTACTGCAAACTTTATTACAAGTGAACTTAAAAAAGCTATGACAGGATCTATAATTGGAAAAATTTCATCATTACTAAATATTTCAAATTTGAATAAGTTTAAAAAACGTCTTGATCCGAGACTTTATAACGGTGCTATATTCCTTGGTCTTGACCACCCAGTAGTTAAAAGCCACGGGGGTACTGATTATATAGGATTTTCAAATTCCTTAGATGTTTGCCATAGAATTGTAAAAGGTAATTTGATAGAAAAGATAAAACAAAATATTTAAATAAATGAGAATAAACTTAACTAAAAAAGACTTAGTTAATTTAGTTTATATGCAATTAGGTTTTTCTAAACAAATTTCAGAAAATCTTATTGAGGATTTTTTGTCAACAATTGTTTCAAATATTAAACATGAAAAAAAATTAAAATTATCAAAATTTGGGACTTTTTCTATAAGACAAAAAAAATCACGGATAGGAAGAAATCCGAAAACTAAAGAAACTAAAATGATTTCAAGTAGAGATGTAGTGTTATTTAAACCCTCAAAAGAATTTAAAGATTTTGTAAATTTAAAAGATAATGGATAAATCTGACAGTGCTTACAAAACGATAGGTGAAGTTGCTAAAATATTAAATTTGAAATCCAATAAGAAGGGCGAACTTCCAACACATATAATAAGATTTTGGGAAACTCAGTTTAAGCAAATTAAACCCAAGATTTTAAATTCTAATAGAAGATATTATGACAAGAATTGCATTAATCTTCTCAAAAAAGTTAGATTTCTTCTTAAGGTACAGGGTATGACCATTAATGGTGTAAAAAAAATACTTAATGGAGAACAATCTTTAGAACTTGACGAAATGGCAAATAATTCTATAAAAGCTGATAATTTAAGAAATAAATTAGTTAAGATTTCTAAAATTGTTAAAAATTTAAAAGATTTAAAATAAAATGGCAAAAAAAACACACGTAAAAGTTAGATTAGTTCCAGAGTCGAAACCAGATAGCCCCTTCTTTTACTACGTGAAAAAACCAGCCGGTGGTGAAAAAGCAAAAGTTAAACTTTCAGCTAAAAAATACAATCCTGCTATAAGAAAACACGAAACATTTGTGGAAAAAAAACTTCCACCTCACAGTAAGTAATTACTTCTTTTTAAAATTTCGTCTTTCGTAATCAATATAAGACCAGATCATATTCTTCCATATACGATTAGTAATTTTTGGGTCTATTTTAAGTTTTTTGGATTTTCCTCTAATTTTATTTAAAATAAAATTAATTCTTTTTTGATCTACGATTTCCTTTTTAAATTCTTTTAACTTAAGAACTTCTTTAACTAGAGAAGTCCGATATTTAATTAAAGCTAGAAGTTTATTATCTAATTTATCTAGTTTTATACGTATTCCGTTTAATTTTTTTTTATTTTTTGGCGACATTTAATTTATTGGATTTATTAACAATTATTATATTTATCTATATATGTACAGTCAGAATAGTCATTTAAATAATCAATTAAAATTTTGGTTACTTACACTTATTGTACTTATAATTCTTATAATTTTAGTTGGTGGCTTAACAAGATTAACTGACTCTGGACTATCAATAACAACTTGGGAATTATTTGTTGGATTTATTCCACCACTTACAAATGATAAATGGATTGATTATTTTGAGCTCTATAAAACTATTCCTGAATTTAGTGAGCAAAATTTTAATATGACGCTTAATGAATTTAAGGTAATTTTTTGGTGGGAATGGGGTCACCGTCAATTGGGCAGATTAATTGGCTTAACTGTATTGTTACCACTTATAATTTTTTCATTCAAATATGATTTAAAAATTTTAAAAAACTATGGATTGATTTTTTTATTAGTTTGTTTTCAAGGTTTTATTGGTTGGTATATGGTATCTAGCGGTTTGATAGATAGGATTGATGTTAGTCATTACAGACTTTCATTACATTTAGTAACAGCCTTTATAATTTTATCTGTAGTATTTTGGAAATTTATTAAATTAACTAAAATTCAATCTCAATATATTTCAATAAATATAAATTTAATAAAAGTTTTTCTTTTTTTATTATTTTTGCAATTAATAATAGGCGCCTTTGTGTCGGGAATGGATGCTGGAAAAGTTTACAATACTTGGCCTTTAATGGGCTCATCCTATTTTCCTGACGATAGCCAATTGAATGAAATTTTAAATGTAAACGTTTTTGACAATCCCTCTATAGTTCAATTTATTCATAGAAATTTAGCTTATTTAATTTTAGGTATTTATATGTACATTCTTTTTTACGTTATTAAAGACTGTGATAGAATATTCAGAAAACCTATTTTTATAATTGGAATTAGTTTATTTTTACAAGTTATCTTAGGGATATTAACTCTTTTATCTGGAGTAAAGATTTTTTATGCATCCTTACACCAGATAAATTCTATTTTAATTATTTTATCAACTTTATATTTTCTATATTTATCAAATTATAGAAAAGTTAACTAATTTCGATTTGTTGACATATAAATCCTATACCTAGCTTACAGCTTTTAGATTACCTTTGGAAGATTTGTCCAAAGCTTGATCTAAGTCATCAATAATATCGTCAATATGCTCTAAACCGATACATAATCTTACATATCCAGGTGTTACACCCGCTGCAGCTAACTCATCCTCTGTTAATTGACTATGAGTAGTTGTTGCTGGATGAATTGCTAAACTTCTGGCATCACCAATGTTTGCTACATGGTAAAACATTTTTAAAGACTCTATAAATTTTTTACCAGCTTCTATACCACCTGCTAATTCAATACCAACTAATGCACCATTTCCATTTTTAAGATATTTCTTTGCTCTACTAGAAATTTCTTTATTATGTTCAGTTGCATAAATCACTTTAGATATAGCCTTATGTTTTTTTAGATAATCAACAACTTTTGAAGCATTTTCACAGTGTTGTTTCATTCTTAAAGCAACAGTTTCTAATCCTTGAATTACACCAAATGCGTTATCAGGAGATAAAGCTGATCCCAGATCTCTTAACAAAGTTACTCTTGCTCTTACAGCAAAAGAAACGTTTGCACCTGTTAATTCAGGTACTGCTTTACCCCATACTACGCCGCCATAACTTGCATCTGGTTCATTAAATAATGGTTGTCTTTTTGGGTCTGCTGTCCAATCAAAATTACCTCCATCAACTAAGGCGCCACCAACAACTGTTCCATGACCTGCTATATATTTTGTAAGTGAATAAACAACTACATTCGCTCCATGTTCAAGTGGTTTACAAATAACTGGTGCTGCTGTGTTATCAACAATTAATGGTATATTGTATTTTTTACCAATATCCGCCACTTCTTTAATTGGAAAAACTCTCAAATATGGATTTGGTAAAGTTTCACCATAAAAAGCTCTTGTTTTTTCATCAATTGCTTTTTCAAAGTTTTTTGGATCAGACGGATCAGCATATCTAACTTCAATACCAAGTTTACTTAATGTATGAGTAAACAAAGATACTGTTCCACCATATAGATCTGTTGAACTTACAATATTATCTCCAGCCTGAGCAACATTTAGAATTGCAAAGGTAGAAGCAGTTTGTCCCGACGAAACTGTTAAACAAGCTAAACCACCATCAAGAGCAGCAACTCTTTTTTCAAGAACATCATTTGTTGGATTCATGATTCTTGTATAAATGTTGCCAAATTCTTTCAATGCAAATAAGTTAGCTGCATGCTCAGTACTATCGAACTGATACGATGTAGTTCTATAGATTGGTACAGCTACCGCATTAGTTGATGGGTCACTTCTATAGTCGCCACCATGAATTGCTATTGTTTCTGGATTATTTCTTTTTGTACTCATTTTTACTCCTTTTTTAGTGCTTTAACTTAATGTAAGGCGCACAATACAGTTCAAATGCCTGCCGATAATGTAATGAAAAATTCCTGTTTAGCAGTTATATGCCCGCAATAGGATCAAATCGGCAAGTACTTTTTAGCAGATAAGTCCTATATTACAAGCCAAATATCAAATTGACTTTGTAATTAATAATAGTATTAACTCTGGCACAATGACAAAATTCTTAAAAAAAGACCAGGTTACTTCATCATGGTATGAAATAGATGCAACAAATGCTGTAGTTGGAAGATTAGCAACTGTAATATCTAAAATTATCAGAGGAAAAAACAAAACTAGTTACACACCACATATGGACCATGGAGATTTTGTAGTGGTTAAGAATATTGAGCAAGCAAAATTTACTGGAAAAAAATTTCAAGACAAAATTTATTATAGACACACAGGATATCCTGGTGGAATTAAAGAGACTACGCCAGAAAAATTACATGAAAAAAAACCAGGTGAAACTTTAAAACTTGCTGTAAAAAGAATGTTGCCAGGCGGTGTATTAGGTAGAAAACAATTAACTAAACTAAAAATTTATTCTGGAAGTGATCATCCACATGCAGCACAAAATCCACAAGTAATTGAACTGGGTAAATTAAACAGTAAAAACTTGGCTAGAAATTAATATGGAAAATACTCAAACAACTTCAAAAATACCTAAATTAAAATTAGATTTTAAAGACAGTAAATATGCAACAGGAAGAAGAAAAACATCAATTGCAAAGGTATGGTTAAAAAAAGGATCTGGTAAAATTTATGTTAATGGAAAATTATTTAATGAATATTTTTCAAGCGAATTTCATCATCTTCAAATTACAAGACCATTTGATATAATCAATCAATCTACAGATTATGATGTTAGATGTAGCGTTAGTGGGGGAGGACCTACTGGCCAAGCAGGAGCATTAGTTCACGGTATATCTAAAGCTTTAGTTATGTTTGATGAAAATTTAAAATCTACATTAAAGACTGAAAAACTTACTACCAGAGACTCTAGGGCGGTTGAGAGAAAAAAACCTGGTAGAAGAAAAGCTAGAAGAAGCTTTCAATTTTCTAAAAGATAATTCTTTTTTAATTTTAAACTGCTATAATAGATTATGCCTAAGCTTAATGCGTTGGTTGCTGGTTCAACTGGATATATTGGTGTTCAATTAATTAAATTATTAATTAAACACAAATTTATAAACATAAAATTTTTATGTGGAAATAGTTCTGTAGGAAAAAATATTTCTAGTTATGACAAGTCTCTTTCAGGAAAAAAATTACCAAAAATTATTAAATTTAATAAAAAACTTTTAAAAGATGTAGATGTAGTTTTTACAGCGTTACCTAATGGAGAAGCACAAGATATTTCAAAACATTTAACAAAAGATATTACTTTAATTGATTTAGCGGCTGATTTTAGATTAGAAAAAAGTTCAGAATATTTAAAATGGTACAAACAAAAACACAGAGCAGTGAATTTAATTAAGAAAAGTATATACTGTCTTCCAGAAGTTAACGGAAAAGACTTAAGTAAATACCAAATCATATCTTGTCCTGGCTGTTATCCAACTTCAATACTTTTACCATTAATTCCACTTTTTAAAAAAAACTTAGTTAAAGTTAACAATATAATAATGGACTCCAAATCTGGTTATTCAGGAGCTGGTAGAGGTGTTCATAAAAAATATAAAGATAAAAACCTATATGAGTCTTTGAGCGCCTATGGTGTTGGCTTTCATCGACATAATTCAGAGATTGATCAAATGTTAAAAAAATACACTAAAAAGAAATTAAGTTTTAATTTTACACCACATCTTACTCCAATGTTTCGAGGTATTTTAAGTACTATTTATATTGATCTAGAAAAAGGTGTTACTCAGTCAAAAATAATTAAGACATTAACAGATTTTTATAAAAATGATGATTTTATAAAAATTTTAAAGGAAAATAGCCTTTTAAGTACTAATGATGTCATTAACTCAAACAATTGTTTTATTTCTGTTTGTAAATCTAAATATAAAAATAAGATTGTAATAATTTCAGCTATAGACAATTTGATCAAAGGTGGAGCAGGTCAAGCAGTACAAAATTTAAATATGAAATTTAATTTTCCAATTAAAACAGCTTTATAATGAAAATAGTCTTTATTTTTTTTATTTTTTTTTTAAATAATTGTTCATTAAACAAAGATTCTAAATACTGGACAGAAGATGTGGTTAAAAAAAGTGAAGATCAAAAAAAATTATCTGAAGTATTAAAAAAATCAGAAGACATAACGAATATGAGTTATGATGAATATAAGATTTATATAGATGACTATACAAAAAAAAGTAAATATCCGGATATAAACCAATGAAGAAATCAATAAATATTGCTGTAGTAGGTCTTGGACAAGTAGGCTCTTATTTGCTTAATGAATTGAATGTTAAAAAAAAAGATATCGAACTTAAAACGGGTAAGAAGATTAATGTTGTCGCCATATCAGCTAGAAATATAAATAAAAAAAGACAATTTAAAATTAATAAAAAAATATTTTTTAAAAATTCTTTAGATATTTTTGATAAAACAAACGTTGATATTTTGTTTGAGGCTATAGGTTTATCAGATGGGATTTCAAAAAAAGTAGTTGAAACTGCTTTGAAAAAAAAAATTCACGTAATAACTCCAAATAAAGCACTTATTTCTAAACATGGAAATGAGCTAGCTAAAATTGCTGAACTCAATAATGTTAATCTTGAATTTGAAGCTTCAGTTGCAGGTGGAATTCCAATATTAAGATCTATCAAAGAAGGTTTGGCTACTAACAAGATTTCGAAAGTATATGGAATTTTAAACGGTACATCTAACTATATTCTTTCAGAAATGGAAAATTCAAACCAAAGTTTTTCTGATGTTTTGAAAAAAGCACAAAAACTTGGTTATGCTGAACCAGGAAATCCAAAATTAGATTTAAATGGTTTTGATGCATTCGCAAAAGTTAGAATTTTATCTTCGCTAGTATTTAATAGCAAAATTTCTAAATATAAATGCTTGATGGAAGGAATTGAGAAGATTGATCTTAAAGATATTGAAATTGCAAACCAACTAGATTTAAGAATTAAACTTTTAGGAATATCTGAGTTAAAAAATGGTAATTTGTTTGAAACAGTACATCCGTGCCTTGTTAGCAAAAAATCTTATATCGGCAATGTTTCTGGTGTAATGAATGCAGTTATCCTTGAGGGCAAACCTGTTGGCGAGAGTATTTTACAAGGAGAGGGAGCTGGTCCAGGTCCTACATCATCTGCATTACTGTCTGATTTATTATCTATTTTAAGAGGTAACATTAAAAAACCTCTTGGAGTTTCAATAAATAAACTAAAATCCTTAAAACCATATAATATAAACAATTATATAAATTCATTATATTTAAGATTTGAAGTTAAAGACAAACCAGGTGTTTTGTCTCAGATTACTAATCGACTAGCTAAATATAAAATATCTGTAAAAAGATTAATTCAAACTCCTAATAAAAAAGATAATAAAGCTACTATTGTAATAATTACTCACAAAACTTCCGAACTTAATTGTAATAACTGTTTATCTATATTTAAGAAAAATATAAACATTCTTAAAACACCTGTATTAATCAGGCTGTATAATTAATGGATATATATTTAAAACTCTTTGAAGTTTTATTTCCAGTATTTTTTATAGTTGGAATCGGTTTTTTATTGGGAAAAAAAAACCCAAAATTTGATACTTCTTTTATAACAACATACGCAGGAAATTTTGGCACTCCTGCATTGGTAATATTTGCACTTACTGCTGGAGGTGTAACTTTTGATATTTTTAAAGAATTCTTTTTTTATGCTTTAATTCTTTTAAGCACATTTGGAATAATTGGATTAATTTTTTTAGTTTTAATGAAAAAAGATTATATAAGAGAACTACCTACATTTTTTTTACCTAATACGGGAAATATGGGTATTCCAATTTGTTTATTTGCGTATGGAGAGCTAGGTATGGGTATTGCAGCAGCAATTTCTTCACTAGTCGTCCTTCTTCACTTCACATTAAATATTTTTTTAGCTAAGAGAGCATTTGATTTTCAAACTATTTTTAAAAGTCCTGCATTCTATGCAATAATAATAACTGTTTTGTTTTTATACTTTGAGCAACCTGTTCCACAATTTGTAATGAATACCGTTATGTTGCTGGCTTATGGAATGATAGTCATGATATTGATGTCTTTGGGTGTTGCACTCACTCAAATGAAAGTTTTCTCCTTCAAAGATGCCGTAATAACTTCGACTGGAAGAGTAATTTTGGGACCCATTATAGGGTTTATTCTAATAAAGATTTTTGGTCTAACAGGTGTTTCGGCTGGTGTAGTATTAATCCAATCTTCTATGCCTAGTGCAATATTATGCTATTTAGTAGCTTCAATGTATTCACCAAAAGAAATTGTTGATAATATTTCTAGTACAATTGTTGTATCTACTGTTATGTCATTAGTTACAATTCCAATTACCTTATTCTTTGCTTTAAAATACTTCAATTAAAAGGTATCCTTCTATTATGAAGGCTATAATTTTAAATGCTTCTGCATGGATGATAGTTCCAGTAATGGACGCTTTTGCAAAATATTTAAGTTCATCTATGGATGTTCTTCAAATTACATGGGCCAGATATTTCTTCACTGTTATTTTTACTTTATCTTTAATGTTAATTTTCTACAGACATACACTAGTGTGGACAAAAAAACCTGCACTTCAATTAATAAGGGGATTGATATTTGTTTTTTCTACGTATTTATTTTTTTATGCAATATCAGAGATTTCTCTCCCAAAAGCTTTAACTCTAGCTTTTGTTGCCCCCATATGTGTAACAGCTTTATCTCCTTTCTTTCTCAATGAAAAAGTAGGGGTGAAGAGGTGGACTGCAGTTTCCTTAGGATTTATTGGAACCTTGATAGTAATTAGGCCTGGATTTATTGAGCTAAATTTAGCTACAATGGCTGCTTTAGGTAATGGAGTTTGTTATGGATTTTATCTTATAATAACTAGAAAGCTCAGTACTTCAGATAATCCACTATTAACACTTTTGTTGTCAGGTTTGATTGGAACTATCATAATTAGCTTATTTATGCCTTCTGTTTGGGTTAATCCAACTTCAAATCAATGGATTTTAATGGCTTTAATAGGCCTTATAGCGTCTGTAGCGCATCTTTTTCTTATATTATCACTCAAATATGCTGATGCCTCTAAATTAGCTCCTTTAGGCTATACAGAAATTATTACTAATATCATTATTAGTTATTATTTCTTCCATGAACTTCCTGATAATTGGACTTATCTGGGTCTTTTCATTATAGTATTAAGCGGTCTATATATATCTAGGAGAGAATACTATCTAAGTAAGCTTAATTAATAGTAATAAATTATTTACTATATACTAATGTTTTAGATTAAGTATAGTTATTAACTAACTGTAATTATTAGTTTTTTTAATAAATAAAAATTATATATAATATTATTATATAGTAAAAAAAACATTACTATATATATAATTAACCTCGATAATCAGCGATAATAAGATTAACAGGAATCTAATACATAACTTTATAGTAATAAAAAAATTGTAATAATAGATAAAATTTAATGTGATTGTTTAAAATTGTTTAATAGCAACACTTTTATAATGACTAAAATATTTAAGCATAAATAACTTATATTAAACTACAGAAGGGGAGCGAAAATAACTGAAAAAAACACTATTTTTTTCATCCTTCAAAAGTATTGGTGTCATTGAAAACTAGAGCAATGCACTATCAGAATATACGCTTTAAAGGGCCATAGAGCACCTTATTTTAAGCAAAGATCGATATCTAGTACAACTGAAGGGTGTATAATACCATTTATGGGAAAAAGGATTAAAATAGCTTAAAAGTGTTTATTTTAGGGGTAAATTTAAGCATTTGATGTGTATAAATCTCTATTTAATTAAAACCTTTTCCAACCTCAATAATCGCCTTTTTTGCTTAATACCACCTTTTCCTGAGTAACCACCAAGGCTGCCATCAGATCTGATCACTCTATGACAGGGTATTTTTGGAGGATAAGGGTTTTTGCCTACAGCATTAGCAACTGCTCTGAAAGCTTTAGGTTTTCCAATGGCTTTTGCAACTTCAAGGTAAGTTTTAACTTTACCTCTTGGTATTTTCCTCAAATAATTCCATACTTTTAGCTGAAACTTAGTCCCCTTTAAGTTCATAGAGTTCAAAACCTGTGTTATTGGCTATTTTATCGTATAATTTCTTTGCATTTTCATTGGAAGAGTGGGTGATCCAACGAATTCCATCCCAATTATTGGTTTTAGATAATGATTTTAGGTGACTAATGAGTTTTTGAGCTATTTTTTGACCTCTAAATTTTGGCTCTACGAACAAATCGTCTAAAAAACCAATATATTGGCCCTTAATTGGTCTTGGCATTGTTCTGTAATGAGCAATACCAACAATTTTACCCTCTAATTCATAGCAAATACCATTAACAATATGATTATCATCCTGAATCCAGCCCCATAAAGTGTTTAAAATACCCTGATTCATTGGTACTTTGTAAAATTTTGCATATCCACAATACAATTTTATCCAATTTTCTTTATCTTTTCTCTCTAATTTTCTAATCATATACTTTAAATAAATTAGTTAAAATACTGATAATATTCATTTATTTGATTTTAGTAATTTTGAATAAAATCTAACAATCATTTCCATTTGTTCAAGTGTTGCATCAGATTTAACACGATTTACTATATCACAAACAATAACTAAATTGCCAGGTGTATAGCCTTTTTTTGGAACTATTTTATCTAGAGAAGGGGCTAAACTTTTACTTTTACCGGATTTGATACTCATATCAAAAGGTATTTTAAGGACAGGACATAAATTATCTTTTGGCCAAATATTTTCTAGATCTTTAGATGTGATAGTGTGTAAAACACCTTTATTTTTGGCTCTTATTTTGCTATTTGAAAGCATTTGAGGGATTGGATTTTTTGTATACCTAGACTGAAATTCTTTTTTTTCACAATTAAGACATCTTGAAGCTCGATAATCATTATTTATTGTTCTCCATCCAACATATTTACCTTTTTTTGGACCTTTTTTAACAATCTTAACAATCCTGAAAAAGTTAAAATCGAGCGTATTATTACAAAAATTACATTTTTTTTCTTTTTTTGGAGGATATCTTTTTTTAAAATGTTCTAACTTGCAATTATGAGAGCAAAATTTAGATGAATTATCTATATCTATAATTTCTTTTTTACAAAAATTACATAAATTAATGATTTTTATAATAGCATCATTATAATTTTAATAATAATAGACTATTGACATAATTATAAAGATATTATATATTTCCGATAATTAATGGTTATCGGAATATATGAATAATTTAATAACTGATATAAAAAGCCTTGAATTAGAAACAATTAAGAATCTAAGAAATTCTAAATCAGAAAATACACTTCGAGCTTATCAGTCAGATTATAATGACTTTTCATTATTTTGTTCAAAAAATGGATTTCAGGCAATGCCAACACAGCCTAAAATATTATCACTATATATAACTCATTTATCCTCATATTCTAAATATAGCACTTTAAAAAGGCGTTTAGCATCAATCAGCATACTTCATAAAACCAAAGGCCATTATATTGATACAAAACATCCCATAATTATGGAAAATTTAATGGGGATTAAAAGAACAAATGGAAGTAATCAAAAAGGTAAAAAACCATTATTAATCAATGATTTAAAATTATTAATTAATGCAATAGATCAATCTAATGAAAAAGATAAAAGAAAAATTAGAGATAAGGCTTTAATTTTAATTGGATTTTCAGGTGGTTTTAGAAGATCTGAGTTGGTAGATATCGAATATGAAGACTTAGAATTTGTATCTGAAGGAGTTAAGATCTTCGTGAAGAGGTCAAAGACTGATCAATCTGGTGAAGGCATGACTAAAGCTATCCCCTACTTTGATAATAAAAATTTTTGTCCTGTAATAGCATTGAAAAATTGGATTGAAATATTTGATTTAAAAAAAAGTACAATTTTTAATATTTCAGATAAAAGCGTAGCATTAATAATTAAAAAGTATGCAAATTATGCTGGCTTAGACGGCCATAGATACGCTGGACATAGCTTAAGATCAGGGTTTGCAACCTCTACAGCAGAGTCTGGCGCTGAGGAAAGAAACATAATGGCAATGACAGGTCATAAATCTACAGAAATGGTAAGACGATACATTAAAGAAGCTAATTTATTTAAAAATAATGCGCTAAATAAAATTAAGATTTAACAATTACCTTTCGATATGTATCAATTTTTTTTGAGATAAATTCATTAGTTAAATAAAAGTTACTCAAAGATTTTTTTTGTAATTTTTTTCTTAAATCATTATTAGAGATAAGCCTATTAATTGCATTATATAAAGTTTTTTCATTTAACTTGTTGATAATTAGTGGGTTAGTAGCAGCTTCTTTTAGACCACCTTTGTTAGTAATTATAACAGCACATCCTCTACTAGAAGCTTCAAGTGCAATTCTTCCAAAAGGTTCTTCCCATCGAGAGCAAACAACACAAATTTTAGATTCAGCAAGTTTTTTTAGAATAAAATCATGTGTTTTAAAACCAAAAATTCTTAAATTTTTATGTTTAAAAAATAATTTTTCTCTTGTCTCGTCACCCATAACCGTTGCATTCCAGTTATCATATTTATCTAAAACTTTAACTATAGTTTTGCCAAAAACATCATAACCTTTAGATCTATTAA